>PGXY01000003.1:358328-682795 GCA_002839375.1 Spirochaetae bacterium HGW-Spirochaetae-1 | reverse complement strand
TTTCGTGGCATGGTGCTATGCTCCTTTTATATGAAAATCGTTTATTAATAAAACGAAGGAGCAGTGTGGGGATTGAATAAAATTTGTTTAAGAAAATGGGGTCAGAGCATGTTTTTATAGAAAGAGGCTCTGACCCCTGGCATGCAGAAATTGTGAATAAAATGAATTGACCTTCCGCGAATTGAAGACCCATATGGGCAGCAATAATAATAGGATATGCTATGCCGGTAGAAATCAAATTTATACTTTTCCAACTTGTCATTATTATACCTTTCATTCTGGGTTCATTTTTAAAAAGACAGTTTCGTAATCCCTCTGGTGTTGCTCAAAAAATAGTCAGGGCAAATCTTATATTTGTAGAACCATTTGTGGTTATCTGGAGCATCTGGGGGCTGGCTCTGACCCCTGAGCTACTTCTCCTTCCTCTGGCAGGGCTGATCCTGGTACTGGGTGGTTTTATGCTGGGATATGCCACGGTTGCATTCACCAGGCTCAAGGAAAAATCCAGGGCAACCTACCTTATCAGCTCATCATTGGCTAATCATGGTTTCACCATGGGAGGATTTCTTTGTTATATCTTTGGCGGTTTTAATGGTCTGGGGATGTCATCTATATTCCTCGTCTATTTTATGCCTTACATATTTGCCGTAATTTTTCCCTTCGCTGGTTTTGCCTCGCGGAAAGAGGGTTTTAGTCTGGACATGTTAAAAAAATTGTTCATAAACCGGCAGAATATGCCACTCTACGCAACGGGACTTGCTCTGACCCTGCATCTCTTTCATATTCCCCGACCTGCGTTTGCTTTTCCCATGGACATGATTCTTATGGTTTCCATTTCTATGTATTATATAACCCTGGGTCTTAATTTTACTTTTTCTGATATAAAAGCGTTGCGGCCTGAGCACCTTTTTTTGGCCCTGGGCAAGTTTATTGCCCTGCCTGCCCTGACATGGGGCGCTTTACGTTTTATCGAATTAGACCGCGACATTGAGTCGGTTATTATGCTGCAATCTTTCATGCCTGCTGCCATATATTCTGTACTCTCCTCCATTCTTTATGATCTGGATATGCGTCTGGCTTCAGGGCTCTTTGTGGTGAATACAGTTATTTTCCTTGTGGTAGTATTGCCAGTGCTTTTTCTGCTTAATGGGGTTCTTTTCTTTTAATAATTATGATAATGCTCTGTCCCTCCGGGAATCATTGGCATCCAGTACTATGCTCTGACCCCGGGGAGTCACTGAAACAATCGCAGTGTGCTCTGATCCTGAAAATTCAGTGATCCCGGATTATTTTTGGAACAGGAAATTACTTTCGAACTGCAATGAAAAAAGATTCACCATGGGAAATTAGTTCTTTACGCGGCTAATAATATTATATAGAGTTACAGAGCGGATTGACTTTAGCTGTTTTGGTTTTCAGTTGGTATACTTCTGTGGAATTTTCAGAAAAACTGTCATATATTACGGGAACAATCCGGCCAGTTTTGAATTGAGGAGGGTCTTGCATGCAGGTTAACAGTTCACTTGCCAGTCTGGCTGCGAAAGCATTGGCGGAATCTCTCGATCTTGGGACCATGACAATGGTGGCGAGGATGCTTATACAGAGTTACGATATCAACAGAAGTACCGGTTTTCCCGAGAATATCCCCGTACCGCGCAAGAATGCGGCTCAGCAGATAGTCGCTGACGTTAAAAAGGCAAAGCTTTTTCTTCAACTAATCCAGCATCTCATCGATATACACTCCAACGGCTATATGGGAAGGAAGTATCCTATTAAGTATCTGCGTCAGATTATAATGGAGATGAGAGAGCAGGGAATCATCTATGATCAGGAGAATAAAATATTTGTTGAGGATCCCGCTGTGAGGCGAACCAGAAATTGGGGGGCCCTCATGGACGATGAGGATTATACTTTTGCTTTTCTCCGCCTGGATATTGTGGGAAATACGGCCCTGGTCAGGAAGTATTCCGAGGATATTATTCAGTCCACGTATGGGGATCTTCGGAGCATGGTGCAATCGGCAATAGATAAACGTAATGGCCGTATCTGGAACTGGGAGGGCGATGGCGGACTTGTTGCTTTTTTCTTTTCGAATAAGAATCTCTATGCCACCGTCAGTGGCATGGATATTGTACATCGCCTTTTCCTGTATAATCAGCTTCAATGTCGTCTCGACAAACCTCTGGGTGTCCGGCTGGCCGTTCATGGCGGACGCATGTCCTATTCGGACAACGAGGAGGAGCTGAAGCGTAGTGATGTGATAAAAAAGGTGATGGATATTGAATCGAAGTTTACCAATCCCAACACGCTGACTATAAGCGATGCCGTGGCCACAACATTGGATAAAAATATTATGGATGCTTTTCATCCAGTCAAGGTCGATGACAGGACGAATTATTTCAACTACGGTCTTCGGTGGGAGCAGTGAGTATATGGAATATATCTGCCGGGAACAACTATGCATGATATAAAAGAGGTGGTATGAAAATTATTGTTTTTTCAAACGCAAAAACAGTTTCGGGAACCTTCAATAAAATTGAGAAGAAGGGAGACTGGTTCATCGAGTATCATGCTTTTGATGAAATGAAAAAAATGCTGAAAACCATTCCGGTAAAATCATTGGTGTATGTAGATGCCGGCACCATGAAGATGCCTGAAATCAGGAAAGTGCTGATACAGCTTGAGAAACAGGAAGGATGCCGTTTTGGCTTTCTTGACCCGAAGGGAAGTGTGGCCGATGTTGCTGAAATTTTTCACCGGGGAGGTGTCGATTATATTGGGAAGCAGGAGTGTAAAGACGGCATTGATGCAAAAAGAATGAAGCGTGTGCTGGAATTCATTGCTGCCGGTTCCGGTGAAACTGAGGAAGAAGTCGGTACCACCGAGATAATTCCGGGCCTGATCCCCTCGGGGCCCGACTGGAGGAGCATTAAGTCCGGCAATGAATACACATTTTCCTTCATGTTTATTGAATTGGATAATCAGCGTGAATTGAAAAAAAATTATGGCGCTGATAACCTGAAAGTAGTTGTGCAGAAATTTCATGATATAATAAACTCGATAATCGCCCCGGTGCATGGTAAAATATGGATCTGGATGGATTTCGGCGGTCTTATATTGTTTCCGTTTAACGGGGAAAAGAGCGATGCTGTATTGACATCTTTTTCAATTATGCTGAACAGGAGGCTTATCAATGCCGAAGATATGGATCATGATCTCCTTCTGTCATACAGAATTGCCCTTCATATAGGGAACACCATCTATGAGACCAGGGGGGATACGGGCGAACTGATTTCCGACACGATCAATTCCATATTCCACCTGGGGCAGAAATATGCCGAGCCGGGCAATCTTTATCTTACTGCGGAAATGCAGCCCTTTATCCCCCGGGGATTGGAGAAGAGCTTTATACCCGCAGGGACCTATGAAGGCCGGGAGATTTTCCGCATGCGCCACGTGCTGTAGATGTTTGCACGCAAGTATAAAAATATTTGACATATGCGTCGAATCATGCGTTCCTGAATTGCCATGCTTCGGATAATATTTTGATCTCATGTTAGGCATGGCTGTTCCACTGCTCAAATAGAAAATATTTTTAAGATGTGCGGACCTTGTTGGTCCGTATTGTCCGGGAGGTCTGGGTATGATGCGGTTAAAACCTCGCTTTTTTCAGTTTGCGATGAGTTTCAATGCAGTTCTATTCCTGATAATGATGCCGCATAACGTTTTCGCCCAGTTTGATAAAGATGTTACTACACGTGCCGTGGATGGCATCGTTAATGTGACCTCGTCCATAATATCGGACTCCTTTACGCCCATGACCCATTTCAGCACAGGGAACTGGACCGTGTCGGTGGTTCCTGCCTATTTTGATATATCCCGGGTTTTTGACGATCCCGATGTGCGGGGTCATGACCTGAGGGGCTTTTCTCTCGGCCTGGGCGGCGGATATGCCCTTACTGACCGCTGGATGGCCTATGGTATTGCTGCTTTTCTAAAAACTGCAGGGACCCTCAAGGGTGAATTTTACGGCCCCGGCACCGATTATCGTGTGAAAGTTGATTATTCCCTCTATTCGTTCCATGGCGGCATTGGGTATGAGATCATTGAGGATGACAAGTGGTCCATGCCGGTCTTTGGGGGTCTGTCCCTTCAAGGCTACAACGCCGATATCGCCTTTCCCGAACCAGATGCGAATACTGACGCTACTGTTTCCGGAAGCGGTGTGATTGCAGGGATTAATATCGGTATTGCCCTGTCACGGACTATATATAATTATTTCCGCATAACACCCTATTTTCTTTTTATCCAGAGCTTCAACAAACCCGAACTGGAAGCTGATCTTATCGTAGGGGGATTTCCCATTCCCGGACAGACCGTATCCATGAAAGCGATCACGGCAGGCATGCTGGGGCTCAACTGTTCCATAATCCCCAGTGACTCATTTTCGGTCAATTTTTCTCTGGGGGGACTCTTTTCATCGGGGACCAGGTTTTATAACCGGGTCTTTCTCGACGGTCTGGAGATGCTTTCTATCGTGGTGAGTGTGACCTACCGGGGAGGCCTGGAAACGGTTTCTTCGGGAGGAGAGTAACACACCGGTAATACGGAACGCCGGTATAGTTTTTGCGTGATAAGAGGCTCTGACCCCTGTTGTTATGAGAGAGATAACCTGAAGGGACAGAGCCTTAAAAAATTTTAGGCCTCTTATTTAACCATTTCCCTGATAAGCCCGATGACCCGGTCAATCTCCTCCTGTGTCATCTCTCCCTTCTTTATGAAAAGCACCTTCATATTTTTGTCGATGAGGATGATGACAAATTTATTGTTGCAGTCACCCAGTCTCCAGGCCTTTTGCAGGAGGCGGTCCGGGTCGGTGTAGATAACGGCCCGCTTGTCCGCCTCGATTTCACGGCGAATCATGAAGCGGATCAGTGAATCGGGGATGAAAGGCGCGTCTTTCAGATTGACGATTCCCATACCGGCGAATCGCGCCGGGGGGAAGTTTGTTTTTTTCATGGCTTCGGAAAAATTCTTGTTCTGGTTCGGTACGTCGGGATCGGGATAGAAAATGAGAACGGGCTTTTCGCCCAGTGAAGGAATCATCATGGGTTTGTTATGAGCGTCACGGATTTCCGCGGGCCGGACTGTGTCTCCCGGTGAAAGGGCCAGGAGCGACGTGAAGGAACCGCATAAGAGGATAAAGATTATTGAAAAAAGAGGCATGTTTCTCATAAAAAGTTCCTCGCTAATTCGAAATGTGTTTGGTCCAGTAAAACTGACGTTTATTAATCAGTCAGTTAATAGTATTGGGAAAAATTAATCAATAAATTTATCACGGCCTTATCCCGGAAAAATCCAGGTACCTGTACAGGAAATCTGGCCAGATTATCTAAAAAAGTGTTATTTTGATTAAAAGATAGTTGATATATAGGACATTATGATATTTTTTGACTATAAAAATATAGGCTTACAGAATTCATTTCTTGACTATTATGTGAAGTTTCCTGTATACTATAGCGGTATTAATTCACAATTAATAGTCAGGTAATAATCAATATTGTGAGGAGTTTTAGGATGGAAAGGCAGAATAGTAAGGGGGATACTGTTGAGAGAGGTGGAATTTTCGCCCAGGTGATTATCGATAACAACCGGAGATTGTTCAAGGCTTTCCTGAGTATAGTTCTCCTGGGAAACGTGGCGACCCTGGCGATAAAACTTTCGGGGAAGTCATCGCATTACCTGACATATGGAGATATCGGCTTGGAACTGTTTCTCATGCTCCTCATAACCGGCGCCGCCTGGTTACTTGTGAACTCATCCCGCTTAAAGGGGACGAAGGTATCGAGCTATATCAGCATTATCAGCGTGGTGCTCTCCCTGTGGATCATGCAATACATTATCTATGGTGCCACGGAACTGTTCGCCAGCCATTACATTCCTCTGGCCATGAGCATCTTTTATTTTAACCGGCGGGCATGTATCTTTGCGCTTGTCATGGTTTTCATATCTCAGACATTGCTTCTTGTTCTGCGGCCTGAGCTTCTTCCCGGCGGGCCGGCCAGTAATATAATTATCCGGTATCTCATCTATCTGTGGGTGGGAATTGCCGCTTCTTTCGGCGCTTCGGCAACGAGCAACCTGTTGCTTCTTGCCATAGACAGCAGTGAAAAAGCCAATGTAAACCTGGGCAAACTGTCCCATATGGCGCGTCAGGTTCTGGAGTCGATTGTAATTATGAAAACCCAGGCCAGAAGTCAGGAAGATGTGACGGTCACCCTGAAGGACATTTCACAGAACCAGGCGTCTTCTCTGGAAGAAATATCGACGGCAATTGAGGAGCTTGCAGCGAACTCGGAGTCCATAAGCGAGGTGGCCCGTTCCCTTTACGAGGAGATGCAGATTGCCGTTGATTCGGTGAATGATCTTAAGATGGTAAATGACAGGGTGCAGGATAGTTCCACGGAAATACGAAAATCTGTCGAGGAGGTCACGGTCTTTTCGAAAAATTCCTCATCACATATTCAAAAAACACGGGAAAAGTTCCAGATTCTGAAGGATAAAAGTAATATCATGTCTACTTTCATCCAGGTAATCAATGATATCGCCGACCAGGTGAACCTGCTTTCCCTGAATGCGGCCATAGAGGCCGCCCGGGCCGGAGAAGCGGGCCGTGGATTCGCCGTGGTTGCCGATGAAATATCAAAACTGGCTGACGCCACTACCAGTAACGCCAGGGAGATAGAAAAAATAATTGTGGAAAACAGGATGCTCATGGATGACAGCAGCAGTCTCATTGTTGAATCGGCGGGAATGATGGATCAGCTGGATAACTCCATTATAAAAATAGAACGGGAGATCGGCGATATCAGCTATCTTATCGGTGATATAGATATGACCATCAAGGCCATCAAGAATCTTAATGATAAAATACACCAGTCCAGCAAGACCATTGAAAATTCAACCCTGGAACAGAAGGTGGCTACCGATGAATCGAGCAAGTCTGTCCTGAATGTTTCGAACTCGGCCATCGAGATGGTGGAGATTACAGAAAAAATATCCGAAGCCTCGGGCGCTATAAGTGTGCTGGCTGCGAACCTGGACGCGTTGACAAGTGAAATGACGGCCGCTTGATGTGGCAGGGGCCTCCCTCAGGCCTTGCTTCCACTGATAAGGGTGCTGTACCACCGGCCGCTGTCTTTTATGATGCGCTTCTGGCTTTCATAATCGACATAAACCAGGCCGAACCGTTTGCCCAGGCCGGCTGCCCATTCGAAATTATCCAGGAGAGACCACACGAAATATCCCCGCACGTCGGCGCCTTCGGTCATGGCCTTCCGAACCATGGCAAGATAACCACTGAGGTAATCAATGCGTTTTTCATCATGGACCTTTCCATCCGTAACCATGTCATCAAAGGCGGCGCCGTTTTCCGTGATATAAACAGGGGGATTGCCGTATTCGGTCTGTATGGTTTTCAGGCAGTCATATATGCATGGGGGATGGACCTCCCATCCCATGCTGGTGTACTGAACCCCGTCACGGACAAAATCTCTTTCAGCAATGCCGCTCCCGGTGATCCATGTTTTAAAGAAGGGGATGTACCATTTATGCATGGCCCGTTCGCGCTGATAATTATTGAGGCCTAAAAAATCGGTTTTCTGTGAGATGATTGTCATGTCTCCATCGGCGATTTTCGGGGTGAGGACTTTCATTTTTGACCAGAAGGGTTCGGGGTACTTGCCGTGGTAGAGCGGTGACAGGGTAATGTGGTTCATGAACTGGTTGGCCATCACAGCGGACCAGGCGTCCTTTTTTGATTCGGTCATGGGCTGCACTGGTGTCATGCTCACGGTTATGCCGGCACGGCTTTCGGGATAGAGTCCCTTGATGACCTGCATGCCATAGCCATGGGCCAGAAGAACATTGTGCATGACGCGGAAGAAAGCCCGGGGGCTCATTCTGCCCGGGGCGTGTTCTCCCAGGAGATGTCCCATGCAGGAAAACTCCCAGGGTTCATTTATGGTTATCCAGTTCTTCACACGGTCACCCAGGTGACTGACCACGACTTCAGCATAATCGGCGAAAAGCCGGCTTACTGTTCTGTTCTCGAATCCGCGGTATTTTTTCTGAAGAGCAAGGGGGAGGTCCCAGTGAAACAGGGTTATGAAGGGTTCTATCCCCGCATCGAGAAGGGAGTCAACGAGCCTGCTGTAGAAGTCCAGGCCCTTGTTATTTACTACGCCTTCGCCGTTGGGCATGATCCTGGGCCATGAAATAGAAAACCGGTAGGCGTCAAGATTCAACTCTTTCATGATGGCGATGTCTTCAGGGTAACGGTGGTAGTGTTCACAGGCCCTTGAGGCATTGCTCCCTCCACGTATTTTTCCCTTTATGCCCGTGAAGTGATCCCATGTGGACGGACCCTTGCCGTCTTCGGCGCACGCACCTTCGATCTGGAAGGCTGCCGTGGCCGCTCCAAAGAGAAAATTTTCCGGGAATCTGATAGTATCCATGACAAGCTCCTTTGAGTAAAAACGATTGACATGTCAGTCACCATCACATGCTAAATGTTAGTTAATTATCAGTCAACAAAATAATTAAATATATGGGCAATTAACGAGAGGAAAACCGGTTATGGCTTCAGCATGTTTCTGACGAGAGTCATGATGCTGCTGACGACTTTATCGTCATTGTCGGCATTGTTTCCGAAATGAATGGACAGCTTCATCCTTTCATGCCGGGAAATATAGGATTTCATGAGAGTGCCCACGATGCTGTCTATGCAATAGGCCGCTGAATCGGTATCAATGGAAACGTCTATGCTTCCTTCCTTCTTACCCTCTTCAATGAAATATTTCCAGAACAGGATGGCCTCCTCTTCCAGCTTGATTATCTGTTTTGAAAAGCGCGAATTGAATTCAAAACTCATTTCGCTCCAGATGGAGATAATATCGGGGTCGTTTTTTGCCAGTTGCTGGGCGTAGGAGAGGATCGCTCCGAGCCTGTCAAAAATGTTGCGGCCCATTGCCGGATTTTCCGAGAGGCCGTTTTTCTGCAGTTCATATCCCTTGAAAATAATGGTGTTAATAAGGGCGTCCTTTGTGGGGAAATAGCTGTACATGGAGCCGTGGGAAATGCCCGCCTTTTTGGCGATATCCCCGACCTTGGTACCTGTAAGACCATTTTTGGAAAATTCCTTCATGGCCGTGCGCAGTACTTTTTCTCTTTTTTCCCCGGGAATATTGTCAAAGGTTTCCTTGTGGTATTTTTTCATCGGGATTTCTCTCCGCTCCATATGTTATTGAGCCAGTCGTATTTTTCATTGAGATGAAAGAGATTTTTGTATGCCATGCTGTGATTGTCCCTGATATAATAACCAAGGTAATAGTATTTCAGGTTCATGGTAAGTGCCTGTTCGATCTCTTTCAGTATGCTCAGTGAGCCAAGTCTATACTCTCCATAAGTGGTGTCAAAAACAAAATAGACGCTGCTCAGGGCCTCACCGGATTTATCAAGGAATCCCACGGCAGCCAGCTTTTCATTGATGAAATATTCCGACTGCAGCGAAGGGCAGGAGCGTGTATAGAATGAACTGATGAACTCGTCCCTGTCGGTTTCCCTGCCGAAACGATCAAGGGAGTGTATACGGTAGATTTCATATATCTCATCGCGGTATTCCAGGGGTCCGAATTTTACCGCGATGTCCGATCCTTTTTTCAGGATTCTCCGGTGGCTGCGGCTCGCGTTAAACTCACTCACGCGGACGCGGATGGGTATACACTCACGGCATTCACCACATTGCGGACGGAAGAAGTAGGCCCCGAATTTTCTCCATCCCCGGGCCAGAAGTTCTTCCAACTCGCCTTCATTGAGGTCCATGGCGAAAAAATATTCAAACCTCCATTCCCTGTCGGGAAGGTAGGCGCACGGGCTGAAGGTGCTGATCTGCGGTTTCTGGATAAGGATCATAAGATAAATATGAAATTCTCCATGACATGCATGTCAATACAATTATGACAGTTCGTGCTGAATAATATTCAGGCCCGGCCGCTGAATTGCTTGACGGCAAAGCGGCTTCCTTGTACAGTATTGAACCATGAAGGAAAAAATCAGGATTGAGGGAATGCATAAAGCCTTCGGCCCCAAGGTTGTTATCAGCGGGCTGGACCTCCATGTCTATGAAGGAGAAGTGCTCTGTGTCATCGGCAAGAGCGGTACGGGAAAATCAGTTATACTAAAGCATCTTGTCGGTATTTTAAAACCTGATTCAGGCGATATCTATGTTGATGATGTCTGTTATTCCAGGGCCGGGAACGATGAAAGAATGGCCATTGAGGCAAAATACGGTATTCTTTTTCAGGGGGCCGCTCTGTTTGATTCAATGAATATCTACGATAACGTGGCTTTTGGCATGAGGAGAAAGGGTGTTTCCGAGGACGAAATAAAAAATATGGTCCCGCATCTTCTTGAGCAGGTAGGGCTTCGGGATATCGAGGACAAAAGACCATCGGAGCTCTCGGGAGGAATGCAGAAGCGCGTGGGTCTTGCCAGGGCCATTGCCATAAAACCCGAAATAATGCTCTATGACGAGCCCACCACGGGAGTGGACCCCATTACGGGAGGCGCTGTGGACAGGCTCATCCTGAAGATGCGTGATACCTACGGGATCACATCGGTGGTTGTCACTCACGACATGAAATCGGCGTACAGGGTCGCCGACAGGATCGCCATGCTCTATGACGGACATGTCATTTTCAGCGGCAGGCCCGAAGAAATAAAAAATACGGATAATTCCTTTGTCCGGCAATTCATTGAAGGCAGAGCCCATGGACCAATTCAGGTTATATAAACGTGCAGTATCCGCTTTGCTGCTACTAATTACACCGATTCTTCTCTCCTGCGGAATGAATCCCCTGTCAACAGATTCATACCGCTATGACGGCTATCGTGGTTCACTCAACCTTAAGGATCACACCTGGCTGAAGGGGAGGAAAATTTTCATTGATCCCGGACACGGAGGAAAGGGGACCACGGACCGGTTCCGGACAGGCCCCGGCGGGATAACCGAGGAAATGGTCAATCTGCGCGTATCGCTCATCCTGGAGATGATGTTGAGGGAGGCCGGGGCCCAGGTTGTCATGAGCCGGCGTACCGACAGCGATGTGAGTCTTGAGGAAAGGATAGCCCTGGTGGAGAAGAGCGCCCCGGATATTCTCATCAGCATCCATCATAATGGTTCAGCGCGAAGGTCCGATGAAATCAACTATCCTGCCGTGCTCATATGGGGAAATCGTTTCATTCGACCCGCCAGTTTTGATTACGCCCGCTATCTCCTCGATGAGTTTCACAACATGATGGATGAGCGGGGAAGGATTGTATCCGATTTTGCCGTATTCCAGGAAACGGGAACGCGGATTCTGCGAAAGACCGCATCGATCTGTCCCGGCGTGATCGGTGAAGCTTGTTTTTTCAGCGATGAGAAACAAGCCCTGCGGTTAAAAGATCCCCAGTACAACGAACGTGAAGCCGAGTCATATTTCCGCTCCCTTTCTCGTTACTTCCGCGGGGGCATTCCATCGGCCCTGATTCATTTTTCATGTACTGTTGAAAATTCCGGATTCCTGCAAAATATGATACGGGATCATCATCCTGACATATTTTTAAAGATTACCGGTGATGCCGATAGTGCCGGCATAGATACGCGGTACCTTGATATAACTCTGGATGATGTACCGGTTGCCGTAAAAAAATGCAGTGATGGATGTTACCGCATCAATTACGGGAAGGAACTCTATCCCGGCGGACATCGCCTGCGCTTCAGCTTTCGGAACAGGAACCATAACAGCAGCATGGTCTGCAGCACGGGCTTCACCGTGGAAATAAAAAAAGGCGATTACGAAAGGCTTGTGAAAGAAGGTAGACGCCTCGTTCGAACACGGAGAGATGTGCGACGGGGTCTTCTCATGCTCCTTTCGGCCTTATCCATGGAACAGACCGGACCGGAGGCGCCTGGGCTTGTGAAGGATATTGCCCTGGGATTCCGTTTCATGGGGCTACGGGCGGCCGCGCAGTATTATGAAAAGAGTCTAAATTATTTTTATCCCGAAAGCGACTTTGTATTGACTCGCAGAGATGAATGGGTATATAAGCTCAATGGATATTATCATCCCGTGAAATATCATGGGAAGATTCTTCAGCCCATTGGCGCAGGAGAGGATAACTGCAGTTTGAAATAAATCGGCCTGTCCCTCTTTTGCAATGGACAGAGGCGCTGTATAGTATATGAATTTTAAAAAATAAGTGAGGAGCTGTTTATGGATTCTTACACGCATAATTCGGGTACTTTTATCGGGAAAGGGGGCAATGAGATATTTTTTCAGAGCTGGACAGTACCTTCGCCGAAGGCAGTACTGGTTATTTCACATGGTATCGGTGAACATTCAGGGCGGTATCAGAATATTATAGGGGCCATGGCGAAGGAAAAAATCTCCATTTATGGACTGGACCACAGGGGACATGGAAGATCAGGTGGGAACAGGGGACACGTGGATTCTTTCATGGACTTTGTCTATGACCTGAAGCTTTTTGTTAATTATATCCGTGAGCAGAATATCGGCCTGCCCCTTATCATGCTTGGACACAGTATGGGCGGTACCATTGCCTGCAGGTTTGCCATTGAATACGGTGATGACCTGGCAGGTCTTATCCTGTCTTCCCCGGCGGTTCTTCTTAAGGTGAAGATCCCGGCCTGGAAAGAGACCATGGGCACTTTTTTCTCAACGGTGCTTCCCGGCCTTACGTTATCAACGGCTCTTGATTCGGGCAACCTTTCCCATGACAGAAATGTGATAGAGGCATATGAAAATGATCCCCTGGTGCATGATAAGGCATCGGCGCGTTTTTTTACCGAATTCACCAAAACCAGGGAAGCATGTCTCAACCGCTCATTTGAACTGACTATGCCTCTCCTGGTATTTCACGGCAAGGAAGACGGCCTGGTGGATTACCAGGGAAGCGAACTGGTATACGAAAAGGCCTCTTCTTCCGGCAAGGAACTGCATATTTATAAGGGACTGTATCATGAGACCATGAATGAAACGGAAGAAGAGAAAAACAAGGTTCTGGCAATGGTAAAGAAATGGATTCTCAAGATTGCCGGATCAGGGAAAGGTGTGAAAAAAACAGCGGCGGCTGCAAAGGCACCGGCTAAAAAGTCCCCTGCAAAAAAAGCGGTGAAAAAGGTCCAGGCAAAAAAGACGGTTAAAAAGGCCGTAAAAAAAGCCCCGGCAAAGAAGATAGTTAAGAAAAGCAATAAAAAAGTTTCAGCGGAAAAGGCTGTAAAAAAAGCGCCGGCAAAAAAAATCAAAAACGCAACAGTCAAAAAAAAGAAATAAGAAGAGAGAATGGACAGGGGAATTTGGACGAAAACAAGCTGGAAGGAATATCGCATATCCCAGCAGCCCGTCTATGACGATAAGGGACAGCTTGATTCTGTACTGAAAAAGATCGAGGGGCTTCCGCCCCTCGTTTTTATTGGCGAGGTAGAAAAACTCCGGCTGCAGGTGGCGGAAGCGGGCCGTGGCAGGCGTTTTATTCTGCACGGTGGGGACTGTGCTGAACGTTTCATGGACTGCAATGAGGAATCTATAACCAATAAGATAAAAATTCTACTCCAGATGAGCGTAATCCTTACCTATGGCGCACGCAGGCCCGTTGTGAGGATAGGCCGGATCGCCGGACAATTTGCAAAGCCCAGGTCACGGGATACGGAAATCGTTGACGGCCGGCAGATTGATATTTACCGGGGCGATAGTATCAATGATTATGAACCCGATGCGGAAAAGAGAAGGCCAGATCCGGAGAGGCTCCTGCAGTCTTACTTCATGTCCGTATCAACTCTTAACTTTATCAGGGCCATGATTGAAGGTGGATTCACTGACCTGCATCATCCCTATACATGGAACCTCCATTCCATGGAAAAGACTGGAGAGTGGAGGAAATACCGGGCTACTGTCGATGGGATACTTGATGCAATAAACTTTATGGAATCCTTCGGCGGGATCAGGTCCGAGTCTGTGGGTAAAATAGATTTTTTTATTTCACATGAAGGACTTCTCCTGGGATATGAGGAAGCGCTCACCAGGAAAGACCCTGCTTCAGGACGGTATTACAACCTGGGTTCACACATGCTGTGGATCGGTGAAAGAACCAGGGCTCTCGATGAGGGGCATGTGGAGTATTTCAGGGGAATTTCCAATCCTATCGGCATAAAAATCGGTCCGTCCATTGGCAGTGATGAACTCATCGAGCTCCTGGCGGTGCTGAACCCCGGGAATGAAGAAGGGAGGATAAATCTCATTGCCCGGATGGGGCTTTCGAAAATTGAAAGCACTCTGCCGGTTCTTGTCGATGCCGTAATAAAATCCGGGAGGCCCGTTACCTGGAGCAGTGATCCCATGCACGGGAATATGATTCACGCATCGGGAAACAGGAAAACACGTGATTTTACCGATATCATGGGAGAGCTGAAATGCGCTTTCCGTATTTTCTCCGAGCGCCGTGTTCCGCTGGGAGGTGTTCACTTTGAACTGACCGGTGAGGATGTCACGGAATGTACCGGAGGTGCAACGGCTCTCAGTGATGAAGATCTGGGCAAGAATTACCAGTCGTACTGTGATCCCCGACTTAATTATAACCAGAGTCTCGAGATGGCTTTTCTTATCGCCGAACTCCTGAATAAAAACGGTATAAATCCGTAAACCTCGATAGCATCCCCGCCGGTAATTGTAAACACCTGCAATCCTCAGGCCGATTCTGTTGTTGATGGCAATCCTTATATGAAAATAACATGCGTTAGACGAATAATGTTACAATCATATTACAATTATGTTACGGGTGTGTTACGAATAGATTAACTTCATGTAACAAAATAATCCGAAATAACAAAAGGGTATCTTCTAACAGATGTTTGTTACACAATTGTTAAATATACTGCATTAAAGCCCGGTATGCCCGGCCAACGGTTGACACAAAATGCTGCCATGTTTATCTTGCATCTATATTCAGAAGATGCCGGAGGTTAAAAATGATTAATTATACTGACACAGTATGGATGCTTATTGCAACGGGGCTTGTCATGATGATGACGCCCGCACTTGCCTTTTTTTACGGGGGACTTGTCAGGAAGAAAAATATTCTTTCGATTCTTATGCAGTCAATGATAATATTGGCCATTATATCGTTGCAATGGATTCTTTTCGGCTACAGCATTGCTTTCGGGCCTGACAGGGGAGGTATAATCGGCGGCCTCGAATATGTGGGCCTCAGGGGAGTGACTCTCCTTCCCCTAGAGGGACAGACCATCCCCCATCAGCTATTCATGATGTTTCAGATGATGTTTGCCGTTATAACACCGGCCCTTATCATTGGAGCTTTTGCCGAGAGGATAAAATTCTCAGGTTTTTTACTGTTCGTAATTCTCTGGTCGACGCTTATTTATGATCCCATGGCCCACATGGTATGGGCAAAGGGAGGCTGGCTATTTGGAATGGGAGCCCTAGATTTTGCCGGGGGAACGGTTATCCATATAACAGCCGGTATATCGGCCCTCGTTATGGCCATACTGCTGGGAAAGAGAAGCGGATCCGGGGAAGGAAGCTCGCCTCATAATCTCCCCTTTTCTGTTTTTGGTGCTGGATTTCTCTGGTTCGGCTGGTTCGGTTTTAACGCCGGAAGCGCTCTCAGCGTGGGCAGTCAGACTGTTTCGGCATTTCTTAACACAAATACTGCTGCAGCATCGGCAGCTGTAACATGGATGATAATCGACTGGGTGCTCAACGAAAAACCGACGGTCCTGGGAGTGATCACCGGTCTTGTGGCTGGCCTGGTTGCCATTACTCCCGCTGCGGGTTATGTTACTCCAATGTCGGCCATTGCTATCGGCGCACTGGGGAGCATATTCGGTTTTGTTTTCGTTATGTATGTTAAGAAGAAATTCGGTTATGACGATTCACTGGATGTTTTTGGTGTTCATGGTATTGCAGGAATAGTGGGTGCGCTGGCAACGGGAATTTTTGCAGATAAGTCAATCGGTGGTACGGACGGTCTCATAAATGGGAATCCGCATCAGCTTTTAGTCCAGTTTATAACTGTTGTCGTCGCCATTGTATTTGCAGCCATAGGAACGTTTGTAATTTATATGATAGTTGACAGGATCACGGGCATGCGGGTAACGGCACGGGAGGAATATATCGGGCTTGATCTTACCCAGCATCAGGAAGCCGGATATACTCTTATTGACTAAAGGAAACAAGGAGGAAGACAATGAAATATGTCGTAGCAATAATAAGACCGCATAAACTGGAAGATGTTAAAACGGAACTGGACAGGGTTGAGGTTCACCTCATGACAGTTACGGAAGTGCTCGGCTGCGGCCGTCAGAAAGGGGTAACGGAGGTTTACCGAGGTGTCAAGGAGGTCAGCAATCTTCTGAGGAAGGTGAAACTTGAAATCGCCGTGAATGACGCTTATCTTGAAAAAACAGTTGAAGCCATAACGAAAGGGGCTTTTGAAGGGGAATTGGGCGATGGTAAGATTTTTATCATGGACATGCAGGACTGTATTCGCATCAGGACAGGCGAACGGGGAGGAGTTGCCATCGGATAGCTGGTTTCTTCATCCCGTCGGGAATATATTAAGCGGTCTTTGGGGACCGCTTTTTTTTAGTCTCACATATTATTTTTTACGGGGAGATGGATAAATCTTGACGTATGAGGTAACATTTAAATGATACTATTCAGTGGATAAAAAAAGAAAAACAAATTGAATGATGATAAAAATAACAATGAAAAGAATAAGCATATGCATTCTGATATGCATATGTGCTGCAGCAGGAGCAATAGTATTTTGTAATTGCGCCATCTCCCATAAAGCTAAGCCGCATGTTTACAGTAATATTAAGGATCTTCCTCCCAATAAAGTGGGACTTCTTCTGGGCACCAGTAAATATCTGAGTAGCGGTGCTTTAAATCCCTATTTCCGGTACAGGCTTGAAGCTGCTGCTCTCCTGTACAGGGAGAGGAAAATACGATATATCATTGCCAGCGGTGACAACCGGACTCATTTCTATAATGAGCCGAAGATCATGAAAAAGGAGCTGATGATGCAGGGAGTTCCAGAAGAGGCCATTTATCTTGATTATGCCGGTTTCAGGACCCTTGATTCAGTCGTAAGGTGCAGCAGAATATTCGGGCAGGAGAGTTTTACCATCATCTCACAGCGTTTCCATAATGAGCGTGCCGTGTATATTGCCCGTCATCTCGGTATCGCGGCCGTAGGATTCAATGCCGACGATGTTGAACCCGTGGCGGCTTTTAAAACGAGGATGAGGGAATATTTTGCCCGAGTAAAGGCCTTTATTGACCTGTATCTAACCAATGAGAAACCACGCTACCTGGGAGAGACCATAACCATCCCGTAAAAAGAAAAATGTTCACGTTTTTATAATTTCAATGCTGTTATTTCCCTTGCGTGATGCCTTCTCCACGGCATCCTCGGTCCTTCGAATGAGGGAATCGAGCAGCAGGTCATTAATGAGCAGATCATCATAATCGTTGTTTTCATAGACATCCTTGGGATTAAATTCAGAGATTCCCAGGGAAAGGTTTACCGGAATCGTGTTGCCGTGAATCCTGATTGGTTTTTTCTTCAGGGAATCCGTAATGCGGCCGGCAAATTTTTCAGCTTGTTCAACATGCGTATCGGGGAGAAAAATGAGAAACTGGGAAATGCCGTATCTTCCGGTTTTATCGTAGGACCGGCTGTGTTTTTTAATGAGATTACTGAGCTCCAAAAGCGTGGCGTTGCCCATGAGTGTGCCGTCATTCTCCATAATATTTTTCAAATTGTCCACGTTGATCATGATGGAAGAGAAGAATTTACCTTCCCGCGACGCACGGCCCATTTCCATTATGGCTTCATCGAGGAGTGCCCGCCGGTTCAGGAGCGATGTGACGGGATCCTCCTTGGAAAATTTAATAAGTTTTTTCTTGGATTTGCTTATCTGCTCTTCTCTTTTGATGGTGTTCTTCGCTATGGTAGCCCTTAGAGAAAGTTCTGTTTTGCCGAAGGGTTTGAAAATGAAGTCATCGGCCCCGGCATTGATAACCCGTGTCATGGCGTGTTCTTTTTCACGCGCTGCTATCACCATAATATAGACGTATTTTGCAAGCTTCAGTTTTTTGATATTTTTACACATCGATTCCACATCGATGTCATCAGCCGACCAGTTAATGATCACGATCTGGGGCAACTGCGTTTTTATCTCTTCGATAACATTTTCGATGCCTTCGGAAAAGATGAATTTCAGATTTGCGTCTTTCAGGGATTGATTTATGGCGCTGTAGGCTGCTTTGGTATTGTTGACCAGAAGAACTTTCATATTTTATACCATCACCTGCTAGATGTATTTGAGAGAGAGGAACTGCATGTCTTATTTTTACCTGCTAATTAAAAATTTGTCAAGAAAATAAATGATTCATCGGATAAAGCGGGGATTCTCGATGATATGAAAATCGAGCATGGCGTTGAGAAGGGCCATTTTTGAAAAATGTAGTGTATCATCTACCGTTATACTTCGTTCCACCAGGAGTCCTGAATCCAGGTATCTCTGTCTGGTCGTACCTCTGAGAAGGGGATGGGCGGGTGTGATCCACCGGTCTCCTTCATGGAAGGCGATATTGGCGATGCTGGTGTCAGTCACCAGGCCCTGCCTGATTATGATAACGTCATCGGCGGAATCGCGTGAGTTGAACAGACGATCGATATCGTTCCTGTTGAGATACTTATAATCATAAGATATATCTCTTTCCAGTATCCTGAAAGATTGAAACTTCCGCATCACGTAGGGGAAATATTCAACGGCATGAATCTCTTCACCGTAGGAAACCCGGCATCGCAGGAATCCATGCGGGACGGGATCAATAATTTCCCGCAGGTCAAGCCTGTTTGTTGATCCGAATAGTTCGTATCTGCTGCGGTTCATGCGTTCATTATGGTAAACATGATGAATGATTTCGCCACAATGTATTTTGACGGTCTCAAAAAGCAATGCCTGTTCCGGAGTATTCATTGCGCGGCTCCTTCCCTGTTTGGAACCGTCACTTCACCGGTAGGGACGTAAATTTTCCGGATCATTTCTGCGTATTCCGATTCCATGGAACTGTCAATGGTTATTCCGCCGCCGCTTTTAAACAGGAACAGGCCGTCCCGTTCCCTTTCAATGAAACGTATCAGTACTGCACTGTCCAGGCCGTCGCCGTCAAAAACGCCGAAAATGCCGGTGTAGAAACCGCGTTCATAGCCTTCGACTTCGCCGATAATCTCCACGGTCTTTTTTTTCGGTGCACCCGTAACTGATCCTGCCGGCAGCATGGTTGTTATGATGGACCCGATGCGAGCCCGCCAGTCCGGATCAAGGCGGCCTGAAATTCGGGAACTCACCTGCAGCAGGTCACTGTTTCCCGCGGGAATCCTGTCCACATATCTGAACCGTTCGACACGTACGTGTCGGGCAACCATGGACAGGTCGTTGCGGAGAAGATCAACCACCATGACATGTTCTGCCGTTTCCTTTTTATCTTGCAATATTGCCTCTAAGGCATTCGGTACCGCTGCGTCTATGGTCCCTTTCATGGGAAATGTGGTGATGATATTGCCGTCAATTTTTACAAAGCGCTCGGGTGAAAAAGAGACGAATTGATCCTTGTAGTAAAGCTTGAAGAGGGAATCTCCGGTGTGGAACATGTCAAGGAGACGGGACTTAAGGGTTATCCCGGAAGGAAAAGTCAGATTGAGAATGTAGGTGTTGCCGCGGCGGATTTCTTCTATAACGGAACGGAAAGCCCTTTCGTATCGCAGGAAATCGGCTGGGCAGGTCAATTGTATGCCTGGATTAATATCCTCCGGGATCGGAACAGAAAGATAATTTTTTGTTTCTCCGATTTTAAAGAGGATGTCCCGATCCAGCCCGCGCAGGGGCTGGATGTAATGGCTCTTCATCCTGAAATCAATAATGAAGAGGAAGGGGATGCCCCTGGATCCAAGATAGTTCATCCGGTCGGCAATGATCCCTGTGCTGTTGGCGGGATTTACCTGGTTCAAAGATCACCCGTACTATTTTATTTCGATGGTATAGGGGAGCAGGTATAATGCCCGCTCATTGCCGTACTGAACCGGTTCAAGATGCTTCATCAGAGGACGCAGGTACTGTGTCAGGGATTTCATTTCATCGGAAGCCAGCATGCCTTTGAGAACCGTATCCTCGTCGGGAAGAATCATGAGTGAGAAATTGTCGTCTATGTGAGCCTCGGAACGGGCGAATTCAATGGCGGCAACCAGTCCGCCCATCTCATCGACGAGATTGTTTTCCCGTCCCTGAGTTCCGGAGAAGACGCGTCCCTCGGCCTTATTGCCGATATCGGTGTCGGTAATGTTCCGCGCCTCCACTACCTTGCCGGTGAAGCGGTCATAAATGAAATCGACCCCCTTCTGTACGACCTCGCGTTCCCTGTCGCTCAGGTCTTTTGATTCCGAGAAAATATCAGCGAACTCGCTCATCTTTATGGTATCCTTGTTGATGCCGAGTTTTTCATAGAGCTCCTTCATCGATACCTTTCCGGTAATCACGCCTATGGAACCGGTAATGGTCCCGCCGCTGGCGAATATCCTGTCGCCGCTGCATGCCACATAGTATCCTCCTGAAGCCGCCACGTTGCCAAAGGAAAATACGACGGGTTTTGGATATTTCTTTTTGTATTTCATCAGGTCATTGAGCATATAATCCGATGCAGCCGCTGAGCCGCCTCCTGAACTTACCCTGACGACAACGGCCTTGACATTTGAGTCCTTGAAGGCCTTTTCTATCATTTCATGATAAGTGGCATCGCCGATGGTGCTCGCGAACATGGAGCGGGTTGATTTGCCGCGGACTATGGAACCGTCGATATACAGGACGGCTATGGCCGGGATGGGGCCCCAGATATAACTCTTCTCACTCTCGCCCAGGTAATCTCCCAGCCTGACCACGGCAAGACTCCCGGAGATATTTTTCAGTGCTTCATCATAATACATGACTTCATCGATGAAACCGGCCTGTTCCGCTTCATCGGGAGACATGAGTCCAGCGGCAAAGAGCCCGGTGATTTTTTCATCGGGAATATCCCTGTCTTTCCGGATGTCTGATATGAACTGGTCATTCAGGTCCTTGATAAGTGATACAAGGTTCTCCCGCGCCTGATCGGACATATGTTCCCGGTTGAAGGACTCGTAGGCCGATTTGTACTCGCCATGTTTCACAACCTCGAATTTAACGCCGATTTTCGCCAGGAGGTTCTTGAAGAAATAAACCTCGGCGCTGAGCCCGGTGATCTCAAAGGTGCTGTTGGGAGTGAAGTATATTTTATCCGCGGCCGTTGCAAGGTAATATTCCTTGTTTCCCGGAACATTCATCACTGCATAAACCTTCTTTCCCGTTTCCTTGAATCTTTGCAGGGACTGGCGCATCTCCTGTATCTGGGCGAAACCCATTCCCGCGTCGTCGATCTCCAGTATGATGCCCGAGATGGTGCCGTCCTGGGCAGCCACTTCTATTCCCTCGATAATCTCGAGGAACGTTATCTTCTTCTCGGTGAAAAGTCCTTCTGATTCCAGTTCGTTTATATTTCTGTTCAGTGAAATTTTCAACAGGGTATCATCCGGTGTTAGAGAAAGGGCGTTTTTATACTGGGTGAAGGGAATTGTTAAGCTAAAGCTGTTGTATTCGGCAATGTCGCCGCTGTTGGCCGAGCGGTAAAAATCGAAAATTCCCGATGATCCCATGGGCCGCCTTGCGGAGCGCGTGAAAAAGGGAATTGTGATGCCGAATTTCATGTTTGCGTCCAGATCACTTCTGAAAAAGAGGGATATGTCATAGACCAGACGAATATCGGTCGAGAAGGCAAGATTCATATCGCCTATGCCCTGGCCGGCGAGCCTCGTGGCGTCCATGGACAGGTTGAGGCGGTCCGTAAAGGGCCGGACGGAAATGGAGTACACCTCTTTTCTTTTTATACTGCTGCCGCCCATTGAACCGCTGAGATCATTGAGGGCTATTCCCAGGGAAAGAAAGTTCCAGGGGCGCAGCAGGAATCCCAGGGACCAGGCACCGTAATTATCATATGCTTTTGTATCACTCTGAGAGAAGGAATATCCCGCGCCGAAGCCGAAGTAATTATTGAACATGAATCCCTTGTTAATATTGAAGTAGTTGGCACCGGCATGCTCCACATCACCCACAGTGCTGTTATAGACATGATCGTACCAACCATAGGTGAATGAAAGCCCCAGGATATTGAGAAGTAAAAGATGGTTTGATTTTTCTTCATTGTCCCATTTAAGGAAACGGTATGATAACAGGGGACTCTCATCGGGGAGATCGGAGAGGGCCGGGTTCATGTTTGATGAGAAGGGGCCCTGGGCATAGCTGGCTGAACCGACTTCAGGTATCAGGAAGGGGTTTTCCGCCGCTTTAAGAGAGACAGCGATAAGCAGAATTAGTATAACGACGGAATTAATTTTTATTAGAGTCGTGAAGAATGATCTTTTCATTTGGCACCTCATGCAAAAATATCAAAACGATTTTGGAAGTCTTCTATTATCATGGTATGTATTTCATGCTCCGGTTTTTCTCCGTCAATGATGAGAAAGGAATCATCGGCCATGGCAAGGAATATCTCCCTGACCTTTTCCAGGAAAGCCCTTTTTTCGAATATGTCCCGATGTTCGCCCTTGTTGCGTTCCGATATGCGGCGCAGTGCTGTAACGGGCGGTACATCAATAAAATAGACCCGGTCCGGTTCCGGAAAGGAACGCCTTCTGTTTTCGCTTAGGATACGATCCGCCTCCAGTCCCATGGCTCCCTGATAGGCCGCGTTGGAATGAAAATACCGGTCCATGACGACGCTTTTTTTTGAGTCCAGGGCGGGGATAATGTTACGACGGGAATCGTCTTCCCGGTCCCGCAGAAAGAGTTCCAGCATTTCCTCCACGGGAGGAACAACTGAGCCCGACAGCAGTGTCCGTATTTTTTTACCCCATTCGCCCGGTGAAGGCTCCATGAGCAGAACCGGGTCCATATGCAGTGAGCGCAGATATGCGTGGAACATACGGGCCTGTGTTGATTTGCCTGAACCGTCGATTCCCTCGAATACTATGAATAACGGTGACACAAAGGACTCCTTTTTCTGTTTTTAAAACGGTTTGATTGAATTTCGGGACAATTCCACGAGATTAATCAGCAGCCCCGAAGCGTCAAGAAATAAATAGCCTATTCAGAATGGCAGTTTTATCGTATTTCACCTTTTTCTTCCGTGAGTGCTGGTTTCATGTGCTCCAGGAAAAGCAAGGTGGCTGCCATGGTGCCCAGGTTCAGCGACAGAAATCCCACGAGAGGGATGAGAGATGCGAGGAAAAAGCCAGTTCCCACTCCGGCAGTAAGAGCCCTGAATCGCCACAGCAGGGTCAGCTTTTCCCTGAAAGCAAAGCGGCGTCTTTCCAGTGGAAAATCGAAAAACTGAAAACCGAGGAAAAAAGCCGTGGTGCTGAAGCTCAGGATGGTATACAGTATACTTCCCACCAGGGGGATGAAGTTGACGACTAACAGGAGAATGTTGGCGCCCAGCAGAAGTCCCAGCATCCTGAAAATATTTTTTGTTATGCGTGATATATCAGCCAGGAGACCTGTTATGGTGAAGGGCTCCTCCGGGATCTTATCACCGAGTCTCCGTTCCACCGCTGCCGATAGAAAATCGTTAAAGGGAGCCGTTATGATATTTCCGGCAATGGAAAAAAGAAGCACCGATATAATCCCCAGCAGGAGGATCATCACGGGGGCAATCATAACGCGGAGCACATCGAAATACCATCCTTCTCCCGTGATGGCCCCGGCGAGGCGCGGTTCCACAATCGTGTAGGAAAAGTAAAAAACTGAAGTCAATATAATGATGTTTATCAGAAAAGGGACAATGAAGTACGCAATAAGTCCCCTGTGCTGTCCCAGTAGACCCAGGGATGAAAAAACACTTTTTATTCCCTGGAGATATGATCCGGTGAAGCGTATCCCTTTTCGGAACATTTTCACATCTTTCATGTCAATCCCCGTGTGCCATTTTCTGCGAGGCTTTACGCAGCCTGTCCATTATGGCCCTGCCAAGACCGATCTCCGGAACTGATTCGGCATATATTACCGATACGGGCAGCCGGTCGAGCCTGTGCAGCGCCGAGAATATGCGGGCTGCCGCCTCGCGCAGGTCTCCGCCGGGAGAGAGTATTTCGATATATTCCAGGTTCATTTTTCCCGGGAGCAGAAACGGGGGATCCCTGAAAAAAAGAAAAGCGGCGGAATCGTTCTCAAGATCAAAGTCACGGGACGAGGCGCAGAGGCGGACCGGCTTTGACGGTGAATAGTGGTAGGGAAGCTGTCCCGGTGCCTCGGCCCTGCCATGGACCTCGGTAGAGGTAATTACCGGTCCGATAATTTTTTCCAGTTCTTCCACGGGGATACCGCCGGGCCTGAGAAGAAATGTTTTATTATCCTCGAGTTTAATGATAGTCGATTCAACGCCGACAGTGCATTCCCCTCCGTCGAGAATCATATTCACGCGATTTCCCAGGTAACGGGCTACATGCTCGGCCGTCGTGGGACTGAGGAATCCGAAGGGATTGGCGCTGGGCGCGGCAACGGCCGTTTCAGAGCGCCGTATAAGCTCCAGGGCCACGGGATGATCGGGCATGCGGATGGCTACCGTGGGAAGGCCTGCAGTAACAATGTCCGGGACGGCAGCTGATCGGGGAAGGACCAGCGTCAGCGGTCCGGGCCAGAAAGACCTTGCCAGTATTTCCGTTCTTTCATCGATGCCTGTTGTAAGCTGTTCTAACTGGTGAATGCTGGCGATATGGGCGATGAGGGGGTCGAAATAGGGACGGTTTTTCGCCTCGAAGATTCTCGTTATACCCGTGGGATTGAATACGTCGGCACCCAATCCATATACCGTTTCCGTAGGGAAAGATACAATACCCCCGGACCGTATAATGGAAGCAGCCTTATTGATATTGGCCGATGTTGATTCGTAAATATTCATATAATCTCAATTAATAATAAATATCCGGTATAATAGACATTGTACAACTGCCTGTTTATTGCTTCACTGTTTTTATCGGCAATTCCGGCTTTTTGTTCGAGTTAATTAAAAGAGGCCACGATCAGATCGTGGCCTCATTAATGGAGGAGCTCATGAAAAATATTACTTTTACCGTGTATGTCAATAAGGTCCGGTAAATTTGCTGTTGTTACATTTTTTTTCATTGAAATTATTTTTTTCTTTACCATTAATATGACATAATTTCAATTGAATGCTGGTATACCGGTGATCAAGGTCAGGATACCGGATACGTATTAACAGGGATATGGGTTCATCAATTATGAAACTGGAAGAATGCAGGCAATGCGAATTTCATATGGAGCATGTTTCCGATTCAATACTCTGCCGTTTTAACCATGAGATTGAGCACCGTGTTCTGAATGGGGATACTGTAATTGCGTGCCCAAAGGCAGAAAAACCCCGGGGGCTAAAAGCCCTTTTTAAACGTTCCTGATAATATCAGGAACCGCTTTCAGACTCCAGTATGCGTGTCACGTCAAGAATTATGATGAGCTGGTTGTCAACCTGTCCAATAGCCTGGATGAATTCGGAATTAATTTCCATGTCGCTGCTGAGGCTGCTGCTTTCATGAATGTTGCTCGTGGGAATCCCCACAACATCCGACACGGTGTCCACAATCATACCCACAAACCGCTCATTCACCTCCACGATGATTATGACCGTTACATGCGTATATTCAATCACTTCCATGTTGAACCTGAGGCGCATGTCAACGACAGGAACGACGTTGCCCCTGAGATTGATGACGCCTTTCATGTAATGAACTGAATCCGGAACCGGGGTTATTTCGGTCATGCCGATGATCTCATGAACCTTGAGCACATCAACACCAAAGGTTTCATCGCCCAGTATAAAGGAAATAAATTCCTCGCGTTCCTCGTCAACGGTGAGGGTGTTATGGTCGTCGGAAAGTTTATTTTCTGCCATGGGAGATTGAGCTCCTTTGTAATATGTGCGGGATATGATCCCGGGTCCTGCGAATGATATCAGTGGTATTCAACGCAGGGGTATAACTGCAAGTACATGATGAATAATCCGGTTTTACCGCATATACCGGACTCAGAATTCTTTAAAGCCTTCTTCCGACAAGATATCCTTCAATTCGTTGGCACCTTTCTTCCCTGCTGCTGTTCCGGACAATGTCGGTTTATTCCTGATGGTGTGTGTCATTTTTCCCGTAGCGGGGCCTTGTTTAATTTCCCGGTGATAATCTATTTGTTTTTTCTGAATGTCCTTGTCGATTTTGAAGCGTTCTACCAGGGCGATGAGTTCCTGGGCCTGATTCGCCATTTCTTCTCCGGCGGACGCGGTTTCCTCCACCAGTGAGGCATTCTGCTGTGTCATGGAATCCATTTCAATCACAGCCGTATTGATCTGTTCGATACCAGACCGTTGTTCCTCACTCGCCGCGGCAATTTCGTTGATTGTTTTATTCACCGTCTGCATTCTGTCTATAATTTCTTCAAGGGCTGAACCGCTTTTACGTGACAGGTCAGTTCCTTTTTTGATTTTTTCGATGGAGTCCTTAATCAACGATTCGATTTCCTTGGCCGCGTTGGCCGAGCGCTGGGCCAGGTTCCTCACTTCGCCGGCAACAACGGCGAATCCGCGACCCATTTCACCGGCGCGTGCGGCTTCAACTGATGCGTTGAGTGCAAGGAGGTTAGTCTGAAAGGCTATTTCGTTGATTACACCGATGATTTCTCCGATCCTTTTACTGGAATCGTTTATCTCTATGATGGCATTTACGGATTGATCGACTATGCGGCCCCCTTCTTCGGCCCTCTTGAGGGATTCGCTTGAGAGTGTATTGGCGTTACGAGTGTTTTCCGTATTCTGTTTTATTGTTGCCGTAGATTCTTCTATTGTGGATGCAATTTCTTCCAGCGCCGATGCCTGCTCCGCGGTCCTCTGGGAAAGTGTTTCGTTGCCGCTGGCTATTTCCTGTACGGCCTGGGAGAGGTTCTGAGCCGATAAAATTACATTGGAAATGATGGTTTTGAGATCATCGACCATTTTTTTCAGGGCTTTTGCCAATCCACCGATTTCATCACCGCGGTCGAGAAAGTTCTGATCCATCTCCGCCGTAAGGTCTCCCGAGGCAATAATACCGGCGAAATCAACGGCATAATTCAGTGGCCTGGAAATGCTTCGGCTGAAAACAATGGATATGATAACGGCAAGAACTATCAGAAAAAAGCCCAGCGTCAGCATAATGATGAGAAGGTTGCCGGCGGCATCGAAAACTTCCTGCCGGTCGATCTCCGTTATGATGGCTATTTCATGGATGCCGATTTTAAGGAGATGGTTGTGTCCCAGAACGGGAATGTCACGATAATCATTGTAAATTAAGTTCTGGCAGTATTCGCTGCCGCGCCGGTGTTCCATCCGGTTAAAGAGATCCTGCAGCGCCTTAATATTGCTCAGGTCCCGTTTGAGGGCTGTATCTTTTTCAAAACGGGAATCAGTGAGCATCAGTATATTGCCTTTCCGATCGGCGCCATCATCCATACCCAGGCGCTCGGCAAGGTATGTTTCGCCGGTATCGCCCAGACCTGTTTTATCCTGGCACAAATGGTTGATGGCATTGACATTGATATCATATATCATCATGAATGTGAAGCGGTCCTTTACGGGCGTGCTTTTTTTCAGTTCGTCCGCGGTGAGGCCGTGTCGTCCCAGGCCGTGTGACATGTGGATCGATGCCTTGTTCAGTTCCGAGCAGTGTTCAATGGAGGAGGTATAGAGCAGGGGACAATTATATTTATCCGATTCAACACCCCCGGCGCCCTTTACCATGAGATCATATCCGCCCCGGTACATGGATCGATCACTGACGTTGCCTGAAAAATCATTGGTAGATATGATCTGATCACCTTCATGGAAGACTACCTGTCCCAGGGCGTTCCTGACATCAAAAACAGGGACCAATTTTATTTCAGCAAAATTTTCCAGGGCGAATTTGTACTTGTCGATGTACTGGTGGAGCAGACGATAGTTTGCACTGGTTTTATTAAGGAATTCCCTTTTTTTTTCAAGGGAAAGATCGGGGCTGATAGTTGATCCCTGTATGTCCTTCAGCAGATTATCCGATGTGGTCTTGATAATGTCGATTCCCGTCATGACGTGAATCTCGCCGAAGCGGTCATTGAAAAAATTCTGGATTGTCTGGGTCTTGAGTTCCGCCACAGCCGAGAGTTTCGCCACTGCCTCATTCTCAATGGCCGAGGACCCGGAAAAATAAGATATCGATGTCAGAATGATGATAAAGAGCAGAGAACAACCCAGGAAGATGCTTAGCAGCTTGCCTCCGATGCCCAGGTTTTTTATCCGGTTAATGATTGTGTTGTGTGTTTGCATAATCGGGCCATCCCGGCTTTGAGATTTTTAAGGCCTTTTTTGATTGGATGTAATACTATATCCTAAATATAACAAAGGAAATTTTCATGCACACACTCCATGAAAAGGAATGTATAATCATTAAAAAGTGTACTCTAATGTAGAAGGTATGTCAAGAGGCAAAATTAAAAATTAGAGTGTTATGGCGATGAGATTTTGGTTGCAGGTTATATTTTTTCTTTTCTTTTTTTCCTGAAAAATTCCTTCAGGAGCCCCGATGATTCCTCTTCCATCAGGCCGAATTCAATGCAGGGGACATGGTTGAGTACTCCGTTCCCGCATACCGAAAGGGCGGTGCCGCAGGCGCCATATCTGACATCCCTTGCTCCTATAACAAGGCGTTTGATGCGGGCATGGACAATGGCCCCGGCGCACATGGCGCAGGGCTCTTTAGTCACATACAGTACGCAGTCCGTGAGGCGTTCATTTCCCAGGAATCGGGCGGCCTCTCGTATGGCCGTTATCTCGGCATGTTTCGTCGGATCGTTTTTTGACCTGTTTTCATTGTGTGCCCTGGCTATGATGGAACCGCCCAGGGTTATCACGGCCCCGACGGGTATCTCGTCGTCGTCTGCGGCGAGGCGCGCTTCCTCCAGAGCAGCCTGCATGTAATGCTGGTCGTCGTGTATTTCGGCGGGCATGGTGCTATACATTGAGGATTATTTCGCCCAGGGATCGCTTTGGCACATGATGGATGTCGCCGGCATCGCGCCAGTATTTGATATCGCCCATGGATGAAACAGGGTCGATGATGACTTTTTCTTTCAGCGGTAGTGCCATGGCTGCCTCCAGGGGAAATTATTTTCGGCTTATGACCGCATGCTGTATATAACATACAGGTGTCGGCGGCCCGTTTCAAATAAAAACGGGACAACCGGGCAGCGCTCATGAACTACATGTATTTCGGTTCCTTGTAGGAATACATGTCGTGCACATGGCCTTCAAGCTGCGCTGACGGGGATCTGAGTTCGAAGCGCAGTTCTCCTTCGTAGAGCTTTTTATGCAGAGTGGTGACGTCGCGGGTTCCCATGTCCTGGAAGGAATGCTTGAGTCCCTGGATCAGGTAGGGAACATAGTCGGAAAGGGATCCCTTGTCCACTACGGATCCCGAGACGCCCTGGGCAACCATGATCTTTGCATCCTCGGCGAAATAGCGCTTGGAGCCGCCCGCCTCAAGTGCCTCCATGGAGGCCATGCCGCGGTAGCGCTTCAGCCTGACACCGTTTTCATAGAAGTATTCGCCCGGCGCTTCATGGGTTCCGGCGAACATTGATCCCATCATGACCATTGACGCTCCCAGGGCCAGGGCCTTGGATATGTGTCCGATGGTGGATATTCCGCCGTCGGCAATGACGGGGATCGACGATTTGCGCGCGCAGTTTGCCGTACGGTAAATAGCCGTGGCCTGGGCCCGCCCCACGGACATGGTGGTCTGGGTCGTGCATATGGAACCGGGTCCCATGCCGATGCGCAGGCCGTCAACACCGGCCTGTATCAGATTTTCGCACTGTTCAACAGTGACCACATTGCCGCCGATGACACTCAGGCTGGGATATTTCTGCTTGATGTATTTTATCATATCGATCTGGTAGATGGAATTGCCCTGAGCGGAATCTATGATGACCACGTCTACGCCGGCCTCCACCAGAGCTTCGAGGCGCTCTCTTGCCTCCTCCTTTGTGGAAATAGCGGCGCCCGCCATGAGCTGCTTCTTAGAGTCCTTAGAGGCCAGAGGATAGTCGCGGTTTTTTAAAAGGTCGTTCCTGCTCATGAGCGCCACCAGGGAACCCTTTTCGTTAACAATGGGGAGCTTCCCTTTTTTGGAGTCGCGGAGTATCTTGTTCGCCTGGGAGAGGGATACACCTTTTTGCGCCGTCACCAGGTCAGTTGTCATGACTTCGCGGATTTTTTTATTTCTCTTGGGCTCAAAATCGATGTCGCGGTTGGTCACGATGCCCAGGAGTTTGGAGTTCATGGTGCCGTTTTCCGTGATGGGTATGCCGGAAAAGCCGTACTTCTCTTTTATCCGATCAATGTCCATAACGGTATGTTCGGGAGACAGAACCATGGGATTGGTAATAAAACCGTTTTCGTAGCGTTTTACCTTTCTGATTTCCTCGGCCTGCTGTGCCGGTGTGTTGTTATAATGTATGATGCCAATGCCTCCCATGAGGGCCAGACCGATTGCCATTTCGGCCTCGGTAACGGTATCCATGGGGCTCGATACCAGGGGACTTTTCAGGGAAATATGCCGGGTCAGTTTTGACTCCAGGATTACATCGTCGGGGGCAAAGTCGATATATCCCGGCAGTATGATGAAGTCGTTATATGCGTAACCGGTATGACGGGTAAAGAGCTCTTCTCCGGAGAATCCATCGTATTTGTTCATATCTTTTTTCCTCGTTCTTATAAAGTAACGGACAGAAAGTCAATGCAATGCAGTGTGAACCGGTCAAATTATGTATATTGGTATTAAAAATATCAATATATTATCATTTCTTCAATCGAAATTATGCCCCCGCTGCAATAACGCAATATTTTTGTTGATAAATACCGCTATTTCTTCAACATGGGGCCGAATATAAACAGCCACTATTCAACAGTCCTTTGAATTTGGCAATAATTTTTACGTAATATATTTGATGCCTGACCGGAACCGGGAGGCAGCCTGACAGGAGGAAAGCACCGGCCATGGGATACTGCAAGAGAAGAGGTTACTGCTGCCAGGACGTGCGGCTTGCCGAATCGCCCGATTTGCTGCAAACGGCCTATGAATTCTGGCTGAAATCGCCTAAAATCGATCCGAAATTTTCGGAAATATATCTTATCTATCCCATGCTGGCCTTCAAATTCGAAAAACCCGAAGAGGATCTGCCCTATCATTACATCTGCAAGCACTTTACCCACGACAACGAGGGAACGCCCACGTGTTCCATTCATCCCATCCGTCCGCGCATGTGCCGGGATTTTCCTTATTATGACGATGTGGAGCACCTGGACCGCACCGGACCCCTGAGCCCCTATGAGGGCTGCGGCTATAATGATTCCGACGAGGAGCCGGTTCAGGGCAGGTAATCGCCGTGAATATTGGTCATGGCCTTGAATATGGTGCTGCGGGCCTCGCCATGCAGTTGTTCCATACCATCGATGATTTTTCTTACTGCCTCGCGGCGTGAATCCCCCCCGTGGGGGCATTCCTTTTTCTGCGGGGGAAAGGCGCGGATACGGGCGTATTCTGCAATTTTATCCTCGGCAAGCAATGCCAGGGGACGTATGATTTCCAGTTTCCCGTCAAACACGGCAAGCCGGGGCGGCATGGTGGACAGGGAGCCCTGGTACAGCATGTTGAGGAAAAAGGTCTCGATGATATCGTCGCGGTGATGGCCCAGGGCCAGTTTTCCGCACCGGTGCTCTTCGCAGAAACGGAAGAGTTCCTTGCGGCGGTGCCATGAGCAGAGAAAACAGGGGGACAGAGCCTCCTGTTCGGTATGCTCTATTTCCAGCTCCCGGTAATGAAAGGGGATATCCAGGCTGCGACAGAACGACTCAAGATGCTCCCTGTCCACCTCATAGGGAATGTTGGTAATGTTCACATGAACGGCATGCAGGGTGTAATCAATGGGAAGATGTTTTTTCCGCAAAACCAGTGTTTCCAGCAGCACATGGGAGTCCTTTCCGCCCGATAGGGCTACAGCCACCGTTTCACGGTCTTTGATCATATTATATCGGTTGACGGCTTTACCCACGGCTTTAATGATTTTCTCAATGTGTATTCTTTCCGCTTTTGTCATGGCCTTTCCTGAAAACCGTTAAAGTCTTTCCCGGCATGTACAGATAATTGCATGATATTCATGATTTTTGATTGATTATCTGCGGGAGTTTTTCTATACTATATTATATCTGCCCGTATATTTTGTATGCAGTCATAATTAATCAACCATAAAAATTATCAAATCAAAAAGGAGAGTCATATGAAAAGAGTTTTAAAATGGCTTGGCGGTATTATAGGTGTTATCATTTTACTAATCGTTATAGCCAGTATCGCGGTATACGTCATTGTGGATAAACCGTTTATTGAAAAACAGATGCGAGGCGCACTGCACAGGCACGCGACGATAGGGGATATCAGCGTGGGGATATTTTCTGTTATTTCGGGTATCGAAGTGAATGACGTGAAAATATCAAACTTTAAAACCGAAAAGCAGCTGACGGCGCTGGAAGGCAAACCGGTGCCGGCAGGAGACCTTTTTGTGGGCCTGAAGGCCTTTAAATTCAAGGTGCAGTTTCTGCCCCTGCTTCAAAAGCAGTTCGTTCTAAAGGAACTGACCCTCTATGAACCTAAAATCAATGTGGTTAAAAACGAAAAGGGCGTTTTCAATTTTGATGACCTGCTGGTGGCGAAACCCATGACAGCTGAAGAGAAGGCCGAGGCCGAGAAGGAAGCACGGGAAGAAGCGAAACGCCTGGCCGAGGAGGCCAAGAATCCCCCGAAGCCACTCACCGTCGATGATATACCCATCGCAGTCAACGTGGGCAAAATCGGCATTGAAAAGGGGACACTTACCTATGAAGATAAACAGTTCCAGCAGACCTTCCAGGTCTATGACCTGACGGCACTGGTTCATTCAATTGATATTGACGGCACAGCCCTGGATAAAAAGAACCAGGTGAAGATCAATGTCGACATGGGAATAAAAACCATGGGACAGATGAAGACCGGCACGGTGCAGTCCTTTGATATGCTGCTTTCTATCAAGGGGTCCGTGAAGCCCTTTGACGTAAAGACGCGCCGTCTTGATCCTGAAGTCACCGTGAAAATGGGCTCACCTAAGGGAACTCTCACGGGTCTGCAGATTCTTGAAAAGGCCAAGGATGTCGAGGCGCTCTCTAAATATTGCGGCAAGCTCAACTTCCTGGGAAAAGATGTGCGCTGGAAGAACGGCTACATGAAGGTGTGGTACAAGGCCGGCACGGTGAAGATTGATGAGGGCGATATCAAGACCGACGACTACCAGCTCTCATTTAAAGGCAAAACGAATATCAACACCAAGGCTGTTGACGCCGAGCTTGATATGATCCTGGCCGACAAGCACGGGAAGAGCATCAGGTTCGGCATTGAAAAGAATGCCAAGAAGGCTATTACCGGTGCTGCGGGGAAATACGTGACTGCCGAAAAGGTAGCTGACCTGGCCATGAAGCCCCTGCTTAATAAGGAAGGGAAGGTCTACCTGAAGTACCAGGTCAAGGGAACCATGAATGATCCAAAAACGGACCTGGTTCATCCCAAGCTGCCTTCCCTGGGATCCCTGGTAAAGGACGCGGCAGGATCAGCGGCTGACGCTGTCGTTGACAAGGCCAAGGATGTGGCTGCCGACAAAGCCAAGGCCGCGGCCGATAAAGGGACTAAAAAAGCTACTAAAAAGCTGAAGAAGAAACTGTTCTAACGATAGATGTTGTGTGGGGGGCAGATATAAGCCCCCCATAACAACCCCGCCGATCAGGACCATTGCCCCGTCTTTTTTTATTAATGATCAGATCATCTCTTTAGAATCTATATATGTACATTTGTTCAGAACATGGAGATAAACCGGTGTACCGGAAGGGACTTGGACACTGGGGCATCTATAAATTCCTGTTGATCCGTCGCTGGCAGGGTTCAATGATGCGTGTGATTGTCGTTTCGGGCAACGCCATAGCCCGTTGACTGAAAAGAAAAAGAGATAGTAATAAAACTCATTGATAAATAGTGTTAGACAAATATATTTGCATTCTGCAAGATAGGTACATAACATAACCATAAGGATAATGCTATGTCCCGAAGGCCCCAATTGTGGCTGAAAATTCTCGCGAAAACCTTTCCTCTGTCAGGGGGAATCGTGAAGGCCACCGGATGGCCGGTGATCGGTACAGTCGTGAAGCGTCTCGTGGTCCCACTGCTCAGCGGAAAGAATTTCAACATAACCTACATCCCGATCAACAGGCAGATATCCGGGGACAGATCGAGCTACCTGCCCTCGATAATACTGGAAAAACTGATCCGCGAATCATCTCATCGGGCCATTATTGCCAGGTGCACCTGCCGCGACGGCAACAGGTGCGAAAATCATCCCGTCGAGCTGGCATGTGTGATGCTCGGTGATGGCGCTGCTGAAATTGACCCAGCCGTCTGCCGGCATACCTCGGTTGAGGAGACCATCGCCCACGCCCGGGCGTGCGTGGAAAACGGCCTCATCCCATTCGCCGGCCGCTTCAAACCGGACAATTTTCTCTGGGGAGTGAAGGACCGGGGCAGGCTCCTCACCATATGCTTCTGCTGTTCCTGCTGCTGCACCATCATGAACAACAGGAAATTCATGACCCCGGAGATGGAATCGTCCATCGTAAAATTGCGCGGTCTCGTCATGACCGCCGACCTGAAACAATGTACCCGGTGCGGCGACTGTGCCCGCGAATGCTTCTCCGGTGCCATCAAGATTACGGATGAAGGGGCGGTGATCGATCCCGGGAAATGCAGAGGTTGCGGCCGGTGCGCCAGCTTATGTCCCGAGAATGCTGTTATCGCTTCGATCGAGTCCGTTGACGAGGCTGTAATGGAATTAACCGGCCGTATAAGCAGAATCATCAATTACCGATAAAATATGATAACACCAAATCAATCTAATATATACAGGAGATAGGCCATGAAAAAATTTGTTGCACTTACCGGGATAATTAACATCACTACGGGAATTGCCTTTGTCATACCGGGCTCTATATCGCTGGCGGGCATCGAGGCCCCGGGAAGCCCCTTCTGGCTCCTGCTTCCGGCCCTGTTTCTTGTTTTCCTCGGAACAATACTGATCTTTTCATCGAGGGACCTGGAGCGGCGGGCCACCGTGGTCTTCTGGGACGGCATGTCCAGGGTCGCAGCCTTTTTTCTCTTCTCGTGGCTGGCATGCTCCAGCGGTAATTTCGTCCCGGCTCTTCTGGGAGCGGCGGACCTGTTGATCGGCGTGATTTATTTCATTGCCATCCCCCGCGTGTTAAACCGGGGATTTTTCGATATTCTTTTCGACAGGAATTGAAGCGGCAACACGGATATACAGGAGGCTCCCATGATTAAGATGTTCAAATACGGTCCCACAAAACGGATGGCCAGGTTCGCCACGAACATGACCTGGCCCCTCATGACCAGGGGAAAACGATGGAGCGATTATCCTGTACTGAAGCATATCATAAATCCCTTTTTCCGCTACCCTCATAATGAGATTACCGCTATCCCGATAGGAGTGAAACTGCCCTCCCCGGAAAACGTGGTGGTGCCCACCGAGGCTGTGGAGCGCTTCATTGCCCAGGCAGGCCACGTGGTTATATTCGACGAGTGCGTGTGCAGGGCAAAATTCCGGTGTGCCAATCATCCCGCCGATATCGGGTGTATGGCCCTGGGCAGGGGCGCGGAACGTATACATCCCTCCCATGGCAGGCGCGCGACAATCGGGGAGGCGAAGGCCCACGTGCGCAGGGCCGCCGATGCGGGCCTCATCGCCAATATCGCCCATGTCTGGATCGACGTTGTGGCCTTCGGCCTCCCGGATTTCAAGCACCTTATGTTCATCTGTTTCTGCGACGACTGCTGCTGCATGTACCGCACCGACATGAAGCGTCCCGGCCCGAACCTGGACAAGGCATATCGCCGGCTTCCCGGCATATCGGTCATAGTGGATGAAGAGCGTTGCAACGGCTGTGGTATATGCGCCGCCCAATGTTTTGCGTCCATGATCCGGGAGGAAAACGGCAGGGCCAGAGTCCTCGAATCCTGTAAGGGGTGCGGCCGGTGCGTGAGTGCCTGTCCGCGCGGAGCCCTGACTCTTAAAATCGACGATCAGGACGAGGTCTTCCGTCAGATCATGGACAGGGTTAAAAAAGTGGCTGACATATCATGACCATCGCCGGTTAGATCAGGATCGAAGGAATCATCAAAGCCCCCTCCTGGTGCACTACTGAATCCATTGAAGAGAGATTCAGTGGCTTGAGAGCAAGCCACTCCTTGCGTACTACAGCGTTCTTCATCACCCCCGAATCCGACCAGGAGCGCGATGCCGCCCGCAATGAAAAAAATGAATACCGCTATTTTGAGGTTCAGGTTGAGGTCCGTTGCATAAAAATGCAACGCGGGGTATCCTGGCCCCGATTAATCAGGGCCCCGGTTCAAAAGTTTAATACTCAAAAATATTTCTGCCGGATACTTCGAACATTGAACTTTTTCTGTTGACGCCCGATAAAAAATGAGGGATACTAATTGTATATTTTGCCTGTAAAAGGATATCCCCATGACCCATGTAATTTATGACCGATGTACCAACTGCGGCAATTGTGTGGATGCCTGCACCGTCAACGCCATCGATGTAATGTGAGGAGACCCATGTCGATTAAAGATTTATTTCCCCGGTCAAAGAATCCACCGCAGAAGAGCGAGGATAGTGCTGCCGAAATAAGTCCCGATGATAAAAACGTCCCGGCGAAAAAGACCGAAACCGATGACCGTAAAGGGCAAAAAGTACGCCAGGAGAAAAAAGCGGAGAACGATTCTGATCCGAAAGTCAGCTCAGTGAAGAAAAATGACGAAAGGACCGCTGCTGCCGCTCAGAAGAGCGATATCAGATCTCTGGTGGATTACGTTATCGATGAAGAGGAACGAACCTTTCGCAATTATATCAATCCCCGTTTCTGGCTGGAAAAACGGCGTGATATTCAGCAGATTCGTAAAAAGGAAGAGCATGGTCTGAATATATATGAGATACTTGCGGGTGGGGCAGCTCCCTCGCGGGAATATTATATCCTTACGGTGCTATCCTGTATTATTGCCACTACCGGTCTCGTTCAGGGATCCACGGCAACCATTATCGGGGCCATGATAGTGGCACCACTCATGACACCAATCCTGGCCTTTTCACTGGCTGTTATATGGGGGGATCTTCAGCTTATCCGTATTTCCCTCGGTTCCATAGCCAAGGGAATGTTCTGGGCCATCCTTATCTCCTCGGCGATCAGTTTTATAATTCCGCTTCCCGTGTATTCCGGGGAGATCATGGCCAGGACGCACCCCACGCTCTTTGATATTATTGTGGCGCTGGCGTCGGGCATAGTGGGAGCCTATGGTTACGCCAATGAAAAAATCAGCAATACCCTGGTGGGCATAGCCATAGCCGTGGCGTTGATGCCGCCTCTCTGTACCGTGGGTATCGGTCTGGGCACCATGAACCGGGAAGTTGCCTCGGGCGCCTTTATCCTGTTTATTATAAACCTCATTTCCATCGGGCTTGCAGGCGCCGTGGTTTTCTGGGCGATGAAGATACATCCTCCCCTGGCCGATGAAACCCGTGTGGCGCGCAGGGCCATGTACCAGATAGTACTCTCCGTATTGATTCTGGCGGCCATCGCAGTTCCTGTTAGTATTTTCATGTATGATGATTACCAGCGTGTCGAGGCAAAGGAATACGCGCGGCTTGCCTTCCACCGGGAATTTCCCGGGCTGGAAATACTCTCCCTTGAAGCAGAGGAAGGAAAGGATCACTATTCACTGCGTATTGTTATTACAGGAAGCGATGAGCCAGAGAGGGAGAAGATTCTTTTCCTGAAGAAAAGTGTCATCACGAACCATCCCAGAATAACTGACATGAAGATTATATTCATGAAGGGTGATGTTCTCATGATGAAGTAGCGTGGGGAAAACTTTTTGCAGATATCTTTAATTATTTTTACCGAGCATATCAGCGACTTTGAAATAATGGTACCCTCTCGCAGAGAGACTTATTGCATAAAAAAAATATTTATAATTATACCTCATGGAGTCCTTAAGAAATCGCAGGAAATAGAACCCGTAATGGGTAAATGTCATTTTAAATACTATATTAAGAAAAATTTTCAGCTGTTTTACATAACTGAAATCAGTATCCTTAAAAAAATCCTTTGTTCTTGTCTTTTTGATTATATCCCACAGCCTGTGTTCTTCGGGCATCTGCTTTAATAGAGACATGCATCGTTCAAAATATTTTTTTGGATTATAAATTTCGGAAATTATATATTTATATCCGTCTATTAAAGTATCCAGGGGCATTTTGGTTAAAAAATTAACATCTATCTTCAGGTTATCCCCCGTGCTCAGGCCTTTTAATCGTTTTTCTTTTGCCAGACGTCTGAACAATTGCGTGTTGGGCAGTGCAGACAGAAGGCCTACCATTGCCTGGGGTATGGCGGCTTTCTGGATAAAGTTAATCTGCTGCTCAAATATATTTTCAGGGTCGGAATCAAATCCAACAATAAAGCCGGCCATAACTTCAATGCCGTGGTTTTGAATTTTTCTTACACTTTCAAAAATATCGAGCCGCAGGTTCTGCTTTTTTTGAATATCAACCAGAGTGTCTGAATCGGGTGTTTCAATGCCGAGAAAAACTTCGCCAAAACCGGCCTCAACCATGAGATCAAGTAATTCATCATCCTGGGCCAGGTCAACGCTCGCTTCAGTAAAAAGGGCGAATGGATATCCACGCTCTTTCTGCCATTCAATAATCTTTTTCAAAAGGGCTTTGACATGTTTTTTGTTTCCAATAAAATTATCATCAACAATAAATAGAAATCCCCGAAATCCCGTTTTATATACGGCATTCATTTCATCGAGGAACTGGTCCGGGAGTTTTGTGCGGGGAATTCTGCCGAACATTTCGATGATGTCGCAGAATTCACAATTAAAAGGGCATCCCCGTGAATACTGTAATGCCATGCTGCTGTAGGAGGATATGTCAATCAGATCCAAACGCGGCACCGGCGTCTGTGTAATGTCAGGTTTTTCATCACTCATATACAGTTTTTTAGCCATGCCCGATTCATAATCTTTTATAAATCCGGGCAGAGTAATTTCAGCCTCATTTAGAATAAAATAATCGACTCCCGATATGGATTCATGTGATGAGGTTGGATAGGGTCCGCCGGCAGCAACAGGAACGTGAAGCTCATTACAAAGCTGAACCACTTTTTCAAATGAATTTTTTTGAATAATCATTGCCGATATAAAAACAATATCGGCCCACAGGATATCATTTTTTTTGACTTCGCTGACGGCCATATCAATGAGTTTAATGTCATATGAATCGGGAAGCAGGGAGGCGACAGTCATGAGTCCCAGGGGGGGAAGGGTCGATTTAAAGCCCGCCATTTCAAGGGCATATTTCAGGCTCCAGAAGGTTATTGGGATTTCAGGATATATCATGAGGACTTTTTTTTTCATGAATACAGCTCCGGGGAAAAATGACATTATAAAAAATATGTCTAAGTTAATCGTCCAGACGGTTTCTTGTCAATGAATATACTTAAAATTTTATATCTAAATTTATTATATATTTTAAAAGCCACACCTGCCCGGAACTTTTTATCAAAGATTAACATAGTAATCGTCGGGAAAAATTTAAAGGACCAAAGAGTTCAATGTTCATGGAAGATTCCGGCCCGGTTGAGTCTGCCAGGAGGGCCGTTGTGAGACCTCCACTGGTGATTCGTGTAACGTGTTGATAAACGGAGATTTCTGCTTGCAATAACTATGTGTAAGTGAAAGATTCTAGTGGGCCGCAGAGGCGAATGGACCGCCAATCTGCTTGCGGCATTTGAGCGAGAGCCGGGTAAGGTCGAGGAGGGGGCGGCCAGGCTCCCTCCATGTTTACCTATCCATTCTGTTTCTTGAAAAATTCCTTGATATAGTCGTTCAGGTAATCCTGGGGATTGTCCACGGCCTCAGTGGTGATAATAAAGCTCTCCAGTTTCATGAGCCGCATCCCGTGAAAGTAGTCATGGAAGAGCTCTTCACAGATATCCTTGATTTTCTTTTTCCTTTCCGTGGCTATTGCCAGTATTTTCCCTGCGGCCTTTTCGTCAAACTCAAGAAAGGTCCCGTGTTGGACAAGAAAATCTTTTTGGAAACGCTCGATGCCTTCTTTTAGCAGAATTTGGTTTAAGGTCTCATCGGGTTTTTCGATGAGTTTCATGTCCACTTCCAGCTCGGTCACGCTTGTGGAGGGAAGTTTTTTCTCGAACTTTATAAGCAGTTTTTCAAAAACCGTCAGCAGGCCACGGGCTCCGGTTTTTTCCTCGTAGGCTTTTTTTGCCAGGTTTTTCAGCGCTTCATCACTGAAGGCTATTTTTATTCCATAAGACCGGAAGTCCAGTTTTTTGCCCAGCACAACAGTGCTGTGTTCGTTCTTCAGTATTTTATAGAGTCCGTCTTTGTCCAGGTTGTTGAGGACAACATACACGGGAAGCCTGCCAATGAACTCCGATTCAAAACCGAACTGCAGCAGGTCCTCGGTTTTGACCATCTTCAGTACATCCTGCTTGCTTTCCATGGTCACACGAATTTTCTCGAAACCGATGGACTGACGGTTGAGCCGTTTGTTGATGTGCTCGTCCAGGCCCTGGAAGGCTCCCGATACGATGAAGAGGATGTTGCGCGTGTTGATTTTGCGGCGGCTCACCTTGCCGGTTTTCTGCGCCTCCATGGCCGCCTCGACCTGCGATGCCAGGTCATGGGGCGTTTTCAGGTCCACGTCGGCTTCCTCCATGAGTTTCAGCAGGTTGCGCTGCACGCCGCTTCTTGATACATCGGGACCGTGGAGCCCCACTGAGGAGGCAATTTTATCAATCTCGTCGATGTAGATGATGCCGTATTCGGCTTTGGCGATATCCCCGTCGGCCTCATGTACCAGTTCGCGCACCAGGTCTTCCACGTCACCGCCCACGTATCCGGTCTCACTGAATTTAGTCGCATCGGCCTTGACAAAGGGGACGCCGATTCTTTTGGCGATGAGTTTGATGATATAGGTTTTACCCACACCGGTTGGTCCGATGAGGAGGATATTGCTCTTGATGTTTCCCACGAGGCGTTCTTCCTCGGTCATCTTCTGTTCCAGTTTCATACGGTTGAAGTGCGTACACACCTTTGTGGCGATAACCTCAACGGCCTCTTCCTGAGCAATGACGTATTTATTGAGATATTCTTCGAGCTGTTCTGGTTTTATATCAAAGTTGAATTCGGATGCATGGGAGGGCTCACCGGGTTTTCCGCCCATGGACTCCGGGCCTTGCTGAACCTCTTCAGCATCCATTTTCAGTAGTTCTTCCAGGTTCTTTTCCGGATCAAACACGGGTTTAGTCATTCTTCATATCCTCGCTTTTTAACACATTCCTTGCATGTTGAAGTGAAACACCTGTCGTCTGCCTTGTTTCACATGGCTTATACATTTTCTATGCAACGTATATTTTCAGACTATATACGTCAAGTTAAGTTACGGACTTTTACTGCTTTCATGGGTGTGTCGTGTTTTTATTTTTTATATTTTTAGAAAAAAAGTGCTTGAAAAATACTATACATAAATATACTATACACATGTAAGGATGAGTGAATTACAGTATGGAATCAATAAAAACAGCAACCATTTGCAGAGAAGACGGGAAAAACGCGTCAGTTTTTATTGCTGTAAAAGCAACCCGGTGTCCTGAATGCGGCAGCAGTCTTATTCCCGATGGGGGCTGCTTTTTCTGCCGTTCCTGTGGATATTCCTTATGCGCCCTGTAATAGCGAAAAACGAAATGTGCTCCAGACGGGGGAGGATGTACAAGACTGATAAAGGGACGAGTGACGCATGCCTCACGACAGTTAAAAATACTGAGAAGGGAGAGTTATGAATAACAATGCAATCACAGGAACCGTCTTGGACTATGGAAAATGTGGAAGAAAAACGGAAGGCCTATCTTATTATGCGGCTGCCGGTTATGGAAAAAGAGATATTCGTAGAGATGGCGGACGATCAGTATCTCAAGATTGTGAAGCCGCTGATAAGGCAGTCAGAACAATCGTTGAATGGTTTCAGGGAGAATTAGTTTCGGATTTTTCCCGGCACCATCCTATTGTGGACATAATGTAAATACCAATACTATCTGATAATTATATTTTTGTGCCGCCCAAGGCGGCATAAAAATATAAGTTCTGAGTTTGTCAGAGGTTATATAACAATTTCTATAAATACGTAACTTTAAGAAGTTGTCGAAAGAATATTTATTATCAGGGGGGCAGAGCTTCTCGCAGCATATCCCCACCCCATGCCAAAACACCATCAATTTCCCACATAACAGGGCTCTGTTCTCTATGTAATACTATGTAAGGGGCTGTTCCTCCGGGAGCAGCCCCTTTATTGTGGTGAGAGTTTGTTCGCAATTAAGAAGGGGCACCCCTATGGATACCCCTTGAATTACACTTTATGTGGAGTTATGTGCCGAAGGAGGGACTTGAACCCTCACAGGGTTGCCCCCGGCGGATTTTGAGTCCGCTGCGTCTACCAGTTCCACCACTTCGGCAATGTGAGTTATGCGCAATCTAAAAAATATTATTCGGGCTGGGGAATATCATCGACTTCAATATATTTGCCCTTGGCGCGTGCAACAATTTTTCCCATCTCATTTTCAATTTCAGCCCTGTTTTCAACAACACGCTTACTTTTCTTCACATACCAGCCGCGGATATACAGGTTTTCATTAATAAAAGCGGGCTGCAGATAACGGATAGTCAATTCACTTGTCATGGCCACGCTGTCCATATACTTGTTCACGGTGATCATGGTCTCGTCCAGCAGTGCTGCGATTATTCCGGCGTGGATAATATTGGGAGGACCTTCATGATATTCGGAAGCTGTATATTCACCATAGGCTGTCTTGGTATCGTCGTCGAACCGCAGTTCAAGCCTGAGACCCTGGGGATTTTCCTGCCCACAGCCAAAACAGATTTTATCTTCAAATTCTATCATGCTGGCATTTGTGATTTATCAACACTTTTTTGTCAACAACTATTTGTTATTTGCACCCCTCTCCTTTATACGCTCCATTATCATGTCTACTTCATCCTGATCAAGCCATTCATCGACATGTGCAATGGGCAAATCGGTCACCATGAGATACATTTCGAATGCCATAATCATATCTTCTTTAGAAAGAATACCCAGTGTCACCAGTATTTCACCGATGAGACGTTCCTTATTATCTTTTTGTAGAATGAGAGCCTCATTGAGTTGATCTGTGGTGATGATGCCGTTTTCCACAAGAAATTCACCGACTTTTTTATCATGTCTTTGCTCAGGCATGCGATCCAATACCTCCATTAATACTGGGAGCAGTTATATGGGAACATTTAATAATACAGTCATTAAAGAGTAGATGTCAAGCCTTAATTTAGTTGACGATTCCCTGGCGGCATGGCATGAATTGAGTGTTGAGATGCGGTATTTCTTTCCCGGTTCTTAATGGTCAGAGGGAATGATTGTGTTATGAAAAAAAGAATAATGTACATATTTACGGCTATGTTCCTTGGCATGCTTGCTCTTGTGTCTGCCGTCGGATCCGTAAGCAGGTTCCACAATGTGGGAGTTACAGTATGCAGGAAATGTCATTCCGTAAACGGCGGGCAGACACAGTATGAGGTATGGGTTACATCACCCCATGCAAGGGCCTATGAAACACTGAAAGGCGAAAAGGCCATGGAAATAGCCCGGGGTATGGGAATTACAGAAGCCTGGACAGACAGGGTGTGCCTGCAATGCCATACAACGGGTGGAGGCCGCAGCGAAATTACGGGCCAGGAAGGCGTGGGCTGTGAGGCCTGTCATGGTCCGGGAAGTTCCTATCACGACGGTGCAAATCACATCAATTATGAGGACCGCAGAAAAGGCTATGCCACGGCAAAAAAGCACGGTATGTACCCCATTCTTGACTACGAGGATAACCTGCTTAAAAGGGAAAAACTGTGTCTGAACTGTCATAACGAAAGAAGACCCTGTATGCCCGTAACGATGAAAGAGATACAGGCCCAGAAAATCACGATCCAGGTCATCGATACACTCCGGAAGGGTGACGTGAATTTCAGCCACCCGCTCCGCAGGTATTGACGCTTCCCGCCGTCTCCTGCCGCAGCCACTTCAGGCCATCGGCCTTTACCAGTGTTTTCTTGATCTGCCTCATAGTATTGAAAAGATTGAGCATGTTTTCTTCATCGAGGATATTGGATTGAGCGAAGAGATCCTGCGTGGTGCCGTGATATATCTGGCTCAGGGTCTCCTGGCTGTAATTAGCGTGCGTGCTGAAATGTATCCCGCTGTTCAGTGTTTCTATGAGGGGTATTATTTCCTTTCTGAAGAGGATATCCACAAGGTAGCTGTAGAGTTCCTCGGGTGAAAAGATCAGCTTTGTCAGGCGGTGCAACCCCGAGAGCATCTCGTTGACAAATATCCCTTCCTTCATGTCCTTGTAGGCCAGGAGGGGAATGCGTTTTATTTCCGTGTTGGCATAGGAGCGCCGTATGAAGTCGCCCAGGTCGAGCTTCTCCCCGCCGAGATTGAAGAGAATGAACTGGATGCCGGTCTGCTTAAGGTTGTCAAAAAGGCTGTCCGTTGTGCCGATAAAAACGGGATGATATCCGAAACGCATGATGATATTTGTGAGGATGTCCTTTCTGACGGGAGCCGTCTCATAAATGAGGATTTTTCCCTGTTCAGCGGGGATCGGGCTGTCCAGCATTCGCAGGTATGATACGAGCCGCTCCGGTGATCCCGCGGGGATGACATCGGATATGCCGTGATCGAGGAGCTGCGCCCTGACCCGGCTGCTCACTGCAGGAGCGAGGCAGACGAATCGTTCCGACGCGGCGGCAAGATGTTTCAGGTCCAGTGAGAATATGTTTGTATCGCAGATTTCGGCAACAGTAAAGGCGTATGACGATGATGATTCAATGTCCGGGGCTGCCTGCAGGGGCAGTGTGATTTCCTCCACGGTGTATCCCGCCTTCCGCAGATGAGCACTGTATTCCTGGTTATCCTGTGTCAGGAGACGGATTTTTTTCATGCATGGTATCCTGATGATGAAAAATGTATTATGTCACATAATACATGGCATGTAATTGTCGTCAATTCTTTTCATAAAGGAAAAAACTTATCACAGGAAGAGCGCAAAGGCCTCGAAGAGCACGAAGTCCCGAGAGGACATGAATGGATGTTTCATATATCCAGGCTATCAGACATCAGTTAGATAGAAACAACTATTCCTGAAAGCCTGTTTAAAATCCCTGTTTTCCCCTTTCGGTCTCCTGAAAGTTGCACGACTGTCGCATTGTTTACTATTTTTTAACTTGCCCTTCGCGCGCTTTCTGTTCAACCTTTTTTTATAAATTATTAATTCCCAACAATCCGGAATGAGCCTAAAATTTTAATTAATAGTCAGGATGTACCCTGTTTTTTTTATAACGGATGATTTAATTTTCAGAACTTTGCGTTCTTCTGTTTTTTTTATAACATCATTTTTTAACTTATTCCTTTGAGTTAAGATAGCCATTTTCCCGGGCTCTAAAATAGATTCAAATCCTGCATGCGGGCGTATAATCGGGGGGCTGCAGGAGTTTTTCTTGACTTTTCAATGGATTGTTCTATAGTATAGATATGGTATAAATTATCATGACTGTCTCGGAAGACTGTTTTGAGGCAAAAATAAAAATCTTATCAGGAGGAATATATGGCGGAAGGTGCATTCAGTTTCCAGAAATTCATCGATGATTCAAAAAATACTCTTCTTAAACCGAAGGAGTATTTCGCTTCCATGGAGAAGGAAGGCGGATTCGGTGAGCCCATTATCAAGGCGGTACTTTACGGCGCAGTGGCGGGGCTTCTGGGTCTGCTCTGGAGCGTTATAGGTTTGTCCGCGGTTGGCGGCGCAATGGGCGGTATGTTCGGCGGCGGTGTCGGCATCATGGTTTTAGTGGGCGCTCTCATCTTCTCGGTGATCGGCCTCTTCATAGGTGCTGTTATCATCCTTATCATATCTGCCATATGCGGCGGGACAACGGATTTTGAAGCTAATACCCGCGTATCGGCATCGCTTATGGTGATGTACCCCATCAGCGCGGTACTTGGTTTCGCCGGCGGCATCCATCTCTATCTCGGTTCCATAGTATCTCTCCTGGTTTCACTTTACGGGCTCTTTCTTCTTTACAACGCCCTGATCGGTGTCCTGGGGGGAAAAGAGGGGACGGCCAAGATTATATCGATTATACTGGCTGTTATTCCCGTTCTCATGCTTATCAGCGCCCTCATGTGCGCCAGTGCAGTGAAACAATCCTCTGATATCTGGATGAAACAGAGCGAAGACGTCATGAAGCAGATGGACAACAAGGACGCTGCTGAAGCGATGAAGCGGCTCGAGGAATTCAGCAAGCAGATGGAAAAAGCTGCCAAGGAAGCGGAAGAGAAATAGAAAAAACAGCAATGGGGACCTCTCGGTCCCCATCATGATTCAGATAAAGACGCGGCTTGACGCGTCTTTTTTCATTTCCCGTATCGCTATTTTATCCCCGCCTTGTTATACCCGTCGGCGAGATTCGTATTCACATGAACCACGCCCTTGTTCAGGTCCTTCAGTGGGTAGTCGGCGGTTATCTCAGGAAGCTTGTCGGCGTCGGTCTGTTTTTTCAGGATAGTGCCGGCAGGAACATACCGTCCGTCGGGTACTGTGACACCCATGACCAGGCACTTGGGTTCTACCACGCAGTTGTTGCCGACTTTGGCCCGGAATAGCAGGGACTGCATGCCGATGAAGGTGTCATTTCCCACATAGGCGGGTCCGTGGATCTGCACCTGGTGCGCCAGGGATACGCGTTTCCCGATATATACGGCGTATTTTTTACCGTCGGCCTCGACAAGATTTTTCTCGATGGCGTGCCCTTCATGCTCGGTCTCCAGGGCGTGGATGATAACGCCGTCCTGCACATTGGACTCATCGCCCACGTGGAGGGCCTGTCCTTCATCGCCGCGTACCGAGGCAAAAGGGGAAACCATCACCCGTTTGCCGATGATGGCGTTGCCGATTACAGCGCCCAGGGGATGTATATAGGCCGAGGGGTCAATTTGGGGATCATATGCTTTGGCTGAGAAATCGGTTACTACGTTTTTATGTATCATGGGTTTTCCTCTTATTGTTAATGAATTGCAATATATGCTGATTTTCAAGGCATTACAGCATAACAGGAATGTCAATATTTTTTCATTATCGGGGAAATTTGATACAAGGGGATTGAAGACAGATAAAGGGGGTCAGAGCCTCAAATCGGAACGACAAAAAAGGGGTCAGAGCATGGATAAAAGTGACGTAAGAGGCATGCTCTGACCCCAATTGTGCACATTTATGATAACAATAAGGCAGGAAATACGGATCAGGACTTGCTTTTTACAGTCCAGTCTCCGGGTCTTGCCAGCAGGTAACACATGAGATACTCTTCCAGGGTCTTTTTCGGACCGGGTGTATTTCCCCTGTCCCGGAAAATGGAGTTGTTTTTTCTGAGGGAGAATGATTTGAAAAGCCGCCGGGGATCATTAGTCTCAAAAAACCTGTTTATTTTTTCCTCGCCCATTTCTTTTTCGCGGATTTCGTTTTTGTCTATGGAGAAACGACCGCTTTTTTTCATCTCATCGGAGAGCTGTATCATTTCCTCAAAACTCAAGCCCATGAGAAACTCCTGGAGTGCGTCGATTTCATCCTGCTTCAGGTCATCGCGCTGGAGAAACTCGAACCATATGGGGTCTGATTCCTGCGAAAGCATGAAGAGTTCGCTTATGCCCATCATGGTGCCGAAGTTGGGATCAATTTTTTCCCTGGCGTGCCATATGTTGGTCAGGGCAGGGGCGAACTCATCGACGCCGTAATCAATGCGATGTTCCCATATACTGGCCAGGAGGTATCCCGCATTATTCCTGATGTGCATCGGTATAGTCTTGTCGGAGATGATGGATATAAAGACATCCTCGGCCATGATTCCAAAGATGTTGATGCTTATGATTTCCCGTATTTCCTCTTCTATGGGGCGCATAGCTGCGATCTCCTGTGTAAGATACAGGAGCATATAAAAAAAGTTGATCTTGGCCAGTGAGTAGCTCTGTCCCAGTATGGCTTTTGTGGGAATGTGAAAGACCAGGTCCATGAGATCTTGAAGGCACAGGGTGTTTACAAGGGTTTCAATGGAGCGGGAGGCTCTTCCCAGGCTCTGGTGTCCCAGTATTGACGGGTAAAGGGAAATGGCCGCGGAAAGATCCACCAGGGCAGCTTCATTTTTTTCCACGGACACCAGTTCATCCAGGCGGCCCTGTGTGCGCAGCATGCTTTTCAAGGTCTCCATTATTTTCTGCTCTTCAGCCTTAAAAACAACTATCTCGGACATGACTCCTCTTCCCTGGTTCAGTAGAATAACGCTTGAAATAGTATGCATTGTATTTGACACATTTTTCAAGTAATAATTAGAGTTGTGGTGTAACTGTGATAAAAACATGGAAACAGGCCGGTTTTGCCGCAGATTATTTTCTTAATACTGTCGTAGATGCAACTAAACAACAGGTGTATTTCTGCCGATGCAAAAAACAGAGGACCATGCCATGCGCTGCAATTACCGTTTTCGTTTTGTCTCACTCGCAGTACTGTTTTTTCTTTTTCCAATGATTATCCCGGCAGCAGGGGAAAAATCCGCCGCGCCTTCCTATAACCGTTTCAAAGAAGCGGCATCGGGAAGTTACTTTTATCGGGTCAAGCTCCCGCCGGGATATGTTCTTGAGTCGGCTCAAAGGCTGCAATTCAGGTCTGAAGGAGTAGTTATCGACCTCTATTCCCGGGGATTTGCCCAGGGCGATGCCGTTTACATGGAAATGTACGCCGATGAAAAAATTGATAAAAAGCTGAAGGTAAAAAAGGTGATAGTGGACGGTCAGGAGATTCCCGTGTCATCCCGTTCCTGGGGTTACCGGGGACTATTTGCCATCAATCCCGATTCAGTGCCTGGTGAAAGAGAAATAGCCTGTTCTGTGTCCCTGGGCTGGTCAGGAAGGGAATTAAGCGCCAGGTTTCCCGTTGTTAAAAAGGAATTCCCTTTTAAGAAGAAGCCCCTGGATCTTGGCAAGTTCTCCAATGTGGAATATCAGCAGAATCCGGAAATCATCGAGTTTATCAAGGAATGTTCACTGAAAAAGAACGAGGCCTTTTCGCGTAAGAGTGAGGATATGCTCTCCGAGAGGGTATCACACCCCCGTGATCTTCACTTTATCACATCACCCTTCTGGTCAAAGCGGAGATATCTGCGGTATAAAATCCGCGGAAGGAAGAGGGTATACCTGCAAAGTAGAACCAAGGTCCATGCCGGTCTAGACCTTCGCGGGGAAGAAGGCTCCCCCCTCTTTGTCATGGCCGATGGAGAGGTGGCCCTGGCCGATAAACTTTTCTATGAAGGCAATATGCTCATCATTGATCACGGCAACGGTATTTTTACCTACTATATGCATTTACAGGATCATAAGGTTAAAAAGGGCGACCGGGTTAAAGCCGGTGACCTGGTGGCTACCGTGGGCTCCACGGGATTATCCACGGCTTCACATCTCCATGTGTCATGTATTATCAGGGGTATCCAGGTGGACCCCCTCAGTCTTCTATCGCTGCCGGTGCGTGATTGAAAACGATGCTTTCAGTAAAATAAACTTGACGATCTAGATATTTATAGTTATATATAATTCTAAAATACTTAAATATCGAGGTTGTGAAATGATTGCAATATATCTTGTTGTCGCTCTTATTCTTGCCTTTTTTCTGCTGCAATACGGCATGGTGCTTAAAATGCGTATGAAAAAGGGCAAACCCGCTCCTGAACTCACGGGGTCCTATGCAAAAGCCCTCAAGACAGGAAACAAATCCCTTTTTTATTTTTACAGTCCGGGCTGCGGTGCATGTCGGCCCATGACGCCTCTCATTGAAAAAATGATGAAACAGTATAAAAATATTTTCAAGGTGAACATCTCCCAGGATATGGACACGGCACGTCGTTTCGGCGTCATGGGAACCCCGGCCACGATCCTGGTTCGTGACGGTCGTATTGCAGAATTTCTCGTGGGTCCCCAGCAGGAGAAGAGAATTATTGAACTCATGCAGTAAAACGTTTTATCTGCGCCTGGCTGCAATCCCGGGGTCAGAGCCTGGTTATAGAAATCAATGGAAGTCAGGCATGCTCTGACCCCGGGGAATTTCCTCCCTCCGTTCCCGAACCAATCATACGAACAGTATCATTCCTGTTGAAATAGCGTTATTTCCTGCTTGCATTGCCGTGAAACCCGTGATTTTATTGTATGATATATCGGATTCCGGTAACGGGAAAAATGATGAAACGGTCAGGATACTACGGCATTCACCTGTCATTATTAATTGTGGCACCGTTACTGCTCTGCTGCTGTGGATGTTTCACTATGTTTAAAAACAAGGATATACTGACGAAAAAAGAACTGTCGTCGGGGTACCGGCAGGGAACAGCTATCTACTTCCTCTGTGAATATTCACTTTTTGAAAAAGGCACCACGATTATCCCCCTCTATGCCTGGTCGCCGGGTACGGTTTATTTCCATGCAATTTATCTGTACGAGTTTGATATAACCAGCGGAAGACTCACTCAAATCAGTGAACTGAAATCGTTGCCGTCGGAGAAGAGTCGGGGAAGTATCCGGGATACGCGGTGGGCAAGGGACGGTTCCGTTGTGTACCTTGTATATCATTCCGGCCGGGATGGCATGACTAGTCCGATGAAAAGGCACGTCTATCGTATCACAGTGAAGGATTCTCTCGTAGAGGAAGTGAGCGGAGAAAAGGGAGAAGCAGTTATGAAACATTTTTTCTCCGGGAATGCGGGCCTGCCGGGGAGCAATGGTGATGTTCTGAAACCGTCAAGAGTCTGGTATTATGCGGGATGTCTGCAGACTGTGTCGTGGCGGCTGCCCATGCCCACGGAATTTTCAGATATGAGTGACAGGGAATCCCGCCGTATTATTATTGAAGAACGTGGTGACCGGTATCTTCGTGAAGCTGTTTTTTCCGGGATGATGAAGACACTGGATGAGAAAGCGGTCCAGAATATGACCCATGACATGGAAAAATGGATGGAGAAGCTACCCCGTCATAAAAAAATGATATATGGGCCTTACAGGGAAGAATGGAAGACCCGGCTTTCCCTGCAGGCCCGGTACGGCATTAGGTCTGCGCCACAGAACCTGGAAGAGGCTTTGTTCCTCCGGGATGGCGCTGCTGCCGAAGCTTTCCTTCGCCAGGATCCCGCAGTTAACAGGCCTGACGGGGATGGGCGTACCGCCATGATGATTGCGGCGTACGTGGACGACAGCGCGATCGTGAAAGATCTGCTGCGAAGAGGCGCTGATATCAACGCTCGTGATAATAACGGCTGCACTCCCCTCATGTACGCCATTTTTGGCGGGGCGGGCCGTACAATGGAATTGCTGCTGCAGCATGGAGCTGAAACAAAATTGGAGACGCGGTCGGGATGGACGGCCTGGATGTTTGTCAGCAGCACAGAACTGCGTGAACGATATCTTGCTATCGTACAATGAACGGTACGTTTTTTGATGGTCCTGTGCGCTATGTGTGCTACTGTCTAAGAAGGGGTAGCGGAGAAAAATAAAAACGCCGGTTGGGAGTGACCGGCGTTTCTTGAATGGTGCTGCGATGCTGGCTCAAGCTATTGTAATAATTGCAATACTGTCTGTGACTTGGTGTTGGCCTGCGCAAGCATTGATGTCGACGCCTGCGTGAGTATCTGATATCGGATAAATGAAGACATCTGTTCGGCCATGTCGGTGTCCCGGATGCGGCTTTCCGATGCCTGTACGTTTTCATAGGCGTTCATGAGGCCCTTGGCCGCATGTTCAAGCCTGTTGTAGTAGGCACCCAGGTCTGCACGTTGTTTCGAGATGATGCGCAGTGCCTCATCGGCGAGACCGATAACCGCGTTTGCCTTACCCGGTGTGGAAATGGAAATGAAGGTAAGAACAGTCGGGTTACGCAGTCCCAGCGCCGCCGTTGTCATTGTTTCGATGAATACGCGTTCGCGCTGATGCATGTTGGGACCCATGTGAAACCACATGGAGGCCGTGGGATGCAGACGTGCGAATGAACCGGTGAGGAGTTTCATTTTATTGAATTCAGCCTGTGAGCTGATGCGGTCGATTTCATCGACAAGCTCGGAAACTTCGACCTGGATCAGCTGCCTGTCTTCTGCGGTGTAGATACCGTTGGCCGCCTGAACGGCGAGAACACGCACACGCTGAACGATGCTGTGGGTTTCTTCCAGATAACCTTCGGCCGTCTGAATCATGGACATACCGTCTTCAGTATTCCTTTCTGCCTGGCGGAGACCCTGTATCTGTGAACGCATTTTTTCCGATACAGCGAGACCCGATGCGTCATCACCGGCCTTGTTTATTCTCATTCCTGAAGAAAGTTTTTCTACATCCTTGGTGAGATCCCAGTCATGGAATTTTAAGGTTCTGTGCGCAAAAATAGCGGCTACGTTGTGGTTTATTATCATTGTTTTCCTCCTTGAAAGCTGATGCCATCATCCTTGATAGCATTGAATTTTCTTTTATATCATTCCAAAATTCGTCAATACAAAATTTTACGCTTAGCCCGATTATGGGCGATTATAGTTGATTATAATAGATTATAAATAAATATAGCGTTATTTTGTAGATATATTATACATTTTACTTTTTTCTATTTTTTTTAATTTTTTGAAAATTCCTTGAAAGATGACGTTTTCTTCGATTAATTGTTGCAATCCGAAGGGTCATTCCGGCATGTTCCTTCTCTAAAGAGGATTATTGTATGGCAAAATACAGCGGAAAAAGGACCAGGCTGTCCAGCCTGAAGGATGCAGCTAAGTCTTCATCACCCCGAAAAGGGTGGGATTTCAGTGCCGGCAGGGGCGTTCTGGAATTTATATATGAACTCATTACCCATTTTTTTGATTTTCTGGTTAATAAATGCAGGGAATCCCGTACTGCCGTCATCGGGATTATCGCTGGTATTTTCATTGCCTTCTTTGTAATTCTGATAGTTGATTTCCTGAACGTAAGGGCCCTGGCCAACTTTCAGCCCAATGTAACGACTAAAATTTACGATAAAAACAACATACTCGTTTCGGAGCTCTTTACGCAGAAACGGGAGATTGTCCCTTTTGAAAAGATACCGAAGGACCTTGTCCACGCCTTCATCGCCATTGAAGACAATGAATTCTATGAACACTACGGCATAAATATCAAGGGTATTGTCCGGGCCTTTTTCATCAACATCCTGGCCGGCGGTATCAAGCAGGGCGGCAGCACCATTACCCAGCAGCTTTCGAAAATACTGCTCACCTCGCGTAAACGGAGCATCTACCGGAAAATCAAGGAAGCCTTCATTTCTCTGATGATGGAGGCTTTTTATTCGAAAGATGAGATTCTGAACCTCTATCTGAATCAGATATTCCTGGGCCACGGCGCCTATGGCGTGGAATCGGCGGCGCAGATATATTTCAACAAACATGTGTGGGAGCTCAATACAGCCCAGTGCGCGTTGCTGGCTTCACTGCCGTCATCGCCAAACAGGCTTTCCCCTATACGGCATCCCAAGGCCTCCATGGCACGGCATCGCATTGTTCTGGCAAAGATGGTGGAGATGGGTTTTCTCACCGTCGATGAGGCTGAAAAATATTATCTCCAGTTCTGGCCCGATTATCTTGTATACACGGCGGATATTGCTCCCACGCTCAACACCTTCAGCTCGCGTATTGACAAGGCTCCATGGTTTACCGAGTATATCCGCCGCCAGCTCGTGAGCACCTACGGTGAGGAGGCGGTGTACAACAAGGGGCTCCTGGTATACACAACCCTCGATCTGAAAAAGCAGGTGGTGGCCCAGCGCGCCCTCTCCGAAGGCCTGGAGAACCAGTCGGGTACGTCCGTGGCGCTATCCTTTAAAAATGCCGATTACATCATGGACAATTTTTATGATACGGTAAGTCTTGTGTCCGATCTTTTTGACATTAATTCTATCACGCGGACGGGCTCACGCCAGAACGAGAAGATAAACAGTGTTTTCCGCGATGAAATCGCCGAGGAACTGGAAGGACTGAATTATCTTGTCGGCATCGAAGAAATTGGTGATTTTTTTGGTGAGTATAAGGGTACCTATCTCGATGACAGAAATCTGCAGAAGGTCGAGGGGTGCATCGTTTCCATCAATCAGAACAACGGTTATATCGAAGCCCTGGTGGGGGGAAGTGAATTTACCAGCATCAACCAGCTCAATCGCGCCATGCAGTCACGGCGTCAGCCCGGTTCCGCCATCAAACCCCTGCTCTATGCCGCAGCCTTTGAAAGCGGGGATTTCACACCGGCCACGGCCATACTGGACTCGCCCATCGTGTTCCTGGACAATGAAGGAGGCGACTGGTTGCCGGAAAACTACGAGGGCGAGTATTACGGTCTCGTGCGGCTGCGCAAGGCCCTGGCTCTGTCCATAAATGTCGTTTCCATCAGGATCGCCGAAAAGCTCGGCATTGAATATATCATGAAGTATTATGCACGTTTGCTGAAGATCGAAGCAGGCGAGACTAAAAAGAGGATACCGCGGAATTTTTCCATCGCCCTGGGCTCCCTGGAGGTGTCCCCCTTTGAGCTGACCAGGGCCTATGCCATTATCGCTAACGGCGGTAAAGATGTCATTCCCTTCAGCATCAGGTATATCAACGACCGCGATGGAAAGACCCTGGAAAACCGCGAGGAGGATGTGGCAAAGCTTCTCGCGGAGAAACAAAAGAACGGCACTATCCAGATCATCAAACCAGAGACAGCCCAGCTCATGATCAGCATGCTGCGCGGTGTCATCGCCGGCGGAACAGGGGGAGCAGCTTCACCGGGAAGGCCTGCGGGCGGTAAAACCGGCACTACCAATAACTGGCGTGATGCCTGGTTCGTGGGTTTCGTGCCCCAGGTGACCACGGGTCTCTGGGTGGGATTCGACAAGATGGGCCTTTCGCTGGGAATCGGCCAGGCAGGCGGATCAGTGGCTGCTCCTATCTGGGGCAGGTACATGCGTGAAGGCATGGAGCATGAACCGGTACTTGAGTTTCCCGTCTATGCGGGACTGATTGAACAGGAGGTGTGCGAAAGGACCGGGCTTCTTCCATCGTCCTCATGCCGGAATGTAATCAAGGAGTATTTTATATCAGGCACGGTTCCCGAAAAGGAATGCGATACATGCGCAAATATAGATCATGATATCTCCATGCCCGTAAAGGGCCCCCGTGATAATATTTCCAAGGGTCAGAAAGAAAATATCATCAGAAACCTGAAGAAAAATGCCGGTGATTCCATCATCGATGATATCGGTAACGATCTCTTAAGAAAATAAAGATAGTATGGTTGTTCTTCTGCAGTAAAAAAGCATTGACAAACTTACCATAACTGTATGAGTGATGGCTCAGTCATGACATGGTTATGACTGAGCCATTTTTTTATTTGAATTTCTTCTTTGCCGGTGTTATTAATGAAAGGGGCGTGAATTGTTCGCCCGGTAAAGATGCCATGGTGTAATTATTTTTTATTTATTAACCTGAATGTAATTCTGCTTTAAAGTATAGATATATTTTCAAAGGAAATTTGCTTTACAAGGCGTATCTAATGAGGTATACCGGGCTTTTTCCGTTCCCGGGTATGCTGACACCTTTCCGGTGTAAAAGCGAATAGTAACTATAATAAAAGGAGATGAAGGATTGCTATGACAACACCGAAGCACAAAAAGGTCGGCATTCTGTTTTCAGGCGGACCTGCGCCCAGCGCCAACGCCGTTATATCATCGGTAGCGGAGACATTTATCAGGGACAATATCCCGGTAATCGGTATTATGCGGGGATATGAATTCATCCAGGACTTCAACAAGAATTATCCGAAACTGCGGAAGGATGTCCATTATGGGAATATAACAGAGGATATAACGAAGATCAGGAACCGTACCGGTATTTTTCTGCGGACGTCCAGGGCAAACCCGGGAAAGGATATTAAAACCATGGAAGACCTGAATGACCCGGTAAAGAACGCCCGTCTCAGAAATATTATCGACGCGCTGGATTATCTTGAAATAGGCGCCCTCATCTCAATCGGCGGTGATGATACCCTGAAGACCGCTAATTTTCTCTGGCTCATGGGACTTCCCGTCATCCATATTCCCAAAACGATTGATAATGACTACTATGGAATTCCCTGGACCTTCGGTTACTGGACTGCCGTGGACACGGCCCAGAAAATACTGCTCAATCTTAAGGCCGATGCCCAGGCAACGGACAGCTTTTTCATCGTTGAACTCATGGGAAGGAAGGCGGGATGGATCACCTATGCCGCAGGCATTTCCTCGGAGTGCATACTTATGTTATCTGCGGAAGATGTCAAGGGCGACACGATTGATATGGATAAGTTCGTGGAGATTATTACCGATGTGATTATAGCGAGGGAGAACGATAAAAATCCCTTTGGTGTTATCGCCGTTTCCGAAGGCCTGGTGGATAAGCTACCCGAGGAATTGAAACCAACGGCGAAGGATAAACATGGGAATGTCCTCTACCGTGAGGCGAAGATATCTTCGGTCCTGGCAGAACATGTCAGGGACAGATACCGCGATAAAACCGGCCTCGACGTGAAGGTGACACCCAAGCAGGTGGGATATGAGACACGGTCCGGTTCTCCCGTGGCCTTTGACGTGGTCATGGGGAGTATGCTGGGATACGGTGCTGCGAAATTCTGCCGCGAAAACAAGTTCGGTGTCATGGTGTCGGTCTCGGACAATTTCGATCTGAAGGCCGTGTCATTTTCAGAACTTATAGATCCGGAAACCATGCTCACCCGCCTGCGGGATGTTCCCCAGGGGAGCGACCTTTTTTCGCTGAAGGAAAATCTATCCTTCTGTAAAATATTCGACTGATGTGCTTGTGTATGGTTAAGGTTCTGTGATGATATCTGAAAAAGAAAATAAGGCCGTCATTATCTTTCTTTCCTTTTGTCTCGTGTTTTCCTGGTCATGCTCCCGGGAGAAGACCTATGGTGACGCCAGTCCTCTCTCGGTTCTCCAGAGGATGCAGTCCGCTAAAAGCATGAAGGATATTCTTTCCTGTTATACGGACGGAACGGTGAGGGTCATCGGCAAGACCATGGATCAGCGGAATATGTCCGAGCAGGCCGTGACGGCCCGCATGGCCCTGGTGGGCCCCGATACGACCTGGGAATGTCTGCACGAAGATGTAAAAAACGATACGGCCCGGTGTGAGATCGTCATCACCGGACACCCCGTCGATAATGTCGTGGGCAGCGCTATAACGCTCACCATGCGCCGTGTCGACGGAAAATGGCGTATTGATATGGAAGATGAAATGACCAGGCTCCTGTCGGAATACAGGGATGACGGGATCGGTGATTACGTGAAGAAGAAATTCAGCGGTTACTAATTCAATAGAGTGATATACCCAGGTTCAGAATGATATCGGAGAGAAGTTCCGTGGCTTCGCCGCTGCCGGGAAACCTCTGAAGAAAATCCAGGCAGAAAATAAAGGCCATGTAGAGGGCGCCCGTTTCTATGTAAAGGTTAATGAGGTTGTAATAGGTCTCTTCGATATTGGGATCATACTCGATGGATTTATGGTAGTAATGAATGGCCATGTCGTGGTTTTCGATCTCCCAGTAAACACCGGCAAGATTGGCATAGGTTATGGCGTCGTCGGGACAGAGCCTGATGGCCCTTTCCAGGATGATCTTCGCTTCTTCCAGCCTCCCCAGTTCGCAGAGGGATATCCCCAGCCCGTTTAACAGCTCACAATCCGTATTATCAATGGCTGCGCCGAAACTGAAGAGCTCAAAGGCCAACTGGTAGTTCTCCAGGTCGAGGAACTCGTATCCGTCGTCGATCAGTTTAAAGGGATCATTTTTGTACTGGGCTATATTTTTCAGGGAAGGCATATTTTCCTTCAGGGTTTGCTGTATTTGTAGTTTATTTTGAATCGTATCTTCCATGGACATCATCTTTTACTGATATCACATACATATAATGATGATGAAAAAATGCAACATTTTTTATGAAAATTTCAGTTTATTTATCAGTAAAAAACAATTATGGACCGCTGACAGTGTCTTTATTCGATGGTCAGTATCGAACAGATATCACCGTTATCATCGGAAGCTGACTTTATATTGTAGAGGTCGGGAACCCATTCGCCGTCCACAATGAACTTATAGCGGTAAGTCCCCCGGGGTATTCTCTTGGTGAGACGCCAGACACCGTCTTTGTGCTGTGTCAGAAGATCATTTTCCGGATTCCAGTTGTTAAAATCACCCACTATTGAAATAAAACGCGCTCCCGGCTTGTATATCCTGAATTCTATGGTGTTTTTACCTAATGCGCGGTAGGTTAGCTGTTTCGACATGAAGGGAGTGACCGGATCTGCCAGGGAAACATAGGAGCCGGAACCGTCATTTTCCCGTATCTGGTTCATGGGATCGGGAGTCCATATCCCGTTTATTATGAATTTGTAGGAAATGGTTCTGTCGTTGTTCTCTCCGGGAAGAAAGTAGTACCATACGCCGAATTTGCTGCGTTTCATGGCCCTGGGCTGCCATGAAGAAAAATTACCGGCTATGGCTGCCTTCATTACTTCCCTGTTTTTATAGGTGAAAAGAGTGCCATTGTTCAGCGTGGGCTTATTCCGGCCCAGGTTGTCTATATCAATCATGGTCATCTGACGGGGAGATGATGATTCTTTCAGATACTGAAGATTATAATAATATTCAGTTTTCAGTTCTTTCTGGTAAGGGCTGAATGAAAAGAGCAGAATTATGGATAATAAGGGGATTTTTTTAAGTGTTCCTGCAGTCATATACATCCTTTTATTTAACAAGTTATACTTTGTTTTTTTCATAATATGTATCAGGGGCTACAATCCCTGTATGCCCTGTGTTATCTTTCATTAATATCGGCTGAACAAGTCTATATCATGAAATCAATCGATGAATTGCATAATCCTGTATTACAAAATGGCTTATTTCTTTTACTTGTTCATTCTTATAGTAATTTTGTCGATAATTGAAGGGAAAATATTAAGTGCAATTAATCATGGGATATACTTTTATTTGAAACCGCCAGGGATTGCTGGTTTTAAGATAATTTACTGTGTGTACCGGTTAAAAGTGATCATTGGGAGCAAATACGGAAAAAATTAATTGATTTTTCCGATAATAAAGTCAATTCTGCATTATGTCTCCTGTTTTACCGGGAAGACATTCGGCAGGGGTTTTCATGGCCGGTCTGACCATCGGTTCGGAGATTAAGTGGATTATGCAGCAGAATTTATATATCAGGTAATGGTAAATGGGTGAATCGGAACAAAGGCAGGCTCCGGTATATACGCCGGACGAGCTGAATGAAATCGGCCGCATCGTTGATGTGATTGAAGGCTATATCTATGGCCCTCATGAGGCCGGTGAAGTAGTTGCCTCGCCGCCGAGGGTTGTTCCCCTGCCGTCGCCAGATTTTGAAGAATCGGAAGATTCATATATGGGCGAGCCCGATGACCTTGATCTTCCCTCCACTGCACTGGATGATTTTTCCACCGACGGGCGAAAGGCCCCGAAGGCCGAGCGTTTTGACGATGATCTCGATATAACTGAAATACCCATGGAAGACCTGTCGGAGGTTTCCCAGGATGATAGCGCCGTGGAAGAAGTTTTTTCCGGTGATGATCTGGACCTGGCTGAAATTTCCGATGATGACCTTGATCGCGGCGGGGCTGCCGAAATGGAGGATATCTCGGACCTGATTGAGGAGGTCCGGGAGCCCCGTGTCGATGAAGATGATTTCATTGAAGACATAACAACGGACCTGGTGGAAGAACCGGAGACCATGGAAGAGGGTTTCCCCGGAGAAGAACCTGTCAGTTTTGACGAAACGGAATTTGAAAAGGCCGCGGAAATTCCTGCAGGCCGTAAAAGAAAGTCTTCTCCTCTCGATGAACTCAACGCGCTTACGGCGGAAGAACCGGAATCCCTTGACATCCAGGAACTGGCCGAACAGGATCTGGTGGGCGAACCTGCCGAGGAGGCCTGGGAAGAGGAAGCCCCTGTCGAAGAATTCTCCGACGGAGATATTTCTGATATTGATATGGATGAGCTGCCATCCCTGGAAGAGCCGCCGGAGCTGCATGCTGCAGCAAGGATTGACAAGGAAATTGATACGGATATCCCCGATCTCTCCGATCTTTCCCTGGAGGAGGCCCCGGAAATGGCCGAGGCCGCAGATACGGATATTCCCGATATCGACCTGGGTGATATGGAGGCCGGGTTCGAGGGGGGAGAAGAATTATCCTCGCGCGAAATGCCCGGCATAGAGGAATTTGAGGAAGTACCGGAAGAAATAGATGATTTTACCTCGGGTGATATCGGGGAAGAGCCCATCATCAGTTCCGCGCCTGACAGGAAAAGTTTTGCCGACGTGGACGACATTGACATTGAACCCATCGATGATGAATCAGGTTCGCGGAAATCCCAATATGCCGATGATTCCGGGGATCTTGCCATTGAGCCGCTTGAGGAGGCGGAAGAGGAACGGGGAAGAGGTTATGCCGATACGGGTGAAGAAACCCTGGAGCTAACCGAGAAGGAACTGAAAAAACTCAAGAAGGCCATCATTCTGTTCAGTCCTGGCATGCGTTCCGCCATAAAGGACACGGTTATAAATGATCTCATTCCTCCGGGTCAGATACGCAAGCTTGTGGACATGATCCTGGAAGGCCGTTCCGAGAAGGTCATACAGCAGTTCCTGGAAAAGAAACTGGGGAGGTCCATATCGACTGCCGAGGAGGTGAGCGGCCGGAAGGTCATTCACGCACGTCCCGAGTATACCAGGGAAGGACGTGAACGGCAGAAAAGGCTTCTCAAATTCACGAGGGTGTTCGGTATTGCTGCAGCCGCCGCTTTTGTTGTGACCATTCTCAGCTATCAGTTCATATATAAACCCGTTATGGCCAAGACCAAGATTAAGGAAGGCGTGGCCCTGATTCTCCAGGCCGGTGATTATGCCGCCAAGCCCAGGGATTACGAGAAGGCTGAAGAGCTGGCCAGGTACGTGGAAGAAAATTATGCGGAGAATTACATTTACGGATTTAATGAATACGGAAGGGCCTATCAGCAGAAGAAGGAATACAACAGGGCCTTTGATAAATTCAACAAGTCATATAAGATCGATCCGCAGAATATCGATACCCTGAACCAACTGGGATATTTTTATGCCCGTATACCCGCCGAATTTTATTCCGGCATCCAGTCCGAGGTTGAAAAAAACTACTATCCGAAAGAGACCTGGAAAAACCGGGTATGGCCGCAGCTCGATGTATCAATAAATTTCTACAAACGCTCCCTTCTTCTCGACCCGGAAAATGTTGCGGCCATGCAGGGTATCGGCAACGCCTATTTTTATCAGGGACAGTATGTGAAGGCACGTAAGTACTATCTGGATATACTGAAGGTGGACAGGAAATCGGTGGTGGGTTTTTCCGGACTACTGAATCTTTATATAGAACGTGATGCCTATGACCTTGTGGCATCGACCCACCGCGAGGTGCAGGACCTGAAAATACTCAATAAGCTTCCGCCGCCGCTTCTGGCCAAGATGGCTTATTATTACATGAGTAAAAGCAAATCCGACAGTTTTAACGTGCGGGTGGATTATGGTGTCCAGTCTCCCCGCCTTCGTGACGTCGATGATAATACGTATCCGGCCGTGGAATCGGTTCTTTCCGCCCTTAATTCAAGGGATCCCGACTATCCTCCTCTGCTGCTCATGAGAGCCAAGTTTGCCCGGATGCAGAATAACCAGAAGTTGGCCAAGCTGTTTCTCGACAGGGCTGTAAAGGGGACACCGAATTATTTCGGCGCCCTCCATCTTATGGGCCGTCACTTCTATGAGATAAAACAGCCCGTAGAGGCCTATGAGTATCTGAACAGGGCAATCCGGGCTTCCGGCAATCCGCCGGAGTTTACCCAGGATGATTTCTATAAAGAAACGGAACAGCTGGGAGAGACATATGCCCTGCTGGGTAATATCTTCTATTATTTCTTTGATAAGGTGAAATACCGTTATGGGAGTCTTGAGGATGAACTGATAGAAGAGGATGTGGAGAAGATGGCCAATTACAATGTGGCCAGGGAAAAATATGAATTGTCCATTTCAGAGAATTATTCCTCTCCGGAGGTTCATTATAATCTGGGGAGGATTTACTATCTGAATCGTCAGTACCGGAAATCCCTTGATCAGTGGCTCTTCCTGTATGAGGATTTCGTGCGAAGACCGGAACTCATGTACGCCCTGGGTAATTCCTTTTACCATCTGGGTAACTATGAGGCGGCAAAAGGGGAATATCTGAAGCTTATCAGTGTCGCCGAATACGAGGCGGAAAATATCAGGATGGCCGATCTTGGCAATAGTGAACATGTGAGGCTCTTCCAGTCCCTGGCATCGGCGTATAACAACCTGGGAGCCATTTATCAACTGCAGGGAGACGATTCAAGAAGCAGCCTGAGCTATTGGAAGGCCATTGATTACGCCAAGAGGCTTGAAATTGAGAATGAGTATGCCCGGGTAAACCTGGCTCGATCGATTAACCGGCAGTCCAAGTCGGAGCCTATTATCGATGAAAACGTACCATATAGCATTGATTATTACCGCGAGGATATGCGACAGTAATGTTTAATTATTGACAAAAATCCACCTGCTTTTTGTATCATAATTTCAGTTCTTTCCAAAAACCGGGCGCTCTAAATCAGGCCCAACCAATCCATGACCTTGTTGAGAGATTCTCTCATTGTTTAAGAAAATCATATTTATGGAGCAGGAATACTATGAGTAATTCTTCTTTTTTTGCGCGCGTTGATCAGGCACCGCCGGACCCCATTCTGGGACTTACCGAGGCTTTTAATGCCGATCCCAATCCACGGAAGGTAAACCTGGGTGTGGGAGTATATCAGGACGGTTCCGGAAAGGTGCCGGTCCTTCAGACGGTACGTGAGGCTGAAAGTAGATGGTATGAACAGGAATCGTCGAAATCTTACCTGCCTATTGACGGTCTGGCTGCTTTCAATAGTGCGGTAAAGGAACTGCTTCTGGGGAAAAATTCAAAACTTATATCGTCCGGCCGGGTCGTTACTGTTCAGTGTCTCGGTGGTACCGGGGCCCTCAAGGTGGGCGGTGATTTTCTGAAGAGATTTTTCCCCGCCTCCACGGTTTATATAAGTGATCCCACCTGGGCCAACCATGGACAGATTTTTGAGCGGGCCGGGTTTTCCATCGGTACATATACCTATTATGACAAGGCGACCCATGGCCTTAATTTTGAGGGGATGATAAGCTCTCTCAAATCACTGCCCGATAACAGTATCGTTCTTCTTCACGGGTGCTGTCATAATCCTACGGGCGTCGATCCCACCAGGGAGCAGTGGAAGGAGATTGTAGAGGTTTTTAAGAACAGGACCCTGGTGCCCTTCATCGATTTCGCCTACCAGGGGTTTGGTGAAGGTATCGATGAAGACGCCTACGCCATACGCCTTTTCGCCGAAGCGGGGCTTTCATGCCTGGTGGCCAGTTCCTTTTCAAAATCTTTGTCCATTTACCGTGAACGCGTGGGAGCGCTGACTATAATAACCGGAAACGCCGATGAATCGAAGAATATTCTGAGCCAGGTGAAGGTGGCCATCAGAAGCAACTATTCCAATCCCACGTCTCATGGCGGACAGATTGCCGCTATTATCCTCACCGACGGGAAGCTCAGGGAACGATGGGAAAGGGAAGTCACGGAGATGCGTGAGCGCATTCAGACGATGAGGGAACTGTTCGTCAGGGGCCTGAAAGAGAAGGGGGTAAAGCAGGATTTCAGTTTCATTGCGAAGCAGAAAGGCATGTTCTCTTTTTCCGGCCTTACAAAAGAAACCGTCGAGACGCTGATACGGGAATACAGCCTGTACATGGTAAGCTCGGGTCGAATCTGTGTGGCGGCCATGAATGAAAAGAACATCCCATTTATCTGCGAATCCATCGCAGCAGTATTGAATAAATAGAAGTGAATTCGGGGAAACCGGCGTCATGCCGGTTGCCCCCGGAAGCGCTGATGGCCTCTCAGTCCTTTCCGCGATTTTTAAGTATGGCGTACTCGAAACCGTCCACGAGTACATTAAATGAAGCGATATTGATATTCTCCGAAAGAGAATAGACCTTCCACACCGTTTCACCATTGGTGAATATGATGGTGACCTCGACCTCCGTGCTGGTTCCGCGCTTGGCATCGAGTATATTAGCCCTGTAATCAATGAGCTGTACGGCCTCAACCTCGGGGAAGAGTGGGGTCAGGGCCTTTTTCAGAACCCTGGCCAGGGCATCAACGGGACCGTTGCCTGTTGATGCTTCATGGATGGCTTTCCCGTCAGCCTCTATCTGAACTGTCGCTTCGGGATGAATCCCGTTGTCGATAAGCCGGTAGGTCCCCATTATGGAAAACGGGGCCTTGTACTTTTTCAGCGACCTGGCTATGGTGAGTTTCTTTGAGGCATCTTCCACTTCGATATTTAGCATAATGGTTTACCGCCGCTGGTTTGTTAAAAAATCATTTTTCCCGAAAGGGGGTTCAGTTTTTCCGTTCTGCCTGAACGGTATTGAAGCAGTATTCTGCTGCTGTTAAAGCTGTATTCGCACAGGTCCTCTTCTATGCGGTGATGCCACAGGGCCGCTCCCTTTTCGGAATCGACCCTGAGCAGATAATAGGCATGGCTGGCATCAATGAAGATGATGAAAAGGGACTGATCGAACTGGGTCTGGAAATAGGGCCGTCCCGGTATGAACCAGGCTGTTGTTCCCGTGGATTTGTCCAGGGCAATAAATTTCCCGTCCAGGTCATTGATTTCACAGGCGACATAAAACCTGTCTCTGTCTTCCAGTATGTCCAGGAGACAGTAAATGTCGTTGAGCTTCTTCGCCCAGAGAATCTTATCCTTTGAATCGTGACGGATTTTGCAGAGAAGAATGGATTTATCCATATCAAACTGCAGGAAAAATTCACCTGAATTGAACGTCTGATGATTGATATCCATATATCCGCTTAAATCAACCCTTTAATTTTCATTCCGGCGATGATGAGCCGGGCAGCCTCCTCCGTGGAGAATTTCCTGTTATTCAGGCAAAAATCATAGTTGTGCGGATCTTCGGGATCGAATTTAATATATTCCTTTACAAAGCGGTCCCGTTCCCTGTTTTTTTCATTGATCAGTTTTTCCGCATCTTTCCGGCTGAGTTTCATGAGATCGCTGATTCTTTTTATTCTCCATTCCAGGGGTGCCGTTACCCTTACATGGAAACCCCTCTTGAGGTCACGGGTAATGACGTTGCTGGCCCTTCCCACGAGAATTACATTGCCGTTTACCGCCATGATACGTATGGTCTCAACCAGTTTGAGATACACCGACACCTGGGGAGGGAACGTGCTGAAGGACGTCTGGATGAGATTGGTCAGATTCTTCCTGGCGTTGCTGGTCAGGGTATGGGTGAGGCTTGATGAAAGGCCCGTATCGTCCATGACCTTGTTGATCAGTTCCCTGTCGTAGGCAGCCCAGATTTTGTCACTGCCGTTTTCTGTGTTTAAAATTTCAGCGATTTTTGCGCCGATCTCGAATCCGCCTGAACCGTATTCGCGGGAGATGGTGATAAAGGGTGCCAGCGGAGTCTGTTGGGTGTCGGACAGTTCGATTTTATCTTTTCGCGCCTGCCACTGCCTGACCTGGGAGTTGATAAAATTGTTCATGGTTGTATGTCTGGGCATGATATTTCTCCTGCCGTGATAATTGTATCAATAAATCGTCGGATTAAATGAATCTTCCGATCTTCTGCCCTACACGGACTTTTTGTCCGGTCTCCAGTTTTTCAAAAGCCATTATATTTTTCTGAAAAAGAAGAACAACCGTGGAACCCAGATGGAACATACCGATTTCGTCACCGGCTCCAACCTGCGGGGATTCATTTTCAGAGTACAGTACTTCTGTTCGCGTCCGGAAAATCCTGTTTGTTACCACAGGGGAATGGGATATGGAAATTCTTCCAACGTTCATGGCTCCTACCTTGCAGACTGCCACCATGCCGCGCCTGGTTCTAATGTAGCTGATGATTCGTTCGTTAATTGCAAAAAGGTTCCTCAGGCCCTGGACCATGAATTCCTGTACCGTGTAAAGCTTCCCCGGCAGGTTGAAGTAACCGGTTATTGTGCCGATCACGGGGGAATGAATACGATGATAATCGGCGGGAGAAAGATACAGGGTCATGAAGGACCCGTCGGTGAAATGGTCGGCCGATTCCGAGGGGATGAGGTCCCGAAGGGAATAATCTATCCCCTTGGCCTGGATGATCCGTTCTCCGTCAATGGGGCCGAACTGATCGAGCCGACCGTCCACGGGGGAGAGAATGTCGTCGGGTGATGATGAAAACCGGTGGACACCTTTTTTCAACTGACGCGTGAAAAATCCGTCAAAGGTCCTGAATCCGTCGGGGGGGGTATCTATTTCATCGACGTTCACCTGGAATTTTTTACAATACCAGCCAATGACGGGATTAAGAATGAACCCGGGTAAGGGGATTTGTGTGACATATCCGAATATACGCGATATGAAGGATTTCGGTGTTATTTTAAATAAGAAAATAATCAAATCTATTTTACTGTTCATGTAATAAAAGCACTCTTCTTTTTAAACTGTTTTCAGCACGGACGGATCCGTAAATATTAAATGAGGGATCTCACGCGGACTACAACGAATCCGATGAAAAGACCCAATGCTATTAAAACTAACGATGGACAGAAACAGTGTCAAGTATTAAATACCTGGCTCATGCGGGCTGTTTTTTATTTGACATGGGACTGTTTCTGGTGGGATACATATTCAGGTTGATTTTTAAGATGAAAAAGTTAATACTATTTTATACTTTCCTTGTTGCGGCCCTGGTGCTCCAGCCCCTGTATGCCCGTCCTGGCTTTGGTCCCTGGAACGCCGATATCGCCACGGGTGATGAAAATGTTCAATGGCATCACGAAGAGAGTCGTCATCCCGGTTACGGGCATCATGATGGTAATTCCGTGTATAATGGCATGCAGGGGGGTGCCCTGGCGCTCATTCGGTTTTTTCAGATAGTCATATCACCTCAGGACGGGCCAAGCTGCCGCTACAGGCCCGTTTGCAGCGCATACGGCAGGCAGGCCGTGGAGCGGCACGGGGCACTCCTGGGGGCCCTCATGGCCGGCGAAAGAATTCTCCGCTGCAATCCGTATAATCAGCCCGGTGATGATCCTGTTCCCGGCAGCCTGTGCGGTAAATAACATGAGATATTTGGTAACACAGGTGCTGATTTCCCTTCTGGTGTTCAACGGCGCGGCTCTGTATGCCCGGGATGGATTTCGTGAAAGGCAGAGGGATTTCATTCTTTCACTTTTTAATGAAGGGCGCTATTTTGATTCCATTGCCGAAGCCCGGAAATACATGGCCTTCAGTGGGAGTCGGAATGGAGAACTGGATTATTTCATAGCAGCGAACTATTTTCTGGGAGGGCAGTACATCTGGACGATTGACCATATCATGTCCCGGAAGGACCGGCTTCCCGATTACAGGGAGCAGATTTTGCTTTCGCAGTCCTTCATGAGGCTGCATGATTGGGGACAGAGCATAGCTGCTGTGGCAGCGGCGGATATTACTGGCGTTGATAGCGCGTATCGTTATGACGTATTGCTCCGGCAGACCGAGGCATATCTTTATAATGACGATTTCAGTGAAGCCCTGGATATGCTTCTCAGGCAAAAGGATTTATTCGGGGGGAAAAGAGAGTTTCTTTCCCTGGTGGGTGATCTTGAGGAGTACCGTAAACTGCATTACCGTTCCGGTATGGCTGCCGGGATTCTATCGGCCCTTTTACCCGGGGCAGGCCAGATGTATGCGGGCCGTTATACCGATGGCATTCTGAGTCTCCTGGGCGTGGCCGCCACCCTGTTCGGAGGGCTGTATCTTTACAGCCGTAATGAAAAGGGACCGGCCTTTTCGTTGTTTTTCTTTTCCGGGCTTTTTTACGGTGGTACTATATACGGTGCCCATAATTCGTGCCGCACTTATAACAGGACTTTAAATGAAAATTTCAGAAAGGGCATCCTGTCGGAACATGTTCCGGCCTTTGATCCTATGCGCTATGTTGACAGGAATGCAATGTTCAGGTAAGCGGGGTGGCATTGAAAACACTGTACACGGCAGCATTTATAATGATCACGGTTCTCTTTGCACTGCCCCTTGCTGCAGGCGGGGAGGATATCATGACCTGTGCCCGGCTCCATTACGACAACGGGGAGTATTATAATGCCGTGACGGAGACGATGCGGTACCGGTTTCTTTATCCCGATGGGAAATATGTTCCAGCCGGCATGCTTCTCGCCGGGAAAGCCTATTTTCGAGGAGACAATTATTCCCGGTCCATGGAACTCCTGGACGATTGTGCGCTGCGATATGGGAAGACTCCCGAGGGAGAAGAGGCGCTTTTTGTCGGCGCCATGGCGCGGCTGAAGCAGGGGTCGCCTCTTTTTGCTCTGAGCAATTTCAGTAAATACATGGATGTCTATGGTGATTCCCTCTACACCGAGAAGGTCATCTTCAACAGGTGCTACGGCGCTGCTCTCCTCAATGACTTCGAAGGATCACTGCAGTTGGTTCGCGAGTACCGGGAGAAATATCCCCGTGGTGAATATCTGGAACAGGCGGGGATGCTGGAAGGAGATGTGGTGGGGGAAATGAACCGGCCGCTAAAAAGCCCCTTGGGGGCAGTTATGGGTTCGATGCTGGTCCCTGGTTTCGGCCATTTTTACACGGGAAATTACCGGACCGGCTTCTTTACTCTCATGACAAATGCCGTTTTTATATCGCTTATCGTTCACGGCATTATGACGGGGAATATATTCCAGTGGATGTTTTTCGGATTTGTCGAGCTGAACTTTTACCAGTATTCCATAATTGGCGCCATGCGAAGCGTTTATGAATACAACAGCCGGGATGATTTCCAAAGGCGTCTTAGAATGAAGGTAAGTGTTGATTTTTAGCATTTTGCCGATGGGTGCAGGAAAAGCATGTTCTGGCGTTGACTGATATGTTATGCGAAAAGGGATGAATGTAATATGAATGGAAATGATAAAAAAGATGACGAAAAGAAAAGTCTATTCAGCCGTTCCGCCGAGGAGATCATAAAAGAGGCAGGTACCATTGTCGACTATGAGAGCCTGCTTAAGGAAAAGAACCTGGAGGATGTGGCTGAAGAGATACTTCAGGCCAGCTATGGCGAATTCGACATCATGAAAAAGGACACCATGGACAGGTTTCTTGATTATATCTATTTCAAGGTTCAGACCGGGTACTGGGAAACGCCCAGCATGGCCTATCCCACGAAGAGAATGAATGACCGGGTCCTGGAGGGAAAGATAATTGAGATCCTTAACGAACACCTGTACCCCGATATCGTTCTCAAGATACTGAAGTTTTTTACCAGGAATATCTATGATCCCGATTCGAATCTCTATGTCGCCAATCTCATATATTCTGAAAACATAATTCGATCTCTTTATGATACGTATAATCTTTTCAAAAAGGATATCTTTCAGGGCAACAAGGACAAGCGAAGTCTCAACGTGAAAAGAATACAGCAGTTCTCTCCGCGCAGCGACAACAAGCTGTCTTCTCCTCTTGACGCCGCGGCACGGTTAAAATATGTGCTGGAGTTCCTGGCTATAAAAAATAAGGTGGATCATATCTATACAAAGGAGAGCCTGGCCCTGAGCAGGGACCTGTGAGCCCGAGGGTGTTGACCTGTTATGGAATTTTTTCTATAATGTCAGACGGGGAACGCATAAGCTCCTTCACAAAAATGTTTTTATATCGTCCCGAGTCTGAAAAGGATTCGGTGTTGTTGTAGAGGGGTTTGTATGTTTTTATCAGCCAGAAAAGGACGTCCTTCAGATCCTTCTGGGGTCCTTCGGCAACGGTGTAATTGAAATAAATCTCCTCGGGGTTGATCAGTTCCCGGAGTGCCTTGAATCTCGGTGTGGGAAGCATGAAATTTTTTAGTCCGTCACGAAGCCCCTCGCGCCAGCAGTCGAAATAAAGGAGAGGCACATAACGGTTTGTTTTGTTCTGGAACAAGCCGATGATGCCGGGCAATACCGGCAGGGTCCGGGAAGAAGAAAACCTGTCGTATTTATGAATCTCCGACCAGGCGAGGGCATAATAAACATCGTTGTTGATTACATTTTTTTTCATTCCTGTTCCATTGTTCTTTTTTCATTCAGTTTTTTTATCAGGTTTGTCAAAATGGATAGAAGGGCGTCTCCTCTCCTGGAAAGATCCAACTCGTTAAATAGACCATACCGTCCGTGAAAGTCCAGCACAAAATAATTCGATATGAAATCAATGAGCTGATTTATGTTTACCAGGTAGTTGAGAAGGTTTATCAGTTTATCCGATTCGTCTACGTTGATGAGAAAAATGAGTTCCTGCGATTTTTTGCGGAGATTATCCATGAGTTCGTGGGATACTTTCGGCTCTTCTTCTATTACAACCTCGAAAAGAGCATCCTTGAATTTTCTGACATGGACAATTTTTACCCTTGAAAGGCCTTTTACCTCAAGTTTTACGATTTTATCCTGCGTTTCGGCGTTGTTGACTTCCACTAGTGTCGCTATTTTATTTCTGGAGAAAAAAATATCAAAAATCGACCGGACAGGGAAGGCTAATATTTTATCGCCTGCCTGTATTTTACGCGACGAGGGGGAGGCGCCCAGTTCAACCTTCATTGCACAGAAGGGGAAAATTACGCGTTTTTTAAGATAGAATATTTGCAATCTGTATTGTGTCATTGACATTTTGACTTTATGACATTACCATCATTCTTTTGATTACATAAAAAAAGATTGTAATATTTGTCAATATGTATATAATGTTATCACTATTGAGAAGGGAAAAATTGATTTGCCGCCATTCAGTCAAGCCATGTATGGACCGGAGAGGCGGCAGGTTGAAAAATTTAAATAAACCGGTGACGGGAGATGTCATATGGATGATAAAAGAAAATCGGGAAGAATAAAAAAATCCATTAAATGCGAGGTATACTCCGATGGGCTTACCTTCAGCAGCACCATCGATATCAGCGATGGTGGGATGTTTATATCCACTCCTGAACCATTGAATGAAAATTCCGAAGTTGATCTCGTGCTGCATTTACCGGGGACGGATCCCATTGATCTAAAGGCGAGGGTCCGCTGGAACAGGGATGAAAGGGATGAAGATATACGTGCCGGCATGGGTGTGGAGTTTTTGAATCCTACAACTAAGCAGACCGCTCTGATAAATAAGTACCTCGAAGGCTGATTGTTTTCAGTTGTGACGGTATCATGGAATCTCCTTCTTCCTGCAGGAAGAAGGACGAATAGAACGGAACTACCCTGCGCCTGACTCAGGAGATTTTAATATGCCCCACCCTGGCTATTGCCTTGATCAGAAAAAATCCGAAGGTGGTGAGATTCTCACCCTGCGTAAGATAAATCCGCTTTATGATGAAGGCACAGGCGTATTTTCTCATTTCTCCGCTCTGGATTATCCTGAAGAGGCCGCTGAACTTTTCCTCAAAATAGACTGAGAACAGGGCCATAAGAAAGGCCTCAATGGCGTCCTTGTTTTTATCGGAATAAAATTTGAGAAAAGACTCCTTTCGGTTGTTATAGATAAATTTTTCGGCAAAGGCCCTGACGCTCATGTCCATGAATATTACCAGATCGAGAATATCAATGACAGACCTGCTGTTGCCCGGAGCCTGAAGCGCTTCGGGCATGGCGGTAAAAGTTGAGAATAGACCGGAAATTATTTCATGCAGCGTATCCTCGTCGGGAGTATCTTTTGTTATAGGGGTGAAAAGATCGATGATGATGGAGTCAATCTTGCTGCCGTATTGCCGCCCAAAGGGCGTCATCATAAGACGGTCATTAAACATTCTGGCCTGAACGTTTTGGAAGGCCGAATGGCCCCCATCCTGGGCCGGCCGTGACGGGGTCTCTTCCGTGTAGGTTTTTTTATCGCTGCCCCGGAGTCGTGCCAGTTTCATGCTGGAGAAAGTGTCTAGAATCTTGTTGATGTTGCCGCTTACCCGAATCAACGACATGTAGGGTTCGCGTGTTGCCACGAGCTGGTTTCTTCTTTCCGGGTCATCCTCGTTGAAGAAAAACTTCATGTAGGTTCTGTCATTCCACCAGTCTGAGCGGGCTATGAAGGTGATATATGCATCGTGAAGAGTTGCGGCGATAAAGCCATGCTGCGCCTTGGATGAAACGGTGACGTCACTTTTACTGAGATCGATGTATGTCTTGACATGGCCCCGCAGCTCATTAATGGGCATGGACTGGGTTGTGTTGCTTTTTCCCATGTTCATATTATACTGTTGGGTCTGATGGGTGAGCCTGTTTTCCAGTATGTTTCTGATGGAGATAAATGAGGAAATACTCTCGGGATTGACGGAATCGGAAAAGATATTCGAGATATATTCATCTTCCAGGTCTCGCGTGCCTTTCTGGGCGATAAGGCTTATTCGTGAGAGGGCGCGAATTTTGAGGAGTAATTGAAGTATTTCATTCAATTGTTCCCTGTTAAGGCTGTAATTATAGTTGATAAGGGCCGAAAGCTTTCCTTCCGACAGTATTTCGGCATAATCGGTAAGTTTGTTTATAATTTTTACCAGTGATGCATGCTCAAGAAAATCGGCAATTTTATTAAGTGCACTTGTTTTCTGCTCATCGATGAAGAGGTCCTCATCCATAGTACATTCCCCGGGTACAATATTTTACACATTGTATGACTTTTCCATGCAATGTAAATAAAAAAAAGATACCGTGGTCCATTATATGGGAAAGTATGAACAGAATGTCCCCCGTGTATGCGGCAGCAGATTTGGAATAGAGTCAGAAATGTTATTGACTTCCGGTAATTTTAATAGTTAAAATAATATTCCTGAAAAAAAAGTAGGTATATAAAAATGAAAATTTGCAATGACAGTAGCAGAATTATCATCGTTGAAGATGATATGTCAGCGGCAACCATGCTGAAAAAGATACTGGAAAAGTGCGGGCATGAAGTAGTGGCTGTTACCGATACGGGAGAAGACGCTATTGAAAAGTCCTCCAGCCTCAAGCCGGATATGGTGCTCATGGATATCAGTCTCGGCGGCAAAGTGGACGGGGTAGACGCGGCCAGGGAGATTTTCAAACGTTTTGATATACCCTTTATCTACATAACCGGCGGTGTTGATGATGACACCTTTGAAAGGGCAAAGGAAACCATGCCCTTCGGTTATATATTAAAGCCCTTCAATTATAATATACTGGTCAGCACTATTGAACTGGGTCTGTATAAATTCCGCATTGAGAAAGATCTGCGCGAGAGTGAGAAAAGAAACCAGACCATGCTGTCGGCCATTCCCGATATTATGTTCAATCTCCGGCCCGATGGTTCCTTTCTCCGAAGGGGGGAGGCTGACCTGGCAAAAAACGTCTGGTCCGATGCCATTGCACAGAAAGCCATGCCTTCTATTAAACAGGTGGTTAAAAGCGGAGAGCCCAGGATTGTGGAGTACGCGTCGAAAAAAGGCGGCGTCGTCAAACACCTGGAGGCAAGGATACTGAAGAGTGTGGACGGCTCGGCACTTGTGATTATCCGCGACATAACAGAAAGGAAAAATGCCGAACGGGAGCTCATGGAATACAAAGAGACCCTGGAAAAAAAAGTCGAGGAAAGGACACAGGAACTCTCCAAGATAAATCATAGCCTTCTGGAGCAGATACAACTCCGGCAGCAGTCGGAAGAGAACCTGCGGCTGTTTAGCCTTGCCTTCAACCAGAGCCCCTATTACGCCCTCATCGTGGATAAAAACGGCATGGTTCTCTACGTTAACCAGAAATTTATAGAGCTCTCGGGCTATGATATGGATGAGCTCCTGGGAATGAATGTCCAGGAAGCGGGGAATCCCGTACTGCCGGAACCGGAGTTGTGGCGGAAGATGGCTCAGGGGTCGCGGTGGCATGGCGAGGTCTATGGCCTGGCGAAGGGAGGCTCCCTTTATTACGGGCTGGCATCGGTTTCAGCCCTCCGCGATGAGGAAGGCGAGGCAACGAAGTATGTCATTCTGGCTGAGGACATCACCCGGCAGAAGAAGGAGCAGCTTGAAATCAGCAAAATGCGGGAAATACTGGACAAGAGCCGCGTGGATCAGATCGACATGGACATGGACTGGCGTGACTGGAAAGACAAGATGATGAGCAGAAATATCTCCAGGACCGACAAGTCCCTCTTCAGAAATATCAATAACAGCTTTACCCAGGGAGCGGGATTCGGCGCCCTCATCTCTCTCCTGGAGATGATGAGTTCGTCGGCGGAGCAACGGGGTGATAAGCATCTGGTGGAAAGCAGTATTTTCGAGTTGGTAAAAAGCAACATGGGCATAGCCATGACTGCCTTCAAGATGTTTTCCAATATAGACTGGATAATTACCAATGATTTTCAGCTCGAGAAGGCTACCTTTCATGAGCTCTATGATCTGGTGAATGTTGCCATTGGAGAGGTGAGGGAATACTGCGCCATCAAACAGCAGACCATCATAGTCAGTGACTTTAACTACCAGTATAGTGACCTGACCCTGAACCTGAACCGTGAATACATGTCCAAGGCAATCTACGAGGGACTCATCAACGCCCTGAAATTTTCAAAAAAGAAAACCTATATCACCGTCATCGTTTTTGTCTCGGGAATCAATGTGGAAATCGCCATACTCAACGATCCTGAAAAGGGCGATGAAAATCTCTACGGGATTCCCATCGAATATGAAAAGGTGATCTTTGAACCCTTCTTCCGTCTTTCCAAACTGGTTTTTGAGCAATATAGAACACTTGATTTCGGTCTCGGCCTGACGCTTGTGGAAAAGATAGTCACCAAGCATGGCGGTGAGGTGGTGGCAAGAAATATACTTGACCATTCGGATCTGAAAAGAGAACCTGTTGTCAAGGTAAACCTGACCATATCCCTTCCTATTATACGACAATAAGGGATCCTCTGAGCATGGTACTAAGTCTCCATAATGTTAAAAAGTATTACCGTATAGCCGGGAAAAAGACAGCTGTCCTCCAGGGGCTTGACCTGTCTCTTGACCGGGGGGAGATTGTTTCCATAACGGGAAAGTCGGGCTGCGGAAAAACCACCATGCTCAATATCATTGCCGGTATCACGCGGGCCAGCAGCGGGGAAATTTATTTCCACGACAGGAAGGCCTGGACCGGCCTTGACAGTATGAATGCCCGGAGGAGGAACCGGGAGATGGGATTTATATTTCAGACCTTCAGGCTCATGCCCCGGGAATCGGTCATGTCCAATGTGCTTCTCCCGGCCAGGATAAAGGGCAGGCTTGACCGCGAAACAAGGGAGTATGCCAGTGAAATCCTGGGCAGGCTGAAGATATATAAATTCCGGGAGAGCGATGTGAGTATTCTGTCAGGCGGGCAGAAACAGCGCGTGGCTATTGCCAGGGCCCTCATAAACAAGCCGTCAATAATTCTCGCCGATGAGCCCACGGCCAATCTTGACAGGGCCACGTCCATCGACATCTTCAATGTGCTCGAATCCATACGCGATGAGGACAGGGCCGTTCTGATCATCACCCACAAGGATTATATGCACGAGCGTTCGAATAGAGTCTTCACCATGGAAGGGGGATCGCTTCTGCCGGTATGATGCAACGTATCTATCTTATAATCAAGGAACTCCTGAGCGGCAGGTTCATCAGCCTCATCGTGTTTTTCGCCATTACTACTTCGGTTTTCACCGCTGGATTTTTTACGGTCACGGGTAATGCCTTCAACAAGTATATCAATACGCGATTCTCAAGCGCCATTCCTCCCCAGACCATAAAGGTTTCGCCCCCGGAGAGAAAGAACCTGCTGTTCTTTCGTTTCGGCAGAACGGGCGCGCCTTTTCTCGATGACCGGGGCCTGGGGAAAATAAAAAAAATTTCAGGTGTGACGGGGATTTACCCTGTCCTGACGGCGCATGTTCCCATGCAGGCCCGCATATCTCTTTTCGGCCTGAACTACCAGATCGACCTGCTGGCCCTGGGAGTGCCCTATGCCCTTGTAAAGGATGATATGCCTTTGGCCGGGGACAGGGCCCTGTGGAACCGGAAACTTTTTGATGTGGAAATTCCCGTGCTCCTGTCCGACAGCATACTGCAGGCCTACAATGACGGTATGGCTGAACCAAACGGCCTTCCGAGAATCAGCCGGGAACAGGCCATGGGGCTCCGGTTCAATCTCTATTTCGGACAGTCCAGCATCCGCCGCCTGGAAAAACCCGTGTCGCTTTCAGCCAAGGTTGCGGGATTCACCGGTTCGATGAATACACTGGCCCTTATCCTTCCCCTGCAGGCTGTCAGGCACTATAATAATCATTTTGCCGAAGATAAAGAAAGGGACCGGGAATATCTCTATGCCTTTGTAAAGACCCGCGACCATGCATCACTTCTCTCCGCTTCGTCGCAGCTGAAAAAGATGGGGTACACCGTTGAAACGGAGCGTAACATATCACAGCAGATAGTGAACCTGAAGAACAACGTACAGGCTGTTATCGATATTCTGTTATACCTTATACTGGGCCTGGCAGCCCTGGCCGTATCTTTTTCCACCATGATTGCCGTCATGAACCGCATCGAGTATTATCGGATCATGCGCATCGTGGGGGCCTCGAAGATATTCATAACGACTACTATTCTCATCAAGTACCTGGTTCTGGGCGGAGCCGGAGCATGGTGCGGAATTACGCTTCTGAAAACACTGGGAGCCATGGTGACGGCAGGGATTCCCCTTCCCGGTCTTTCCATAACGTTCATGCTTGACAGGGACACCCTGAACCGGGCGGTCATGGCCGGCACGCTTATCCCGGTACTCTCCACGATTCCGGCACTGGTTCGCCTTTATGCCGTGGCTCTGAGCAGGGATTGAGAGACTCCCGTATTGTGGAGGAAGTACCGGACAGGGACCATGGGCTGTTGGAAAATTACATGATTAAAAAAAAGTACCGGGAGGAAATATCCTGCTGATTATCCAAACCCATATGGTATCCGCACCGGCTGACAAAACACGCTTCAGCGATTATGCCGTGGACCTGTTCAGCCACATCTATTCGCGTAAGAGGGTGAAGAATGCCATTAAAAGCGGTAATCTTCTCCTGAATGGTGAGCCTGCGGAAACGGGACGCTGGGTTAAAACCGGTGACAGAATCGATCTCGTGGATCATGAGAAAAAAGCACCGAAATCCTATTACATGAAAATAGAAATTGTGTATGAGGATGATCACTTCGCCGTGGTGCATAAACCCGCGGGAATCGTCGTCAACGGAAACCGTTTCAGGACCCTGGAAAATGCCCTGCAGGAAAATATAAATAAATCTCCTTTGGAAGACGCGCTGCAGTGGCCCAGGCCGGTGCACCGTCTCGACTCAGCCACGAGCGGCCTGCTCCTGGTGGCGAAAACCGCCAGGGCCAGTACTGATCTTGGCAGGCAGTTCGCGGAACGAACCATCTATAAAATCTACCGGGCCGTTGTCGTTGGCACGATGCCGCTTCAGGGCGTTATTGATGAAAAAATTGACAACCAGGATGCCGTGACGTCTTACGCGCTGATTAAGACCGTCCCTTCACTGAGAAATGAATCCCTTTCCCTGGTGGAGCTCTATCCAGAAACGGGACGGACCCACCAGCTGCGCATCCATTTGAGCCGGGCCGGCCATCCCATTATGGGCGACAGGATATACGGCCGGGAGGGCAATACCCTGCTTCACAAGGGTCTTTTCCTTGCAGCCGTAGGTCTTGCTTTCACACATCCCATTTCCCGGGAGCAGCTTGATATCCGCGTGAATGAACCGGAAAAGTTCAATTCCCTGCTGGAGCGCGAGGAAAAGCGATGGAGAAAGTATACTGTATGAAGGCTGATTCAGACAACCATGGAAGACAATGAATTAAAACTGGCAGAGTCGGTTTTGGATGCAGGGCATCCGCCGCTTCGTTTCCCGTCCCGGCTTGAAAAGGAATATATCCGGTATCACGCCGAAAACAGGCTCATCATATCTCCGCTCCTGCTTTTTTCCGGACTGGCCGTTTTTATTCTGTTTGTCATCCTGGACTTTCTTGTCTTTCCCTTTAGTTCAGCGGTGCTGGCCTGGATTATTCGGGGTGTAACATCCGTCATTGTCATCTCCGTCATTTTTCTGTACCGCTTCGTGCTGAAGAGGCACATGGGCCATGTAATCATTGCGGGATCAATGATCTTCGTTAATGCGGCTGTTGTGTGTATCGATGTTTTGGGCGTCAACAGCGCAGGTTATGTGCTGGCCCCGGGTTCGCTTTTCGTCATAATCGGCGTCTGCACATTGATACGATTTCCTTTCTGGGTGTCCCTGAGAGTAATCGGTATCATGGTGCTGACACAGATGGCCGGCCTGATCTTTTTTACCGGGCTCGGGGTAATTGATCTGTTGTACAACCTGTTTTTTTTCGGCTTTATCATTATCATGCTTCTTTTTTTAAATTACAGTGTGGACATGGACAGCAGGAAAATTTTTCTGCTCAATATATTCAGGAAAAAATATGAGAAGTCCGGTTTGAAAAATGATGACCGGGAGAATTATGCCAGAACTCTTTATGAATATATGTGTGAAGAAAAGCCCTTTCTTGATCCCGAACTGCGCATCGACGATGTTGCGGCGGCTCTTCAAGTGAAGCGGCATTATCTTTCGCAGATAATCAGCGAAAAGTACGGAATGAATTTTTACAGCTATATCAACGGTTTCCGCGTTGAAGAGGCGAAAAAACTGATGTCACGGAGTGATGAAGACATAAATCTCCTCGGGATCGCCTTTGAAACGGGATTCAATTCCAAATCCACCTTTAACCGGACCTTCAAAAGCCTTACCGGCATGACCCCTTCGGAATTCAGAAAAATTTCCCGGTAGAGAAGGTATATCCCTCTCCATGCGGCGGGATATGCATTGCCTGGCATAAAAAAACAGTCCGGGCGGAATAAGAAAAGGTGTCATCTTAGCGGCTAGGTCGATTTATTTTAAGAAAAGGCTTAATATTGGCATATAATGATGTATGTCAGGAGGATAGCGATGAAAAAAATACTTATGGGTCTCCTGCTTGCGGCGGTTACCGTCGTCACAGCCTGTGAAGATACGGAAACCATGGCTGTTACGGGCAGTTATTTTAAGGATGCGGCAGGTGGCGTTATTACCTTCCGCGGCGTCAATATGGCCGGTAATTCAAAGGTGCCTGATTTTATGCCGATAAAGAGTCCCGAAGTATTGGACCCTCTTCCCGGATGGGGAATAAACGTCATCAGGTTCCTCTTTACCTGGGAGGCCTATGAGCCCGAGAGGGGTGAGTATAACCGGGAGTATATGGAGTATTATAAAAACGTGGTAGACTGGGCCTGGGAACGGGGGATACATGTCATCGTCGATTTTCACCAGGACGCCTTTTCCCGATTTCAGATACACGGATGCGGCGAGGGATTCCCGGAATGGGCCATTCCCCCGGAGGTCAGCAAGGATACGCCCTGCAATGATTCGAGCTGTAAAATATGGGGAGCCGAGATGATCTGGGACTTTGATATGCACACATGCTGGAACCGGTTTTACCTTGATAAATACGGCGTGCGGACCAGCTTTCTTGAAATGGTTGACAGTGTTTCCACCGAGTTCGGCGATCACCCCGGTGTTCTTGGCTATGATCTTCTCAATGAGCCATGGGGTGATGAGATCGATGAAATAGCGGTCCTTTATGAAGATGAGGCGGAAATAATCCGCGGTAATGATCCTGATTCGATTCTTTTTCTCTGCCCCCACGCCCTTATCAGCGCCGGAAATACATCGGAACTGCCGGCCATGTCTTTCGGCAATTACGTCTATGCACCCCATTACTATGACGGCTCCATCATCACTATTAATATGTGGCTGGGCACCTCGCCCGATGCGTCCCTGGACAAGCAGAAAAAAAAGGCCGACGCATGGAAGGTCCCCATATTCTGGGGGGAATTCGGTGTCAATGCCACGGCCCTGGGCGGAGCGGCCTACATGGATCTCTTCTATGCCTGGCTGGATAGATACCATGTCTCAGGAACCCAGTGGAACTATACACCGGGATGGACGCCGGAAAAGTATGACGGTCACAATGATGAAAATCTGAGTATCGTGGACGACAAGGGAAAACTGCGGGCCAATTACCGCATACGTCCCTATGCGAACCGTGTCGCCGGAATACCGGTTAAGTTTCAGGTGGATAGGAAGGATTCGGGAGCCCTTAAGGTATTTATGGAATGGGATCATGACAGCAGCATAGGAGAGACGAGGATATTTCTTCCCCGGGAGGCCCTTTTCGGTGATGTTGGATATACCGTTGCATCATCGGGAAGCTATCTCACCTATGCCTATGATGATGCCGGGTTATATCTGCTCATCACGTCACCCGTATCGGAAAGAAAGAGCATCACCATTACATCGGATAATTATTGATACGGAGATATGGGTTATGAAAATTTTAATTCAGATCGTCACCGTCATGGTTATAGGGGCCGGCTTTTTCTGGGGCGGATTCCCAGCGGCCCTGGCCTTTAAATTTCCCGTTCTTATAGCAGGGGTCATCACAGCGGCCGGAGCTGAACTGGCCGTGTTGATAGTTGTTGTCATGGGCGGTCCGCTGCAGGCGGTTTTGAGAAGAAAGTTTCCATCATGGATAGAGAAAACGGAAAAGGGAAGAGTGGGGGTGATATGGCAGAAGTACGGCATGCCGGGCCTGGGCCTTGTCTCGCCCATTCTCCCCGGCGCGCCCCAGGCGGCCCTAATCGGTCTCGTATTGAGCGCCAGTCCGCGGCGGGTAATTCTGTGGGTGTCCCTGGGGATTATTTTCTGGAGCGTGGCCGTGACTGCGGGACTTGCACTGGGCATTGAAGTTATAGCGAAGTTTATACAATAACAGGATGAAGATAATCATGAATTTGAAAGCCATACCTTCTATCATGCCCAACTCGCAGGCGGTCCTTCGAATCTCGAATCGGGAAAAAGGCGTCTTGCTCCTCCATGGTTTCAAGGGATCGCCTTTTGAGATGAAATACCTCGGAGAAAAACTATCGCAGCAAGGATATTCAATTTCCATTCCGCGCCTTCCAGGTCATGGAACTTCCATAGCTGATATGACGCGCAACACGGACCGGGACTGGCAGACATCGGCGCGCGAGGCTCTTGTGGAACTGAAGAGCTATTGCAACGAGGTGTCGGTAGTCGGGTTATCCATGGGCGGTATCCTGGCCATTCTTCTGGCAAGGGAATATACGGTACAAAAACTGGCACTGCTTTCGGTACCCTGTTCCATAAAAGAAAAAAGCATATACCTGGCCCCCCTTGTCGGTCTCTTCAAAGACATACTTCCCGGCGAGGATGTCACGAAGGGGCTGGTGTCCGAAGAAGCCCGGCGGATTCATGAATCATACAGTTCCGGCATTCCCGTGAAGCAGTCATGGCACCTTTTCAGATTGATTCGCCGGGGCATGAAGGCACTGCCCGGTCTTGACTCCGATATTCTTCTCATGCAGTCACGTAACGACCGGGTCATCCCGCCGCATTCCATGGACTATATTTACAATGCCGTCTCTTCGCAGAAAAAGGAAAAAATATTTCTTGGTAAGAGCGATCATGCCATAACCGCCGATCTGGAAAAGGAATTCGTGGCACAGCAGGTGACGGCTTTTCTCGGCCGGTAATTATAAGCCCGGGCAGGGGAGTCCGGAGGAGGATCATCATGCCGCGTTCTGCGGCACCCGGACTCTTGAAGCTGAAAAGAAATTGACCACGGCGATTATCGCGCCCAGGATGAAGACATACTGGTATCCCAGTTTCGACCAGATGAGCCCGCTTACCAGGGCTATGCTGATGGAAAAGATATGGTCGATACTCACGCCCATGGTGAGAGTGGGATTCACATCGGAGGGCTTAACGGCGATTTTTTTAAGATAGGTGGACCTGGCCATAGTGACATACATGAGGAGCTGGTCCGCGATGAAGCAAACCGATGCGATGATAAATGCCGTTGTCTCGGAGAAAATGATCTTTGCGAAGCCGTATCCCATGCAGACAAAAACCAGCAGCACCGCCTCCATCATCAGAACACGGCGTTCCCCGAAACGGTCTATTGCCCGTCCCAGGAGGGGATTGAATACTATCCCTACGATTCCACCTATGGTCATGAGGGTGGCCACGATTGAAGTACTTTTCCCGTATACCGTCACCAGTACCCACGGCGCGAAGGTGATGAAGAGCTGCTTGCGCGTACCATAGAGGATGTTGAGCCAGTAAAAGAGTCCGTATTCCCTGCGCAGGATGAATTTGCTTTTCGCGCTCTGCTTTTCATCGGGCTTGAGCGAATAGAGCAGGACCGATGAAACGAGAAGGCCCGCCGCTGCGATGGTGAAGGAAAGGGAAAAATTAAAATTAAAGAACCTGAATCCAATAAATATGATAAAGCTGCCTGTTATGGCGGCCAGGTTTGACACGGCGCTGAATTGACCCAACCGTTTCCCCGTTTTTCCCCCGTGGGCGAACTCCATGCCGATGCTCTGCATGAGGGGAAGAAACAGGTGCTGCCCCATGCTGAAGACAAAAAGCCAGATAAGCATGATGGGATAGGAGGAAGAAAAATGTCCTATGAGCAGGACTCCCAGGGCGGCCAGGAGGTGTGACAGTGCCGCAAGCCGTCGTCCCGGGAGGAAGAAGAGCAGCAAAGATACGAAAACCACGAGAAAACCGGGCATCTCCCGGGGCAGCTCCAGGACACCCCGTTCCAGGTTTCCCATATTGAAGGATTCGCTGAGGAAGTTGTTGAAGATGGTGTTGAAAATGGCGATGGAAAAACCGAAGAGCGCCACGGAAAGGGCGAATCGCGCGAGACCCTGTGGTCTCCGGGAAAACCTGTGCCGGAATGAATCGTATGTTTTCATTTATTTTTCTCTGGTCATCGGTATTTTGGATGCAATCCAATTGACTATCGCGGATAAATGCAATCTCTTTTCCGTAAATATTGAAGGCAGGGGAATTTTCATCTTTTTTTCTTAATATACCCTCCAGATGGGAAAAATTTTATCATGGCAGTTGACTCTTGCCCGGTTTTTGATTATATTCCTTCGATTTTTATATAAATAAAAAGGAGAAGAGTATGGCTAAGGTCAAATGTGTTCACTGTCATGAACTGGTTTTTGAAATGGCGCCGGAATGTCCTCATTGCGGTCGTCCCGTGGCTAACAAGGATGCCCCGGTAAATGTGCCCCCCATGTCGAGGAAGTGGGATAAAAAACATATGAAAAAAACGAGCCCCGTTGTGATTTTTCTTTCCATCGTCGCTTTCCTGCTCATGGTAGCCGCTGTTGTGTATATCACGTTTTTTCATTCGAACAGATCTGCAAGCCAAACAGGGTATTATCATCCTGCATTGAGCACCAATACGGTGAATTTTTCCCCGACATCGGATAAAAAATGTTGTCCTTAAATGCCGACGCCATATAGTATTGATACCTGAGACCGGGAGCTTCGTTTGATGACCTGCCGGCTCAGTATCATACGTTGTGCCGGAGGCCTCATGAAACGCTTTTTTGAATCATACTTTCATCTTTCAGAGCGCGGCACCGATGTAAAAACCGAAATCATTGCCGGTGTTACGACATTTCTCACCATGATGTATATTGTGCCCCTGAACGGTATCATCATGAAAGACGCCGGTATGCCCATTGAAGCCGTCATCACGGCCACGGCCCTCATCTCCATGTCGGCCACCATGTTCAATGGATTCTGGTCCAATACGCCCATTGCCATGTCCGTGGGCCTGGGACTCAACAGCTACTTCACCTATGCCCTGGTGCTGGGGGAGAAACTTCCCTGGCAGACCGTTCTGGGAATTGTTTTTCTCTCGGGCGCCCTGTTTCTTGTTCTTACCGTTACGCGGGTAAGGCGCCTTATAATCGAATCTATTTCAGCCGAGTTCAAAATTGCCGTTTCGGCCGGCATCGGCATTTTTATCGCCTTCATCGGCTTGAAGCAGATGGGGATCATCGCTGCTCATCCCGTGACATACCTGACACTGGGGAATCTCTCGGATAAAAACGTTCTTCTGGGCGTGACCGGTATTTTTCTCATCACGGCGCTGATTCTCCGGCGGGTCAGGGGCGCCTTTATTATCGGCATTGCCCTTACCTCCATGGCAGGATATGCGGCAGGTGTATCGGCCCTGCCGGCTTCCTTTACATCGATGCCCGCTTCCATAGCTCCTTTATTTTTAAAGCTTGATATTGCCGCGGCACTGACACCTGCCCTTATCGCTCCTATCATCACCTTCATGCTCACGGACCTTTTTGACAGCCTGGGTACCCTTGCCGGTGTGGGATACCGGGCCGGTATTTTTGATGACAGCGATTCGCGGCCTATCCAGAAAACCCTGGAGGCCGATGCGGCGGCAACGGTTCTTGGATCGCTCCTGGGACTCTCCACTACGACCAGTTTTATCGAAAGTGCGTCGGGAGTCGAGGAGGGGGGAAGAACCGGGCTTACTGCCGTGGTCACGGGCCTCCTCTTTATCCTGACACTGTTTATGCTTCCCCTTTTCACCGCCATTCCGGCCAATGCCATATATCCCGTGCTGGTCATGGTGGGTGTCTTCATGTTTGCCGATCTGAAGAAAATAAATTTCGGCGATTTTGAAACGGCCCTGCCGTCCTTTCTCATTATTGTGATGATGCCCCTGACTTTTTCAATTACGAAGGGACTGGCCGCCGGTTTTATAGCCCATGTCTTTATTAAGCTGGTGACGGGGAAATTCCGCGAACTCAATGCCGTGATAATTATCCTGGCAATGATATCGGTGCTGGCCTTTGTGCTCGATTGAGAGTGGAAAAATCATAAAAAAGAATTAAAAATATTGAAAAAATAGATAATATTGTCATACTTGACCCTGGAGATCAATGGGGGGACAGGATATGAATGTGGACAGGACCATCTATTTTGATAATGCGGCTACATCATTCCCCAAACCGGAAGCGGTTACAACTGCCGTAACGAACTACATGACGGTTGCGGGAGGCAATCCCGGCCGTTCAGGACACCGGCTGTCCATTGAGGCTGGTGAAATTGTTTTTTCAGCGCGTCAGGCCATGGCCGATCTTTTCGGGGTCGCCAATCCCATGCGTGTCATATGCGCCTTTAACGCCACTGATGCCATCAATCAGGCCATCCAGGGTGTGCTGCGGCAGGGAGACCATGTTGTCACCACTTCCATGGAGCACAACAGCACGGCCCGTCCCCTGAAGGAACTGGAAAAGAGCGGCCTCATCTCTCTCTCCGTTGTTCGATGCGGCACCGGCGGCCACATGGATATTCATGATATGACCGGCGCCATAACGGCGAAAACGCGTATGGTCGTGGTGAACCACGGGTCCAATGCTTTCGGAACAGTGCAGCCTATTGGGGAGATGGGCCGGATATGCAGGGAAAGGGAAATTGTCTTTTTAGTTGACGCAGCCCAGACCGCGGGGATTGTCCCCATAAACATGAAGGATGACGGTATCGATCTTCTTGCCGTGGCCGGGCATAAGGGACTCTACGGTCCCACAGGCACGGGGGCCCTTATTATCGCCGATGATTTTGATCATACCACCATCAGGCCCCTCAGGTACGGCGGGACAGGCAGCCTTTCCGACAGGATAGAGCAGCCCGAATTTCTGCCCGATTGCTTCGAGAGCGGCACCCTCAACACGGCCGGTCTGGCGGGTCTTGCGGCCGGTCTGGATTTCCTGGCAGGATATAAGGGAGGACTTCGGGGGATCATGGAACATAAGAAAAAACTTGTGCATCATTTCCTGGAGCGTGCCGCTAAAAATGTGGCGGGATTCACGGGATATGTTTCTTCCGATGATATCATAACCGGTGTGGTATCGTTTAACCTGCAGGGGAGGAGTTCCTCCGAGGTGGCCCAGTTTTTATCCGACGATTATAACATCATGTGCCGCGCCGGACTGCACTGTGCTCCCCTTGCTCATGAGACCATGGGCACGTTTCCGGCCGGAACCGTTCGTTTCGGCTTCGGGCTCTTCAATACCACGGACGAGATAGACACGGCTATTGAGGCCCTGAACAGACTCGGACTCAGTTGATCTCCCCGCTGTTTATCATATCGAAATCGGACAGTATTTTCTCATTCCTTTGAGGAATAAAACGGCTAACGGCCGTCATAACGATGATATTGGACGCGAAACCGGGCACAATTTCATACATGAAACCGCCCAGCCCCATGCTTTTCCACAGGACCAGCGTGACCGTGCCCGTTATCATTCCTGCAAGGGCCGCCTGCCACGATGTTTTTCGTGAAAAGAGGGCGAAGAGGACCAGTGGACCAAAGGCGGCCCCGAAACCTCCCCAGGCATAGGCCACCAGCCCCAGTACCGTGTTGTCGGGATTCATGGCCAGGAGCAGTGCTATCACTGAAATAATGATAACGCATATACGGCCCATGAAGACCAGTTCTCTCTGCGATGCGTTATTTCGTATAACCTTGTCATAGAAATCCTCGGTCAGGGCCGATGATGAGACGAGGAGCTGCGAGTCTATGGTGGACATGATTGCCGAAAGAATGGCAGCCAGCATGATGCCCCCGGTCCAGGGATTGAATATTTTTGCCACCATGTAAATGAAAACCTTCTCCTCATCACCGCCGTGGAGATCGGGGAACATTGCAATGGCGGTGAATCCCACGGCCACGGCCCCGGAGAGTGAAAGAATAACCCATGTGACTGCTATGAACGTGGACCTGGGCAGGTCCCGGGCTGAACGTATCCCCATGAACCGTGCCAGTATATGGGGCTGGCCAAAATAGCCAAGTCCCCATGCAGCCGCGGAAAACATTGTGAGGAGTGAAAACCCGGTGCCGAATAATTCCAGCGGAATATTTTTCACCGTCATTGCCCCGATGACGGCATCGGTACCGCCCAGAGAGTTGATCGCCGCGAGGGGAACCACCACTATGGCCATAACCATGAGCGCTCCCTGGACAAGGTCTGTCCATGACACGGCGAGGAATCCGCCCAGGAATGTGTAGGCAATGATGACAATTCCTCCTATCAGCACGGCCAACCGGTAATTCATGTTGAAAATTGACTCAAATAGTTTACCCGAGGCAACAAGACCCGAGGATGTATAGATAGTAAAAAATATAAGCGTGATGACAGCCGACAGTATCCGCAGAAGGCCCGTGGGGTCCCCGAACCTGCTTTCAAAGAAGGATGGGAGCGTTAGGGAGTTGTATAATTGTGTGTAAATCCTCAGACGGCGGGCCACAAACTGCCAGTTGAAAACCGTACCGATGAAGAGTCCCAGGGCGATCCACAGCGCGGTTACCCCGCCCAGGTAGACGGCGCCGGGGAGGCCCATGAGGAGCCAGCCGCTCATGTCGCTGGCCTGGGCTGAAAAGGCCGTAACCCATACGCCGAGGCTCCTGCCTCCCAGGAGGTAATCTTCCAGGTTTGCGGTACGGCGGTAAAAATAGAGCCCCATGCCCAGCAGTAGTATAAAATAGAGAATGAATGTGGCCAAAGCGGATGGTGATATCATGGCGGTTCCTCTGTCTCTTGCAGCCTGTACGGAGATTATGCTGTTATTCTTTAAGAACATTTTTCATTCTTCCCCGGCAATGTCAAAAAAAAATTAAATTTTTCAATTGACGAATTTTCCGGAAGGGCATTGTAATCAAAGCTGATAATTCCCTGCAGGGAATGAATAAACAGCAATCAAAGCATATGTTTCTGTGCATATTTCATCTGATAGTCCGGAGCTGGATATGAGACACCGTCTGATAACTGCATATTTTATCATACTCGTGGGGGTTACCTCCATCCCCTTTTATATTCTTAATCTGATTTTAAGGATACTCACGGGTTTCTTTGACAGGAAGCTGCAGATAATCCACATGGTGACCTGCTTCTGGGGATCCCTTTATACATACCTTATGCCCATGTGGAAAATCAGGACTTCGGGTCGGGAAAATATCCGCCGCAATGCCTGCTATATGGTGGTATGCAATCATCAGTCGCAGCTTGATATACTGGTGGCCTTCAGGCTCTATTTCCATTACAAATTTGTTTCCAAGGCGGAAATATTCAGGGTCCCTCTCATCGGGTGGAACATGGTTCTGAACCGCTATATCAGGCTGAACAGGGGGGACAAGTCGAGCGTTGAAAAAATGATGCAGGACTGTGAGCGAACGCTCGACGAGGGAAGCTCGGTCTTTTTCTTTCCCGAAGGCACACGGTCAAAGGACGGCAAGATTAAGGATTTCAAGACCGGCGCCTTCATCCTTGCGAAAAAAAAGAAAGTTCCCATACTGCCCATCGTGGTGAGGGGAACCGGTGAGGCCCTGCCCAAGTATGTAATGAAAACCGAAGGGGTTCACCAGATCCGCATGCGCGTGCTGCCCGAAATACCCTATGAGCAGTTTGAAAACCTTACATTGGAAGAAACAATTTCCCGGGTGAGAGATGTCATGATACAGGGGCTTGCAAATCTTGAGGAAGATTTTACAAAGGAGAGACCATGAAAGAAAAAGTGTTCTTCATACCGGTAAAAGACAACGAGTCTGATTCTGCCGTTGCACAACGGGTAAGGAACTGCCTGTCCGAAAAAATGCTCCTGGATCATGTAAAAGACCGCGACATGGTGGCTATTAAAACACATTTTGGTGAGACGGCAAAATCGGGTTATGCCCGTCCGGAACTTATAAAGACCCTGGGCGGGATTGTTACTGAAAAAAAAGGCCTTCCCTTTCTGACCGAGACGTCGACTCTGTACAAGGGAAACAGAAACAACGCCGTTGAACACATCATGCTGGCTCATCGGCACGGATTCGGTTATGAAAACACGGGCCTTCCCATCATCATGGCCGACGGGTTGCTGGGCGACCAGGAAACGGAGGTTTCGGTCGGGGGGCGTCTCCATGAATCGGTGCATGTGGCCGCCCTGGTTTCCATGGTTCAGTCCATGATTGTTGTTTCCCATTTTACCGGGCATCTGGCTGCCGGTTTCGGCGCCGCGCTCAAAAATATCGGCATGGGGCTTGCCAGCCGCAAGGGAAAGCTTAACCAGCATTCCACGGCGAAACCTTCCATTAAATCAAAAAAATGTACGCAATGCGGCGTCTGCATCACATGGTGCCCGGAATCGGCCATAACCATGGGCGATGACAGTGCCGTGATAGACAAGGCGATGTGCATAGGCTGCGGTGAGTGCCTGGCAGTGTGCCGCTTCGATGCCGTGGGTTACAACTGGGCAGTCACTTACGAAGACCTGCAGAAGAAGGTTGTGGAACATGCCCTGGGTGTAGTCAGGGCATGTCCCGGTAAAATACTTTTTGTTAATGTGCTTACCCGGATGTCGAAAGACTGTGATTGTATGGACAGCTTTGAAAAAATGCTTCCCGATATAGGCATTCTCATATCATTCGACCCTGTTGCCGTGGACGCCGCTTCACTGGACCTGGTGGAAGGCCGGGGAGGCAAAAGTCTGTCCGATATGGCCTATAATATTCCGTACCGCTGCCAGATCGATCATGCCCGTGACATCTCATTCGGCAATCCCGATTACGAACTGGTGACATACCAGGGCTGATTGCAATCGATTTTTTTTATTGCATTTCCTGCCCTTATCGGGTAACTTCTTAAATAATGCCATCACAGATTTTTGTGATCCTCCTGAGTGGATATTAAAGAGAGGGCACAGGTAATGTAAAGCCCCCGGCGGATAAGTTATAATTATTTTCAGGAATTCGCTGTCGCCACCCCCAAAGGGGGTTAGGATAAGATTTGTGAATCTCAATTATTTAATTTGGAGAGTGCTGTCATGGATTTCAACCTGAGCCTGGGAGCCTTTACTGATACCAAACAGTTCGTTTCCATGGACCCGTCAGTAGTGTATGATATAATCATCCTGGGGGGCGGTCCTGCCGGTCTTACGGCAGCGGTGTACTGTATGCGCAAGGGCCTGAAGACCGGCATTATCATCAGGGATCTGGGGGGACAGGTTGCCGAGACTGCCGGCGTGGAAAATTACATGGGATACCGGTACATCAGCGGTGTTGAACTGGTCGACAAGTTCCAGGGACAGGTGCAGGAGTTCAGCATCGGCTTCGAGACGGGTGCAACCGTTCAGTCCCTGGAAGGGGGACCCGTGAAAAAGATACACCTGGAAGACGGCCGCCTGTTTCAGGCGAAAGCGGTTATTGTCACGACGGGAAAATCATGGCGCAGGCTCGGTGTTCCCGGCGAAAAGGAATTTACGGGTCGTGGCGTGGCGTATTGCACAACCTGTGACGCGCCTTTTTTTGCCGGAAAAAAGGTCGTGGTGGTGGGAGGCGGCAACAGCGGCATTGAAGCGGCCATCGATCTGGCCAGGCTTGCCACCCATGTCACCATTGTTCAGTTTCTTGATACTCTCACGGGGGATAAGATTCTCATTGAAAGGTTGAATGAATTCTCAAACGTTGATATTATCTATGAGCATGAGGTGACGGAAATAAAGGGAGACGCAAGCGTTAATACGGTTGTTGTGCGGAAAAGGAAGAGCGGAGCCGGGAAGGATATAAATGCCGACGGTATTTTTGTTGAAATCGGACTCATCCCCAACAGCGGATTTCTGAAAGGAACAGTGGAGCTCAATGAAGCGGGCGAGATCAGCATTGACTGCGCCTGCCGGACCAGTGTTCCCGGAATATTCGCCGCCGGGGATGTGACATCGGTCCCCTTCAAGCAGATTATCATCGCCGCCGGCGAGGGGGCCAAGGCGGCCCTGTCGGCCTGCGATTATGTTTTGAAAGGGGAATAAGCGTATTTCATGATGATGAAAAGGCGCTATCATGGAAAAAATGAAAAGTAACGGGAGGTTCCACCATGGCATTATTCGATCAGAAAATTCAGGATCAGCTGAAACAGGTTCTCGGACAGATGAAGGAACGGGTCAACCTGGTTTTTGTGACGCAGGAATTCGAATGCGGTTCCTGCAGCGACACCCGGCAGTTTGTCGAGGAAATCACAGGTCTTTCCGATAAGCTGAGCCTCACCGTATATGATTTCCAGAAGGATGGGGATAAAGTGAAGTCCTACGGTGTTGATAAGATCCCGGCTATTGTTCTTCTCTATGCTGATAATAAGGATAGAGGCATCCGGTTTTACGGCCTGCCGGGTGGATATGAAATCAATTCCTTCATGCAGAGTATACTTGAGGTGTCGGGCCATGGTGAAGAACTTCCCGTGGGAATAAAGGACCGCATAGGGAAAATAAAAAAAGATATTCATATTCAGGTGTTCGTGTCCCTGGGATGCCCCTACTGTCCGCAGGCGGTGAGCACGGCGCACCGGCTTGCCCTGGAGAATGATAAAATAACAGCCGATATGGTGGAGGCTTCCACTTTCCCCCATCTGGCCAACAAGTACAATGTCAGCGGCGTGCCGAAAATTATTATCAATGAAACACATGAATTGACCGGTGCCCATCCTGTCGCCGGTTTTCTCGATGAGATTGAGAAGATATAATAACTAAATTATTGCAATAGAAAGAAAAGCCCCTGATGAAAGGGGCTTTTCTTTTTGCTCCATTCTATTAAAAAATTCTGAACCATGTTTACCTCTATTGACATCTACCGGTGTGTATGGGACAATTCTAATAGAAGTTATTTATACTGTAAATTGCATGTATTTCACAATGACATATATGAAAAAGGTGATATGAAATCAGTCCATGGGAAAATAGTATTTTTTACTACGATCTTTCTCATTTCAATTGCCGGATATGCAGAAAGATTATCCGTGGAAACGATTCTGCTTGATGAAACATTTTCCTTTATAAATATCACTCCTAAAATCCGCTACTTTGAGGACCATGGCGGGACCCTTACAATTGATGATATTACGGCCCGAAACAAGGACTGGCGGGCATTAAATGTAAACACCACCCGTTTCGGTTATTCCCGTTCAGCCTTTTGGTACACCTTTACGCTCGAAAACCGAATGCCCCGGGACGGGGGTATCTATCTTGAGATTGATTTCCCCACTGTTGATTACATCGATCTGTATATTCCCGACGGAAAAGGGGGCTGGATTCATAAAGAGGCGGGAGATATGATCCCCTTCAAAAACAGGGACATTCCCGACAGGAATTTTATCTTTACCATTCCCGAGAATAAAACATATCAGAGCATATATGTGCGCATACAAACTCTTGGCTCTCATAAATATTCCTTCCTCCTGAAGACGCCGGAATTTTATCTGGACACACTGGGTAAAATACTATCGGTATACTGGATAGTCTGGGGATGGTTTCTATTACTTGTTCTGTATAATATTTTCATTTATTTTTCAACACAGGAACGGATCTATTTGCTTTTTATTATCCCTGCCTCGGTCACAGGCATGGAGCAGTTCATCATTAGGGGATTCGGAGCCCAGTATTTTTTTCCGTCAGGCGGGAAATGGATCAATATCGCCATGCCTTTTTTATGGGCCGTGATGATTCTTTCCGGGACTCAGTTTTACCGGCTATTTCTGGGGAGTAAAAAACTTTTTCCAAAAATGGACAGGCTCATTGTATGGATAATACAGATCCCTGCCTTTGTGATGATGATACTGTCACTATTCCTTCCCGTGGATATCATAATGCAAGCCGTATTATATATCTTTCTGCTGGAAATACTGTTGATAGTAATAATCATGGTAAGGGCCGCTTTAAAAAAAGTCAGGCAGGCTTATTTCTTAATGGCCGGATTTGTACCGATTTTCGTTATCAGCATACATGGTATTTTAATAACTTTAGGATTCACAGAAGGCAATTTTTTAAAGCTTTACGGTATTGAATTCACCCTTTCAGGGGTAATATTTTTTTCCTCCCTGGGTCTGGCTGATAAATTGAACATATTGAAAAAAAATCTGGAAAAATCGGAGGCCCAGGTCAGGGAGCAGAACAGTGAACTCATGGCAGCAAACGAGGAACTGGTAGCTACGAACGAGGAATTCGAGGCACAGAACGAGGAGCTGATGACTGCCTACCGAAGCCTTGAAGCTGAAGAACAGCGTTTCAGTGAAATGACCGGCATGCTCCCTCAGGCGGTATATGAAATGGAATTAAATGGAAAGCTGACGTATGTCAATGAGTTCGGTTATGACATGACGGGTTATACGTCCGATGATTTGAAACGGGGCATGAATGCCCTGGATCTGCTGGTTCCGGAAGATAGAAAAAAGGCCGCTGAAAATTTTATCAGCATACTTTCCAGCAGCGATGTACATCCCCATGACTATACGGTTATGCGCAGGGACGGTACAACCATTCCGGTCCTTATCTATACACGCACCATTATGCGCGATGGCAGTCAAAAGGGGTTCCGGGGCGTCATCATCGATATCACGGAAAGAAAAAGGGCCGAGGCCGTGCTGATCCAGAATGAGAAGATGATGACCGTGGGCGGCCTTGCCGCGGGCATGGCCCATGAGATCAACAACCCGCTGGGGATTATTCTCCAGGGCGTGCAGAATACTATACGCCGTTTTTCCCCGGAGCAGGAAAAAAACAGGAATATCGCCGAAGAGATGGGCCTTGATCTGGGACTGGTCGGCCGGTACATGGAGGAGAGAAGGATCACCTATTATCTCAGAAGCATTGAGGAGGCCGGGGGCCGGGCTGGAGATATCATCGCCAATATGCTCAATTTCAGCCGGAAGACCCGACAGGAATTTTCATCATGCAATATTAATTCCGTGATCGATGAGGCTATCACTCTGGCGGAAAAGGACTATGATCTGAAAAGGAAATATGATTTCCGGCATATTGAGATCGTTCGTAATTATTATGAGGAACTTCCGGAATTGTATATCCAGAAAACGGAGATGGAACAGGTTTTGCTCAACCTGTTGAAAAATGCGGCCCAGGCTATAAGCGGTATGGCGGAGGAGGGCGGACATCCCCGTATCACTATCTCTACGGCATTTTCGGGGGACAGAGCTGTCATAACCATTGCTGATAACGGACCTGGCATGGATGAGGATATGTCCCGTCATGTTTTTGAGCCTTTCTACACGACAAAGCCCGTGGGCGAGGGAACGGGCCTGGGTCTGTCCGTGGCCTATTTCATCATTACGGGGAACCATAAGGGGAGTATTGAGGTTGTCTCCCGAAAAGGGTTCGGGACCACCTTTATCATCGGACTCCCCCTTAGCCGGAAATAGCCGGATACTTTCTTTTTATCGTATCAGCGTTTTTCTTGTCATTTTTTCCTGTATTTTATTAAAAAAGCATGCCTGTTATTGACTTTAACCATAAAGTTAAATATATTAACCGTAAAGTTAAAATGTTTAACTGAAAAGGTAAAATACATGAAGTATCCTAAAAAGGAAGATCGGGAAGCCAGGGAGCATATTCTTCTGGCTGCCAAGAAGGAGTTTGCCGCCCGGGGATTCCAGGGAGCCAGGATGGCTACCATTGCCGAAACTGCCGGAGTGAACAAGGCCCTCATTCATTATTATTTCGATAACAAGGAATCCCTCTATATGGAAATTTTGGAGAGGATGATCGGTCTGGCGAAAACCGATTATGATATCCCGCTCTACATGGACAAAATTGACCTCTCCTCGCCGCAAAAAATGTATATCCTCACCTACCTGCTCATCATGTCACATCTCAGGGCATCGGATCGGGAAGGAAATGACATCATGCTCTGGGAGGTCGCCGAGGGCGGTAAATTCCTGAAAATGATCAATGAGGCGTCCCTTGCCCCGCGACAGAAGGCCGTGCTGAAGCTGATCTCCGAGGGCGTGGAAAAGGGAGAGTTTGAGACGAAACATCCCACCCTGGTCCTGCAGGGGCTTTTCGCCATGGCCATATCTTTCCAGATAGAGATTGAACGAAAGTTTAAACCCACTCTTTTTGAAATGCATGGCAATATCAGCGAAGAAGATTATCTTTCTTTTTATCTTGAATATATATTCAAGATGCTCTGTCCCCGCGGGAGATCCCTGGATATACCCGAGGTGCCGCAGGAAATCCTCCGGTACATAGACCGGCTCATCGACATCATGAAGCATGAGGGGATTTCGGAAAAAATGGTCGATGCCATGATGGAGCTCATCATAGGGAAATAAAGCAGGGATACGGAGAAATCGTACATCCCGTAATTAGTATCAGATTATACTATCACATATTAATCATACTTATAAAAAACAGGGAAGGAATTATCATGAACACCAGACTATCGACGTTGATTATTATTGTACTCACGGTATTTTTCTTTGACGCGTATGCGCTGAAGGCCCAGGAAAAGGAAGGCCGGAACGGGAACAACATGAAACCGGCTACGGTGGAGCTGGCCGATGAACCGGCCGTGGTGATCGGTGGTGTCAGGATAACCCTGGCCCAGGCGATCCGCCAGGCCATACAGCAGAACTACGACATCCTGGCCGGGAGTTACGACGTGGCCATGAGCGATACCTACTATGAGCAGTTTCAGAAAAAGTACTCAATCTTTCTGAACGCCGAGGGTGGATACAAGTATCAGAAGAATATTGATGCGCAGGTCTTTGCCTATGGAGAAAAGTATCAGAGCCTTGACACCAGTGTATCTCTGGCGAAAATGTTTGATACGGGCACCACAGTGGCTGCCGGTGTCAGTCATACCTATATGGACAAAACCCCGCAGAGTTATGATCCAAGTCTTCTTACACCGACACAGCTTGAGGTGCTTTCTCTTTTCGGTGGAATGATGGGCCCAAACCAGTATAATATACCCGTTCTCTTTGTCAGCGTCCAGCAGGAGTTGTTGAAGAACGGTTTTGGTTACAATGAACGGCGTCAGGCGCAGATACTGAAAAACGCCGGAAAAATGCAGAAGGACCAGATCGTATCCATGCTCTCCATGGTGGTCGTGGGCGTCATCGCCGATTACTGGACCGTGGTACTGAATAAGACGCAGCTGGATAACGCCGAGCTGCAGCTTCAGGAAACGAAGAAAGTACGGAACATCGTTGTCCGCAATGTCAATCTCGGCCTGGCCGACGGGTTCAATATCAATTATTCTAACCTGCTCGTGGCCGGAGCCGAGGCCAGCGTTATTTCGGCGCGGCAGAAATATCAGGATGCCCTGCGCACCTTTCTCACCACGGTAAACCTGGGTGAAGATGTCAACGTGGCCGGTTCGGCCGTTTTCGGCAATGTGATGCCCGGCCTGGACGAGGAGTCGGCCCTGAAGACCGCCTATGAGAAAAGAGCAGACTTCCGAAATGCCCTGCTGGCCGTGGAGAATGCGCGGCTTGAACTGGAGATGCTTTCCCGCGACGCCATGCCGTCGCTCACCGCCGAGTTGAACATGTCCACCATGGCCCAGAATGAAAATTTCGGCGGGGCCTACGGTGATGCCGCCGCATTCAAATATCCGTCTTTTGAGGCCCGGGTAAAGATGACCTATCCTCTCGATGACCGCGAACAGGTGATCAATGAACGCAACGCCCGCTTTAAAATGAAACAGGCCCAGATCAACCTTGACAAGACGCGGCGTACAGTCCGGGACGATATAAAATCAAAAATGGAAGCGGTGAACACGGCCCATGAGCTGTATAAAAAAGCCAGCGAGGCCCATGTACAGGCCGAGGCCTTTTACTACAAGATGCTCCAGAGCCTCCAGCGGGGCAGGCTCTCATCGGCTGACGTGAAGAACGGTCTTGACGCCATGGTGAGCAGCCGCCAGCAGGAGCTTACGGCCCTGGTTTATTTTAATGTTTCCATGCTGCAGTTCGAAGTGGCTAAAAACGAACTCTTTGAAAGATACGAGATCAATGTTGACGATTACATCCCCAAAGATACTAAATAGTAACTGAACTAAACCTGCGTGGAGGAAAATAGATGAAAAAAATATTCGGCTCTCTGATGAATCAGAAGCTGCTCATAAACCTGGTAGTTGCCCTTATTATTCTGGCTGGATTTGCGACGATGAAAAAGATAAACCGTGAGGCATTCCCGGAAGTCAATTTTGACATGGTGACCATTACCACCATTTATCCCGGAGGTTCGCCCGATGAACTGGAGCAGCTGGTGTCGATACCCATTGAGGAGCAGCTTCGCGAGGTGGACGGCCTGGACAAGGTGCGGACCTACAACATTGAGAATGTGTCCGTTGTGGCGGCCTACATCGATGACAAGGTTTCCGATAAGCCGGGAGTTGTCCAGGACATAAAGGATGCCGTGGACATGGTGGATAATCTGCCTGACAAGGCGGAAATGCCCGAGGTGAAGGAGATCAAACTGGATAAGAAAATGGCCGTGAACATCGCTGTTTTCGGCGCCAGGGATGATGTCCCCTACCGGGAAATCAGAGAGGCGGCCGATAACCTGAAGGATTTTCTTTATGATATAGACGGCGTGGCCGAGGTGGAAACCAGCGGTTACTATGACAGGGAGTACCTTGTGGAGGTTAATCCGCGAAAACTCCTGCAGTACAGACTGGGCATCAATACGGTAATTAATACACTGAGAACAAGAAACCTGGACCTGCCCGGGGGTACTCTGAAGGTGGGGGACGAAGAATATGTTCTCAGGACAAAGGGGCAGTTTCAGAATGTTGATGAGGTCCTTAACACGGTAATGATGTCCAATGATGCGGGGTTTGTGACCCGCATAAAAGACATCGGCAACGTGGAAGACTCTTTTGAGGATGCCACGGTGCGTGAAAGGTACAACGGAAAGGAAGCGGTTACTCTGCTTGTCTGGAAAAAACTCAGTGCCGATGAAATCAGGCTCGTCGATGAGATTAAGGAAAGGCTGACCGAATATTCGCCGCCTCACGCAAAAGATGTGAAAATTGAAATCATGTATGACTGGAGCACGCTGACGCGCAACAGGATATCGGCGGTACTTACGAATTTTTTCATAGGTCTCATCATCATGGCAGTTATACTCATGGCCCTGCTGGGGCCACGGATTTCGGCTATCGTTTCCGTGGGGATTCCCCTGGCTTTCATGATGGCCTTCATGGGCATGAAGATAACGGGGATTACATTAAATGTTATCAGCCTCTTCGGCCTTATCATGGTACTGGGCATGATCGTTGATTTCAGTATTGTCGTGGCAGAAAACAGTCACCGCTACATGGAGTTAGGATTTTCCCGTTACGACGCCATCCTCAAGGGAGTCAGCGAAGTTTTCTGGCCCGTCACTGTGACCTTTCTCTGTATTTCCGCGGCTTTTGCCCCGCTGCTGTTTATCAGCGGTCTCATGGGGAAATTTATCTTTGCCATACCCACGGTGCTGATGATCTGTCTCGGCGCTTCATGGTTTATTGCCATGTTCATACTGCCCACGCACCTGAACATGTTCATGAAGGAAGAGATACATAAAAAAGGCGGCGATGATAATGAGGCCGGTGTATATGAGAAGGGTCTCTTTGGGAAAGTGCAGCACAGGTATCAGCATTTACTGGAAAAGGTGCTGAAACATCGCTATATTACGGTTGCCGTTCTTATTGTTCTGCTGATAGGATCCTTGGGTCTGCTGAAGATAGTGGGCTTTGTATTTGTCCCCAAGGGCGGTGCAGAACAGATGCAGATAAAGACCTTTATGCACCAGGGGACGAACCTTGAGGCAAACCTCCGGCAGATGAAGGAACTGGAAAAAATCATTCTCAGGCTGCCAAAAGATGAATTGATTGGTGTAAAGGCCCGGGTCGGCATCGAAGAAGCAGACGGTCTTGATCCGAAACCTGGAGAGGGGACGCATAAATCAACCTTCACCGTGTATCTCACTCCAGATAAAGAGAGGGAACGCGATGCCTATGCCATTGAGGCGGAACTGAGGAAAGGTGTAGCTGCGGCCAGGAAAAAAGGTTTACTGCATCGGGACCTGGTTATTCTTTTCAATGTCCAGGAGCATGGGCCGCCCACTGGAAAAGCTGTCAATGTTGAAATACGGGGAGAGGATTTCTCTGTCCTGAAAAAAATATCCGATGAGTATATTGCCGAATTACGCAAGATTAACGGCGTACGGGATATTACGCTGGACCTGGAAGAGGGAAAACAGGAGTACCGCTACTTTATCAAGGAAGTGATGGCGGCACAGACCGGCGTTTCCGTGTACGATGTGGCAATGTCGCTTAACGCGTCATACCAGGGCGCTGTTGCAACCAGTACGCGGATCGGTGAAGAAAACGTTGACGTCCGGGTTCGTTTTCCCGAGTATGAGCGGAAAAGAATGAAAAGCCTGAAAGAGGTGATAGTATCCAATAACAGGGGAGGACTTATACCTCTGGACGCAGTTACCGGTGTCCGGCAGCAGCCCGGTTATTCGCAGATAAACCGTTTGAATTATAAACGGATCGTTCAGGTCCAGGCCAATGTTGATATGAATGTAATAACATCAATGCAGGTCAATAACATGCTGAAAGAGAAATTTGCCGGCATTTCCAAGAAATACAAGGGGTATGATATCGCCTACGGCGGGGAGCAGGAAGATACGGCCGAGACGATGGGTGAGATGGGTACATTGTTCCTTTTCGCCCTTCTGGTCATATATATTCTGCTGGCCGCTTTTTTCAATTCGCTTATTCTTCCGGCAGTTGTCATGAGCGCCATCCCCTTTGCCCTTGTCGGTGTTATTCTGGCGTTCCTTGCCCATGGGCAGATGCTTTCCTTCAGCAGTTTTCTCGGCATCTTCAGCCTGGCCGGCGTCATCGTGAGCAACACACTTGTATTGGTACAGTTTATAAATAATCAGCGCGACGAAGGGTTGGAACTCAGAGAGGCACTCATTCAGGCCGGCGTTATCCGCCTGCGACCTGTTATGCTGACTGCCGGGACGACAGTACTGGCGCTTTTTCCCACGATTTACGGCATTGGCGGAAAAGATTTTTTCGTGGCGCCTCTTGCTCTTTCATTCGGTTATGGTCTGGTGTTCGCCACGGTTATAACACTTTTGCTGATTCCTTCTTTCTATTATATCGCGGAAGACATGAAAATGAAAATGGCCCGATTTTTATCAAGGTTCGGCATCACCATGCGGGGCACTATTTATGCGAGTCCTAAAAAAGAGAGTGATTGAAACCGGAATATATTCTGGATGGAAACAGCATATTGTTGATGCATCATTAGATAACATCATCTCGGTGCAAATATAATGCGCAGGGTGAGATATATCTCAACACGTATCTGTCAAAAGGCCGGCATGCGGTATCTCGATGATTGCTGTTCGATGTTGTATAGTATCTGATTTTACCGGTAAGAGACTTTAGAGATTTGTGCATTAGAAAGGGGGATCGGTTATGGGTAAAGAACGCCGGCTGAAAATAGTAATGGTTGCCGATGTTTATGACGGCTCCCGGAACGGCGCCATGGTTTCCACGGAGCGTTTCGTTAATCTGCTGCGAAAAAAACATGAGGTAACGGTTCTGTCCACAGGAAAAGAACTGCCGGGCAAGGTTGTTCTCCCCTCTTTTTACGTTCCCATACCGGGTATTCGAAGCATTATGGAGAAGACCGGCTTTCCCTTCGCATGGCCGAAACGGGAGCTTCTCGAAAAGGCCTTTACCGGTGCTGATGTTATTCACATACAGTTTCCCTTTTATCTTGGCATACGAGCTCTGTCCATTGCCCGGAAAATGGGCATCCCTGTTGTCGCTTCGTTTCATGTCCAGCCCGAGAACATGATTTACAGTCTGGGGATAAGGTCCGAGTATTTTCTTAAAATACTATACCGGTTTTTTCTGAAAAGAATGTATAATAAGGTGGAGGCGGTAATATGTCCCAGTAAGTTTGCTGAAAGTGAACTAAAAAATTTCGGCCTTACAACTCCCAGCTTTGTCATATCGAATGGCATAATGCCGGAATTCCGGCCGGTGAAAATAAAAAAGGATGATTCGCTCAAGGATAAATTTATCATATATTCAGTGGGAAGGCTGGCCAGGGAAAAACGACATAACCTGATCATGGAAGCAATCATGAAGTCCAGGCACAGGGAATACATACAACTCGTCCTGGCAGGAAAAGGGCCCCTTATAGGGCAGCTGATTGAACAGGGAAAAGCAATGCCCGTAAGGCCCATAATCGGTTATGTGTCTCATGCCGATTTGATAAAATATTATAATATGGCCGACCTCTATGTCCATACCTCCGAAGTCGAACTGGAGTCTCTTACCGTGCTTGAGGCTATTGCCTGCGGCCTTCCCGTACTTATCGGTGATTCAAAAATAAGCGCGGCGCAACAGTTCGCCCTCAATGACGCATTCATTTTTTCCAGTGGCAATTCCAGGGACCTGGCTGATCAGATTGACTACTGGTTTGAACACCGGAATGAGCTGGCAAAGGCTTCCAAAGATTACTTTGAGCTTTCCAAAAGGTACCGAATTGAAAAATCAATAGAAAAACTGGAATATGTCTATTATGAAGCACTTTCACAGGGCTCGGTTAATCGCAGCTGAAATTAACTTTGTTACAACTCGTAAAGAGTTTCGCTGATATTTTTTTGCCAGCCCTGAACTTTCCGACCAACTGGATTTTTTATCACCTGCCGGGAAAAATATTCTTGCATTAAAAGCAGAACAGGTAGTAAAATTATCTACAAGGAATAACTATGAGTGAAGGTGAAATCAAGGTCCTCGTCATTGATGATGAGAAAATGGTGAGCAACATACTGAGAGATTTCCTCGAAGATGAGGATTTTACCGTAGAGATAGCGCAGAGCGGCTCGGAGGCCCTGGAAAAGATCAGGGCAAATTCCTACGACGCCGCCGTTGTAGATATGACTCTTAATGATATGGATGGCGACAAGCTTATCAAGAAAGCTCTGGCGATAGACTCCTGTCTGCTCTGTCTCATACATACCGGTGCCGTCGATTATACCATTTCTACTGAACTGGCCGACCTTGGGATATCGGATGAGCATATATTTTTTAAACCCATCCATGATATGACGGACCTCAGTAATCGCATCAGATCCCTCTTGAAGGAGCGTTGAGTCCCCTCCTTGCGTATTAGTCCTGCCCTTTCGCGTTTTTCAGAATAACCAGGGCATCAACGGCAACGGGCCTGTTACCGGCAATGATAAGGGGATTGATGTCTATTTCGGCAATCTCATCATGTTCGCAGGCAAGATTGCCCAATCCCACCAGTGCCTGAGCCAGGGCTTCCTTGTCAACGGCGGGACTGCCGCGGAATTCATCGAGCAGTTCCCGTGTCTTCAGTTCATTGATCATCTCCAGGGCATCATCATGGGTGAGAGGGGCGATTCTGAAGGATATGTCCTTCAGGACTTCCGTGAAGATTCCTCCCAGGCCGAACATAATGCAGGGACCGAAATTGGGATCCCTTGTCATACCGATGACAAATTCCCGGTTTCCCTTTATCATTTCCTGGACCAGCACTCCTTCCAGCGAGGGACTGCGGTTGATAATATCATCATAGGCGCGGGCCACATCATCATCACTGCTCAGATTCAGCATGACCATGCCGGATTCTGTCTTATGCATGAGCGTATGGGAGCATCCTTTCAGAACAACGGGGTATCCCATGGCAGAGGCCCGGGCAACCGCCTCTTCCCTGGTTTGAGCCAGGTATTCCGTGGTAATGGCTATTCCGGCCTCGCGGATCACCAGTTTTGATTCATATTCGGAGAGTGCTTTCTGGTTGTTCTGAATTGCATTCTGCAATATTTTCTTCATAAACGGGGCTCCTTCTGTTGATAAAATCGGTATATTGATATGACACGGCAAGGGCCCTTACAGCCTCTTCCGGTGATTCAAAGAGCGCCAACTGATGCTCTTTCCGAACCGCCAGTATTTTCCCAGTCGCATTGGGGCAATATATGGCCGCCGGTTTTTGATAATGTTGACACATTTTCTGCAGTTCCAGCAGAACGTCAATGACAAATGTCTGCCAGATGCTGGCCAGGGGCAATATTGCATCGACTTCCTTTGCCGAGAGGAGTATCTCAAATATATCCAGATAGGTCTTGGGAAGGGCAGGGCCTATATCTACGGGATTCTTCACGTTGAATGTCTGACCGGTTTTTTTTAACTTCTCCTGCGTTTCAGGAGAGAACTGGACGAGGGACAGACCCGCCTCGGTCAGGAGGTCCGCGGTGATGCCGCCGAAGGCTCCTGAGTTGGTAAAGAGAGCGATATTTTTTCCCCTGAGAGGGGGCATAGTGGTAAATATTTTCGGAAGTGAATGCAGTTCGGTTATGGACCGGGCGCGGATAATGCCGGACTGGCGGCAGGCCTTGTCGAAAACAGCATCATTGTTTGCCATGCCCGCTGTGTGCGACATGGCAGCCTTTGAACCGGCTTCGGTTCTGCCCACCTTGAAGGCTATTACCGGTTTACCGGCGTTACGGGCGGTGTCCATGAGTTTGCGTCCGTCCTTGATATTCTCCAGGTACATGCAGATTACCTGTGTGTCGTCGTGCGAGAAGTATTCGATAAGGTCCGATTCATCGATGTCCGATTTATTCCCGATGCTGACCATTTTATTGACGCTTATCACGTCGGTCACGCAGGATTCAAGGACCAGGACGCCGACGCCTCCGCTTTGGATGATATATGAAATCGTGCCATCGCGGCTGTTTAACTCGTTTATCATATCGATCATGATGTGGTTGACACCATAAAAACTGCAGAAATGACTCTTCGTGTCGAGTGTCCCGAGACAGTTGGGGCCCAGGAAGCGCATGTTATATGAACGGGCAATCTCATTCATCTGCTCCTGGAGGATGGTTCCCGAATCACCTTCCTCGGAAAATCCCGCACTTTCAATGATGACACGCCGGATACCCTTTTCACCGCATTCCTTCATAAACTGGGGCACTACCTGCGCTGGTGTTATGATGATTGCCAGGTCTGCCGCTTCCGGAAGGTCCATGACTGAAGGGAATCCCTGGCATCCCTTTACATCCTCGCCCTTCCTGTTAACGGCATAAACCCTGCCACTATATTTCAGATATTCCTTCAGGGATTGGCAAATGGTGGCTCCCAGGTTAAAAGTCCCATTGGAGGCGCCGATAATAGCTATTGATTCCGGACTGAAAAATTTTTCCATGTGTGCCCACCTTTTATAAATAACATATTGGATATGAACATTAATTTATATCATAAACAATGTTTACAATAGTTAACTTTGTTTATGATACTGTCAAGATTTTTTGCAGGGGAAAATAAAAAAATTAAAGTTCACTTGAAGTTGTTCAGGATGGGCTAAAAGGTCTCGGCCAAATAGTGTTTTATGGAGGTTTCCTTATATCTTGGGTGGTTTGAGAGTGATACTATCAATGATCCAGGGGGGTGGTCAAGCTGCTGAAATGATCTGTCAGGAGTTCGTCAATTTCGGTGTCACCATGCAGAATTTTATGAACCACCTCTATTATTGTCTCCGGGGACTGTTGTGTTGACATATAGCCCGTGGCTCCGGCCTGGAGTGCCAGTTTAGCATATACCGATTCATCGTGCATGGAGAGCACCAGGACGGGGATTTCGGGGCAGGCTCTGCGGATTTCGCGGATAAGCTTTATTCCGCTTCCATCCTTCAGGGATATGTCGGCGATGACAAGATCGGGCCTTGTCTGCTCTATGAGCTGGAGGGCCTTCAATGTAGAATCGGCATACCCGTAGACTATGATGTCATGCTCGTGATTGAGCAGTTGTTCCAGGCCCCTGCGGAAAACTGCGTTGTTTTCAACGATGAGGACACGGAAGCGATTATTATTTTTTTTATAAACCATATATCAGCCGCATGATATTTCATTACACAAGGGATTTCAGTCAAATACGTAATCCCTTGTACATATCTTCATATCCTCTGAGCATATAATTTGTCGCCCGGTCGAAAAAGAGAACAACCCGATTGTTCAGGTCCACCGCTTCCTTGTAACTGGTCAGGTCGTTATAGAGTTTGTCCATAACAAAGAGCCAGAGATGTCTTTTCTGAAGAACAAGGGCCTTCTGCACCTGCGGGAAGGGTATGCCCTGGTTGAAACGCTCCTTCCCCAGTTTTATATAGTGCTCTTTTATTTTGTCCTTGGGGTATGCCTTGGCAATGAACTTGGAAAGATCGCGGTATACGACATCACTGCCCTCATAGACATGGTCCCGATTCAGGCTCCGATAAGCGGAGGTATCGGCATTTTTGATGAGATCATTCATGAAACGCTCGGTTATTTCCTGGTGCTCCTCTTCTATCAGTCGGACGAATGAATTGAACAGAATATTCGCATTTTTAAGCATGCCTCTTCTCCTGAAAAATGAATTAACGATTATCCGATTATATCCTCAACCCTGACATATTTGGTAACGAGCTGTGAAATAAATTTTATACGTTCCTCGTTGTCGGGGGTAAGCAGGGCCTCCATCCTGTCGATTTGCTTTGAAACCTGGAAAGTGTCGGTTGAGACCAGAAGCAGCGGCACATTTTTTTCCGTGGCCCTGGCGATGATATTTGACGGCGGAAGAAGATTGTTCGTTAAAACTATTCCCACCGTATCGCTTTCCAGAGCGGCCAGGATCATATCACTCCGATCACCACTGGTGATGAGAAGCTTGTTCTCCTTGTTGAACAGTGGATTTCTCAGTGATTCGCCCGTGGACATGGCCCCGACAAATATGTTTTTTACGATGTTGCTGAGTCCCTTTTCCCCGGCTATGACCTTTGCGAACAGTTTTTCCGAAAGAAAATTTACGGAAAAATAGGTAAGCTGTTCCCTGAATGGTATTATACCGAGAATGGGGATGCCCATGTCCGTGATGACCTTGCTGTGGGAATTTTCGAAGTCGTCCACATCATGAACATTGTTGATGATGATACCGGCGAAATCCACGTCCTTCAGGTTGATATTTGAATGAAGGTGGGTGATATCGTCGAGGATCTGGTCGTCGTCGCCGCTATAAACGATAATGAGTTTCCCACCCACGTACTGGTGAATGGACAGGGAATCGAGGTGCACCGAGGCGCCGTAAGTCAGGTCGCGCCCCCCTTCCACGAAGAGGAGATCCTTGCCCTTCCCGATGTTCGCGGCCATGGAAACGACGGTTTCCTTCATGCGGGCTTCATCATAGACATATTTCAGCTTGGAATGGTTGAAACCCAGGGAAATGGTTTCGGGGTCTTCATCTATTCCCAGAATATTTACCATCAGGTTGGCATCATAGTCCCAGTTCCTTTTCCTTTTGTATATCAGGCGGTCTCCAAAGGGTTTCATGTAGCCGTACGCTTTCCCCAGGGATGTGGCAAGTCCTACTATTATGCTGGTTTTACCCGCTCCTTCCCGCGCCGATGCGATGGTTATGGTCTTCATAGATGCTCCTCCTTTGCGTTGCTGATTAATATACGGGTGTCAACGGCCTTTAATCCTTTATTCTGTTCATAGACCATGACCGGATTAATTTCTATATCGGTGATTCCGGGACAACGGTAAAGGATGGTTCCCACTTTCAGTATGGCGTCGATGATGGAGTCAATATCTTTCTGTGCCTCTCCCCGGACGCCCATGAGAAGCGGAAAGGATTTGATATCCTCCAGCATGGACCGTATCTCCCGCCTGTTCAGGGGCAGGGCCCTGAATACAACATCTTTCATGATCTCTACGTAGATGCCTCCCAGTCCGCACATGACAACGGGCCCGAAAGAGGGGTCCCGGCGAGCGCCGATGATAAGCTCGGTCCCGGCCTGGACCATCTGTGTCACCTCGATGCCGTCGATCCTGGCCGCGGCATTGTAGTTTTTACAGTTCTGGATTATGGCTTCATAAGCGTCGATGACTTCATTCCTGGCGAGCAGATTCAGGGCCACACCCCCGGCATCACTTTTATGAAGGATGTCCCGTGACACCACCTTCATGACCAGGGGATATCCCAGGTCATCGGCAAAGTTGACGGCCTGATCCAGGTTATGGGCTATCCTGCTCGAGGGAATGGGAATTTCGGCCGACTGCATGACCGCTGCTCCTTCATCGGAGAGAAGAAAACTACGCCCGTCATGCCGGACTCCGTTTATTATCTGATCGATCCTGGACGTGTTGACATGGGCCCAGTCAACGGTATCACTGCGTTCCGCCAGATAGTGACGGTAGCGATAGGAAACGGACAGGGAGGATACGGCCTGGTCCACATCGCTGTAAACGGGGATATTTTCCTGTTTCAGCGCACGCATAGACTCATCTATTGCCGAACCGCCCACCAGGGCATACACGGCGGGTTTTCCCGAAGCCAGGTGCTTTTTATAGGTGCCGCGAATCATGGGGGTGAGATTTTCCGAATCGAATGTGGCCGTTTCACAGTACAGGGCGATGGTGCTGTGAATGGCATCGTGTTCCGCCGGAGCGCTGAGCGCTGCGGTATACTCCGCCGATGCTGCTCCGCCTGTAATATCAATGGGATTTTTGGTGGAACCGAAGGCCGGTGTTGAGTCCTCAAATACGCTTTTAAGCGTTTCCTGGTCGTCGAAGAGATCGATGCCGTATTTCTCGCAGGCGTCGGTGGCCATAACTCCGATACCGCCGCCGTTGGTAACGATGACGCAGTTGTCTCCCCGGGGAAGCGGGGAACTGGCAAGAAATTTGCACCAGTTGAAGGCCTCCTCCAGACTCTCGGCCCGGAGCGCTCCGCATTGCCGAACGATGGCGTCGAATATCTCGTCGGAACCGGCGAGTGAACCGGTATGGGACGCGGCGGCCATGGCCCCCCTTTTGGATCGCCCCGACTTCAGAATGATCACGGGCTTTATAGCCGTGGCATTTTTCAGGGCCTCGATGAATCGTTCTCCTTTTTTAATGCCTTCAATATATATGAGAATAACCCTGGTGTTGCTGTCCGATACGACGTAGCTGAGACAATCGGCCTCGTCTATATCGGCCTTATTTCCCAGGGATACCATGGCTGAAAGGCCCATGCCGGTCACGGCGGTCTTTCCTATCATGGCGATTCCCAGGGCACCGCTCTGTGTCAATATGGCAACGTTGCCATGGACTATTTTTGTCGCGGAAAAGGTGGCATTGCAGTTGGCCGCACCGGAGTAGGCGCCGAAAATGTTGGGACCCAGTACCCGCGTCCCCTTGTCCCGGGCATAGGCGGTGATGCGCTCTTCCATCTCGAATTCTCCTATTTCGGAAAAACCCGAGCTTATGATCTGGACTATTTTGACGCCTTTATCGGCGCATGCCTTAACGGCATCGAAGACCAATCGTGCAGGCACACATATGGAAGCAACGTCAATGGGGCCTGCGACATCGCTTATATCTGCATAGGATTTAATGCCGATAATTTCCCCGCCCCGTGGATTAATGGGATATATGTTCCCCCCGAAACCGCCCTCTTTGAGGTTACGGACAACGCTATACCCGATTTTCCCGGGCTGTGCGGATGCTCCGATAACGGCAACGCTTGACGGTTCAAACATATATTTCATGGTGTTCATTGAATCCATGGTCCCTCCTCCGGACGGTACATCAGACAGCCGAAAGCATCTGCTCTCGCCTGGATACGCGGTTTTCCATGAAACGCATGGTGAGGTTATATACGCCGTCCTCAATTTTTTTCTCCAGGGCGGGAAAATGGTTTTCAAAGACATGGAGCATAGGCCTGTTTTCGGTCAGGACGTCGGCGGTAAAGCCCAGTAGCCCTTCTTTCTTGGCGAGTACGGTGAGATAATTCAGGAGTTCCGTACCGATGCCGTTGTTCTGAAAGTCATCCCTGACGGCAAAGGCCACCTCGGCCGTGTGCGTGTGTTCTTCATTGATGGTCTGTCCAAGCCCGACGACGATTTCCTTTCCCGCACTTTCCAGCGTGGCAAGAATAGTCATCTCAATAGTGTAGTCGATGATAACAAATTCCTGCCTCATCTTGTGGGGGACGTCCCTGCGTATGGTCATGAACCGGCGCTGCAGGCTTTTGTCGGACAGGGCATAAAAGAAATCCTTGATAAGGGGTTCATCGTTCATTTTTACGGGGCGCAGATTGATCTGCATCCCCGAACGCGTTGTCCTGATGGTCTCAAGATGTTCGGGATATTCGCCTTTTTTCCCTGGAATGAAGGCCTGATCATGGTAAATGATCCTGAGACGTTTTGCTTCATCGATAAGCCAGGGCCGGAATTTCGGATGTGCTATGGCTATAAGGTCCATGGCGCGCTCGCGGATATTTTTACCGTGGATGTAGGCAATGCCAAACTCCGTTACCACGTAGCGGATATCGCCCCTGTTAAGTGTCACGCCGGCGCCGCTGTCCAGGAAAGGAACAATACGGGAAACCTCGCCGTTTCTGGCCGTTGACTGGAGGACCAAGATGGTCTTTCCGCCGGGAGCCAGGATCGCTCCGCGCATGAAATCGGCATGCCCGCCGATGCCGCTGTAGAATGTGCTGTTGATGGACTCCGATGTGGACTGGCCTGTCAGGTCTATCTGCAGTGCGGCGTTGATGGCAGTCATGTTATCCAGCTGAGCGATATTCAGGGGATTATTCGTATAGTCAATGGGCCTGAATTCGATAAGGGGATTGTCGTTGAGAAATTCATAGGTTTTCCGCGACGCCATGCAGAACGATGCCACGGTCTTGCCCCTGTTAAGGGATTTACGGGAGTTATTGATTACGCCCTGTTGAATCAGTTCCACCATGGAGTCCGTGAGCAACTCTGAATGGACTCCCAGGTTTTTTTTAACTGCAAGATTATTAAGAATGGCGTTGGGCAAGCTGCCGTACCCCAGCTGAATGGTGTCACCGTCATTGATAAGTTTTGATACATAGCGGCCTATCTCCTGTGCCACGTCTCCCGGAACCCGGGGGTTGTACTCCAGGAGCTCCTCGTCAAAGGGGACTATGTAATCAATGGCTCTCATGTCGAGAAAAGTGTCCCCGTGGACCCTGGGCATGTTTTCATTGATCTGCGCAATAATTATTCTGGCGTTTTCGATGGCCGACTTGGTGATATCCACGCTTATGCCCAGGCTCACGAGGCCATGTTCATCGGGCGGGGATGTCTGAATGAGGGCCACGTCAATGGTGATTCGGCCGCTGTTTATAAGGCCAGGTATATTGGAGAGAAAAATGGGAGTGTAATCCGCCATGCCGGCGTTCACGGAATCTCTGGTGGCATCGGCCACGAAAAACGAATTATGCCTGAAGTTATAGCTGAACTTTTCATCGGAGTAGGGCGCCACACCCAGGGACCATACATGCATGACCTCAGTTTCGGCGAATGCCTTGGGATTGGAATCAACATAGTTACTCAGGGCCTTGATGAGGTACTGGGGTTCGCCGCACGCGGTGCTGATAAAAATGCGGTCGCCGCGATGGATATTGCTGAAGATATCCTCTTCGGGAGCGAATTTCTCAGGGTATTTGTTTTTCCATTTGTCGAGCCACCTTCGTTCAGAATTTCGGGCCATTGTGTATTTCCCCCTGATCTTAAATTTAAGATATGTTATGCCGGTAATGATTGCAATGGGTGAAGGTATATTTTGTCAGTAGAGATAATTCTTTTTTTGGTATGGGGGTTTCCCCTATATTTTCATGGGTATGTATTGATAAGACCAGTCTGCCTGCCGATGTTAAGTTGTCTGATTTCTCTGGAGCCATAGCGTTGCCTGCTGTACCAGTTCAATAGCGCTTTTCAGATTCAGTTTCTCCTTTATGTGTGCCCGGTGATTCTCCACGGTTTTTACACTGATATGAAGCTTGCTGGCTATCTGCCGCGTTCCGAAGCCCTGTCCGATGAGTTGAAATATCTCCAGCTCCCGGTCGGTGAGCTGGTTGACGGGATTATTGTCCTCTTTGGCGCGGCCGTCGAAGAAAAGATTGAATATCCTCGTGGCTATATCGTTACTCACGTAGACATTGTTGTTCAGGACATGGTGGATGGCCTTGAGGATTGTTTCCGGGGCTTCCTGTTTCATTATATAGCCCTTGGCCCCGGCCCGGAGCGCCCTCTCGGCATAAATTTTTTCATCATGCATTGATATAACGATAATTTTCATTTCCGGGAAGCGGATCTTTATATCCTTTATAAGCTCGATGCCGTTCCTGTCCTTTAGCGTGATATCGACGATAACGAGATCGGGCTCCAGTTCCTTTACTATGCGGAGGGCCTCGACGGAGTCCTCGGATTCGCCGCAGACGGTCATGTCCTTTTCATTATTGATGAGCTGTGCCAGCCCCTTTCTGAAAATGGGGTGGTCCTCGACCAGGACTATTTTCGCGATTTTTGAATTTGAAAATTGTTTTTCATGCATGGGCGGATCTCTCTTAATGCCGTGGAGCGTTTATCTCGTGTTTTTTCATCAGACAGGATACACTCGTCCCTCTGTCCATATTGGGGCGAATATCGAGTGCTGCATTGATTACGCGGGCACGATACTTCATAATATTTATCCCCATTCCCTTTTTCCTGTCAAGAAGCTTTTCGATGCCGATGCCGTTGTCCCGGATCTGCAGGGTTATAAACCCGTCCTTTTCGAAGATGGCCACGTCAATTTTGTCGGCCCTGCTGTGCTTGATGGCGTTGTTCACGGCCTCCTGGGCGATGAGGTAGAGGTGTGTCGTGGTGATATTTTCCGTTATGTGAAGCGAGTCGTCGTGCTCAAAGGTGCATTTGATACTGAATACTTTTTCAATGTTTGAAGTAAGGTCCTCCAGTGCCACGATGAGGCCGTCAGTATCTATATCCACCGGGCACAATCCCTTGACCAGGCGCCGCGTATGGTTTATCCCCTGGGTTATGAGCGCATTTATTTCCTCCACGTCCTTCGCTTCATCGATGAGGTGTTTTTCCTTCAGTTTTTTTTCCAGCAGGTTCATCATGAATTTTACTCCCACAAGGTGGGGACCCAGGCCGTCATGAAGATCATTGCCTATCTTCTGGCGCTCCTGTTCGCTTATACGAATGATATCACTCTCCAGCATTTTCTGCTCCGTGATGTCCATGAAGGATGCGATGCTCTTTTTCGTATCGGGAATGATGTCGAATGTACCGTAAATATCCTTAATGTTGTTGTAGCGGTCGATGAAATGAAACTCGTAATTGCGCGGCGCTGCGTCGGAATCGATTCTCCTGATCCGGTGATATTCCCGCATCATTTCCAGGTCTTCCTTGGCGATAAAATCCTGCCAGCTCATTTTTCCCTCTATTTCCTCCCTGCCGTAGGCAGACAGCTTCTCAAACTCGATGTTGGCGTAGTTTATGGTTGTATCCTCGTCGATGAGAATAGTGGCGTTTCCCGTCGTTTCAAAGATCGTCCGGTAAAATTTTTCCGACTGGTGGAGCCTTTCCAGCGTCTCGTTCTGATTGGCTTCCATCTCGATGTTGTAATATTCGAGGGCGATATCATTAGCCACTTCAGTGAAAAGGAGCTGCTGTTCCGGCTGCATCTCTTCACCGCGGTTGATGCTTACGGAGAGAACGCCATAGACATGATTGTTATATTCTATCCGTGTTGTCATTGTTCCCGGTTTGTCACTTTCATCCTCGTGATTTTTTGCCTTGGGCAGCGGCGCCTCGTTTATCATGATATCGGGCCGTTTTACGGCCTTTTTAATGAAATCGCTCAGCGTTGAGTCGGCCCTGCGTTCCTCCATATCCGGCAGGAACTGGGAATTGCCGGTATGGGCGAATTCCTTGGTCAGACCACTGCCGTCGGTTGACGCCATCCAGCAGCTCAGGTAGGCCTCGCCGTCCGCCAGGGACCTACAGATATCTATGGCCTCCCATTTGTTTTTTTTCTCACGGAAAATAAGCAGGTTGAGATTGCGGATGGCCTGCAGCTTCGCATTGAGCTTTTCAATGTTCGAGCAGGCGTTGTTCCTGCAGGGATTTTTCTTGTCGGTTTTCTTCATGGTACCGTCATACGGGATATAGCTGATCAGGGACATGCCCCGATTTTGCTATTGTAATGCAAACAGGAATATTTTCAAGTATAAAAAACAGTCCTCGGCAGCGGGATTGACGGTGGAATTACTTTTTACCCGATTCGCCGAGATAGCGTTCATAATTGGCCAGCACCCCTTCCCGGTTTCGTTCACCTATTTTTTTGTTGTTGAGATAGATGCCCCACGGCTCAAGGTTTTTTGTGATGGTGGAGCCAGCCCCGATGGCGGCACCTTCTCCAATAGTCACTCCCGGCAGGATTACGCTGTTGGCCCCCACGGATACAAATCGTCCGATTGAAACCGGGGCACGGTAGGGATTCCGGTATTTCTCATCGATTGTGGGATTGCCGAATCCCCAGTCCTTGAAATCATCGGTACTGGCGTAGATTTTGCTTCCCTGGAAAAGCCCGACGAAATCACCGATTTCAATAACATCCCCCCCGCTGATAAAGACAAAACTGGCGATATGCACATTATTGCCTATAACCAGCCTTTTATTGGCATAGATATAGGTGAAGCTGTCGATGATGATATTTTTGCCGAATTCAATATTACTTATACCGCTGATCTTGGCAGGGTGATAGATTTTTACGCCGGCAATTCTGCGTCTGAACATGACAGTCCTCCAATATGGCGATTATGTGAAAAGTGCCAGTTAACTATGTATGACAGTCATATCATAATGTCAAAGGCTTTTCACTTTTTTTTTGAACCTGGCCTTTTTTTCCCCTGCTCCGGCATCCCCGATCATCCTTAATGCGTGACGGAAAGGAGATGAACTATGTCTGGCTCAAACTGATTCTAATATATATTCGAGAACGGATAATAGCAATGGGGCTGATGCCCTCCCATGTATAGTAAATCTGCTAAAGACTTCATGGGGGAAAGTCCCATGGAACGATTTGAGGATCGCCGGGGAAATCCGTAATGGAGGTGAAAATATTCTTGCATGAAGCGGCAGGGGATGCTTTCTTTTGTGTATGTTTATCGGGCTTATACACATGGATTTTCGTCTCGAAGGCTGTCGTTCCCTGAAGGAAAAACGAAGCCGTATGTCGGGACTCAGGAGGCGCTTCGGCAGGATGTCCCACATCGCCCTCTGTGAAAGCGGCTATCAGGACGAGCACATGAAGTCGCGGTGGTCCTTTGTCATCGTGTCCCTGGACAGGAAGGGACTTGACCGGGCCGTTAACATTCTGGAGAAAGAGGCGGAAGAAATAGTGGATGCCCTGTTGACCGGCATCACAAGGGAAGAGCTGTAATGTATGGCGTGACCATCCGTTTTTATGAGGAACTCAATGATTTCCTTGATCGTTCCCAGAGAAAAATAGACATACCTTTCACTTTCACCGGGAGGCGTTCAATAAAGGACCTCATTGAGTCCTTCGGGATACCCCATGTGGAGGTGGACCTGATCCTGGTGAACGGTGAGTCGGTTGACTTCGACCGCATTGTTGAGGACGGCGATAGAATAAGCGTGTATCCCGTGTTTGAGCGTCTCAATATACGGAGCGCGACACGGCTGCGGCCCCATCCTCTGCGGCAGGTTCGTTTTGTGCTGGATGTTCACCTGAGGAAACTGGCGCGTCGATTGCGTCTCCTGGGATTCGATGTGGATTACGAGGCGGGGCGCGATGATGATGAACTGGCCTTCATCTCGGACCGTGATTCGCGGCTTCTCCTCACCAGGGACCGTCAGCTCCTCATGCGTAAGATAGTGGACCGGGGGCTCTATGTACGGAACACGGATTCGGAAAAACAGGTGAGGGAGGTGCTGGACCGTCTGGATATCCGGGACCTGTGCAGGCCCTTCAGCCGGTGCCTGGAGTGCAATGGCCCCATGGCCGTGTTCGATTATGAAGAAAACCGTGATGTTCTTGAGCGCCATGTTCCCCCCGGTGTCCTGGAGTGGTGCCGTGAGTATTACCGGTGCGGGCAGTGCGGAAAATTGTACTGGAAGGGGAGTCACTATGATAGGCTGGAGCAAGTGATTGAAGCCATAATGAACCCCGATGCCCCGGATGGCGAGGATGGGTAGTGGATACAAGTAAATTTTCAATACTGAACTATATTCCCCATGAAATGGACATGAAGATAAAGAATCCCTATCTTCATCGCGTTCTGGCCATCATCGGAAAAGCGCGTGAGAACGGTGAAGACCTGGTTCGCAGGCTTCTGGAGAACCGGGAGGAACTGGTGACGGATTTTGCATTTTCCATTCCCTGCTACGATATACTGGCATGCATGGCCCGGTATGCACCCATTGTGGAAATCGGTGCCGGCAGCGGGTACTGGGCCTATTGCCTGTCCCAGATGGATGTCGGTGTTACGGCCATCGACCGGTTTCCTCCCCAGGAAGCGAGCCCCTGGGAACTGGACGCGGCAAACCGGTGGTATAACGACGCATGGTATCATATCGATGAGGGTGACGAGCGAAGCGCCGCCCTGTACCCGGACCATTCCCTGCTGCTTTCGTGGCCGCTCCTGGATGATCCCATGGCCCTGGGTGCGCTGAAGGCCTACCGGGACGCGGGAGGAACAAGGCTGCTTTTTCTCGGCGATGCCGGACTTGCCGGCGACCGGGCATTTCATGATGAGCTGAAAAGGCATGATGTCATAGAACGGCATCATCTGGCGGGATGGCCGGGATTCCACGAGGAGCTGATTGTCTGTTCGCTCGATATGTTCAGGATTTGAGCAGGGGGATATTCTCTTTCAGGAAAGCGGTTACCTTACGGGCATGGTCCATGCACTGTTCCTTTGTGCTGCCTGTGATCGTGAAGGGTGCATCATTGAGGGAACCCGAATGTGCTTCGGGGCCGAACATCATGCCGCCAACGCTTCCGGCGAAGTTGTCCTCGGGCTCGATGTCGCAGAAAAGGGACCAGGCCAGGGCCCACAGAGATGCTGTTTTAAAGACGTTATAGCCGCCGCCGCCCGTAGCAATAATGCGGTCCGAGAGGCCGTTTATAGTCTGTATGATTTCCTTGTAGGCATTGCTTGTAAGGTTGAGGTGCGCCAGGGGGTCCTCGCGGTGTGCGTCACCTCCCACCTCCACGAAGATCAGGTCTGCATTGAACCGCTCGAGAAGGGGCGGTACCAGTTCGCGAAAGGCATAAAGGTACACCTCGTCGTCGCTGTTTTCCATAAAGGGAATGTTAACATTGTAACCCTCGCCATCTTTTATCCCCGTCTCATCCTCGAAACCGCTCCAGGGATAGAGGGTTTTTCCCGATTCATGGAGCGAAATAGTCAGCACTTTGTCCGATGAATAAAAAGCATCCTGGACCCCGTTGCCGTGATGGGCATCGATGTCTATATAGGCGACCTTTTTTCCCCGGTTGACGCATTCCTGGATGGCAATGGCGATATCATTGATGTAGCAGAAACCCTCGGCATAGTTGCGGCCGGCATGGTGGAAGCCTCCCAGGGGATTGAACACGAAGCGGGCCTCGCCGTTGAGAAGCATCATGGCCCCCTGCCATGTGCCTCCCGAGGCCTTCAGGGCGAAATCCAGCATTCCCGGCATGACGGGATTGTCGGGATTGCCTATGCCGGCTTCGAGCATCTCCAGGTTGAATTCACCGCTGTTGCATTTTTTAAGCAGGTCAATATAACGCCGTTCATGAAAAAGGAGGAGCAGTTTTTCATCGAGGGGTTCGGGCATCAGAATTTTCTGGTTAGGCTCATACATGAGGGCATAGCGATTCAGGAGATCCATGAGCTGACGGGCCCTGCCCGGTTTGAAGGGATGGGTCGCGCTGTACTGGAATGAGGCCAGTTCGTCGGAATAGAAGAGTATGTGCATTCCCTGTTTCATGGGGTATGTATGAGAAATAAAGTTTAAATATACAGGACGATGATAAATATACAGAAATTTCCGTCAAGGGATAATTCTGTTGCGGTGATGAATAAAACAGACGGCTATTTCCCGCTGTTCAGGGCCATGATAGCCGTTTTTTCTTCAGCCGTTAGAAGGGCCCGGTCAGCCATCCTGGTGACATTTTTCACCCAGTCCGTTTTTGAATAGGCATTGGGATCAGGAAGATCATGGCACAGCCCGCATTTTTTATTGAAGATTTCGCTGCCTGTATCAGCCGCTGCGGCAAACAGGCTGACTAAAACAACGATGATAATGGTCGTCATATATCCTGCCAATTGTATCCCCGTATTTTTCATGTAAGCCTCCAATAATGGTATATAGTTTGTTGAAGAATAGCATGCGCACTTGGAAAAGTCAATGTATAATCCTGTAAAATACCTGGTGTAACATTCGCGAAGTGATTACATCATATCACACACCTGTTTGCTCAGAGCAAAGGGTTTCTATATCCTGAAGAAAGGATGTGAGATATATGATGAGAAAAGCTGCATTAATGCTGCTGATACTGCTGGCCATTGGCCTGACGAGGTGCGATATGAAAAAGGAGACCAGGCACATGGATGCCACGGATGAAACCGTAACGGTGTATGATATGGAAACGGGGTCTATGAAGGCCGTGAAGAAAATAGAGAAATCCGACGCGGAATGGAAGACCCTTCTTCCCCAGGAGCAGTTTGATGTTTTGCGGCGCGGTGGTACGGAATGCGCCTTTACCGGTGAGTATGATGCGATGAACAAAAAGGGAATATACCGGTGCGCGGCCTGCGGCAACGACCTGTTCCGGTCCGATGACAAGTTTCATTCCGGCACGGGCTGGCCCAGCTTCACACAGGCAGTCAATAACGGCAATGTGACCCTTCGGGAAGACCGCTCTCACGGCATGGTGCGCAATGAGGTCCTCTGCGCCGTGTGCGGAGGGCACCTGGGCCATGTCTTTAATGACGGCCCGGCCCCCACGGGTAATCGATTCTGCATGAACTCGGCGGCGATGAAGTTTTTTCCGGAAAAAGAATAAATCCGGGATACCTTAAATAAAATATCGCCACAGCGGGATTAGTTGAACGATTCCACTTAAATACTAATTGAAAAAATTAACCGCTTCACAATCATTGTCTTTATGACGATTATCGGAATAATTCAAATATCAGCGCTTATCATTTCCCTTCCTGTTTTATATGTGTATCATCGTTATGCGAAGCGGCGGTGGATATGGATACTGGACGCCAGTCTGGATTATCACCGTAATCATCTCTCCGTCATGCAGAAGGACCACTCTCTCTCAGACAAGAGCCGTGAGCTGGCCCGGGGCATGCTGTGGATACTGGATAAACAGCTCATGAATGATCTTCGCGCCGGGCATGTGAACCTGCGAGGTGTATTAAGGTCCATTTTGGGTATGGGCACCTCGCTGCACCTTTTAGGAGAGGTTTATTACCAGATCATCCGCTACCGGTGGCATGTCGATGACCGCGTCCCCCGTCTTCTCAATACGCTCACGGGCACCTGCTACCGTTATTTTCTTGTGCATTCTTCCCTGTCCGTTGTCGCTCTTCTGTATATGGACCTGGAATGTCGTATTTTAATGACGGGAGTTATTAAAAAAGGATCCCGGCTTCTCTACCGGGACCTGGAAAGGGAAAGGATGGCGTTGAAAAATTGACGGGCTCCGGCCCTTCCATGAAACAGGCACAGAACCCGTCTTTTAAGACGATGGGAGTTATTAAAAAAACACGCCGAAATCTCTCAGCTCATCTTCGTCGACGCCGTTCAGGTTATTCTGGGGAAGGGCATCGGCAATGGGCACGGCAATTATGTTCCTGCTGTGTATCGCCGTCATGAGTCCCGATTGTCCCTGTGACAAAAGATCCATGGCTTTTCTCCCGAAGCGCTGTCCCAGGTTGATATCAAAAGCGTTGGGTGCCAGGCCGCGCAGAGCGAAGCCGATATTGGACTGACGGATATTGCTGAGCCTGCAGCCCAGTCCCAGGGAGAGCAGGCGCTGTATGATAATGCCGGCACCGCCCAGGCTCATGTTGCCGTGAGGATCGTAATCGGGCTCCTCGGAGAGCATGGCTTTCAGAACCTGGTCTTTCGCGTCAGGAGCCAGGGCCCTGCAGACCAGGGGATCTTCCCTGTTAAGGCGGATGCCCTCTGATACGATTATGTTGACGAAACCCTTTTCTTTCTTGATCCGTGCAACCCGTTCCACCAGGGCGCCGAGACTGAAATTTTTCTCCGGCACCAGGATCAGGTCGGCGCAGGTTCCCACGCCGGTGAGGAAGGCAAGCCAGCCGGCCTCGCGGCCCATTACCTCGTTAATCGAGAGACGGGCATGAGTTTCGGCTGAAACCGCCGCACTGGTGAAGGCCTTTGTGGCGAATTCCACGGCCGTGTTGGCCCCCAGCATCCAGTCAGTACAGCTGATGTCGTTATCTATACTTTTGGGGACGGCGATGACGGGGATTCCCAAATTATGCACGCCCAGAGCTGTTTTTATCGTGTCATTCCCGCCCGTGGCTATTATGGCATCAATGCCCAGCCTGCGGCAGTTGGCCCGGATTTTCTCCGGCGCCCACGATTTGTTTTTTTCCGAGAAGGGGGCGAATCGTGATGATCCCAGGATGGTGCTGGGCGTGTTGAATATTTTTTTTGCCAGGCCTTCACCGAGCTCAAGGCAGTAATCCTCCATGTTGTCGGCGGTCAGACCTTCGAAGGCTTTTTTTATGCCTATAAAGGTCGCGCCATGTTTCCGGGTGCCGGAGAGTATGGCCTGGGCCAGGGCTGCATTGATGCCGGCTGAATCTCCGCCGCCGGTGAGAAAGGCAATTTTCATCATCATCCTCCTGGAACGTCAAATGGTTATGGTGGTGCGAATTTATTGTTATCCCAATAATTAATGAGTGAATGCTCACTCAAAGTAGACATATATAGAACAAGTTTTCCCTGTCAAGGAATAAATAGAGTAAGGAATTGATATCTGCGGATCGGTTTTTAGAGAATGTTACTATCGGCATCAGGGCTCTGTCCCCGGGGAAAAGACCCCCATATTCCGGTTTTTCCCGGGGGGACAGAGGGGGACAGAGCCTCAAATATGGTATGAATAATGATGTTATTCTGCCAGTTTGTGGTTGCCGTTAAGCCCGAAGGGAATATGATAATAGCTTAGAGCCTGTCGGCTTGCCCGGCTGGCGAAGCTTTTATTGTCGTTGAAGACAGCCTTGAGGACCTCGGGCATATTTATGGAAACACCCACGTAGACAAAGCGTTTTGGTTTAACAGCAGGATTCATTTCCCTGTCGAACTTGGTATAGCCCCGGGTAAAATAGCCGAAGTCAATCATGAAGTACTTCATGAATTCGGGAATATCGAAGCCCAGATACTCAAAGCCGGCCAGCTTGAAGCTCGTGAGGAATTTCCAGCCCGAATAATCCAGGGCGAAGAGGAAGCTGTCCTCGGGGTGTTCTGTCACGTAATCCGTTGGTGAGTATTCCACGCTCAGGTTGAAAAAGGCATCCAGGACAGGGAAGCGTTCCATCATGCAGCCGATGAAGATACCCGTGGAGTCGGCCACCAGGTCCTCCCAGGCGAATCCGGCGCTCGTAGCATAGGCATCGCCCACCTCGATGGCCAGGCCTACCGATGCGGGAATCAGGATTGTGTAGAGCCATTTAATGGGGCGGCCCTGCTCCGTATAGTTGAAAACATTATAGCTGGCCCGCGTTATGGTGTAATGGGACCAGAGATGCCCCATTTTGTCAAAGCCACCGTACTGGGTGTTCTGGCCGAAAAATCCCTCGCTGCGCCAGATCCAGTGGTCGCTGCTGCCCCAGTCCCAGGCCTTGAACGCGAAGCCGAAGGTGAGAAGGGGTACGCCGATGAGCACGGAATAGCGCGCCAGGTCCCGGTGTGCTTCATCGTTTGAAGCGACCGATCCGTTTTTGGAAGTTTCATTGGACGTGGTCCCGGTTTTCTCCGCTTCTTTTTTATCCTTGTCGGCAGCTTTATCCGTTTCAGTCTGCTGCAGCACCGCGCTGTTAATTGCCTTAACCAGGGACATGGGCATGGACATGGCAGTACCGGGAATTGAAAGAATGAGGGTGACAGCAAGTATGCGGGTTTTCATGTTGGTTCCCCTTTTTTGAGTTTTAAGTATGTTGTATGCGCCATTTTGTCGCAACATGGGGAGGGAGTGGGGGATGTCGAATTGAGCCTGTCCTGTGCTTAGTCCCTATGTTGACATGGTAGTAACGCTGAATCATACATTTTCAAAAAATTAATAAATCTATTCAGGGGAGATTTTTTGTCAAGGAATTAGTGAATAAACAGTCGCTATTTGACTATTAAAACTAATGGTGAATCGGGAGGGTATACCGGTATAGTCTGCGGGAGCATCAATTGATGGAATTATTGATATCAATCTCCTGGGAGAAATTTGCTTCGGTATTTTTAGATTCCCGGGCGATATTGTTGTACTGTATAAAATCGTTTTCACAGTTGATAAAAGCCTGTACAACGGTTTCGTCAAAGTGCGTAGCGGCGCTTTTCTTTATTATCTGTGCGGCCGTGTCGTGGTTGAAGGCGTCTTTGTAAGGCCGCTTGCTCGTCAGGGCGTCATAGACGTCGGCGATGGCAACGATGCGGGCAGACAGGGGTATTTCATCGTGTTTGAGACCCTTGGGATACCCGGTGCCGTCCCACTTCTCATGGTGGTAGTAGGCCACTTCCTTGCCCAGGTTCAGGTAGGACCTGTTCTTGATTTTCTGTTCCGCTTCGTGTATTGTGTCGCCGCCGATAATGGTATGGTTTTTCATTATTTCGAATTCATCGACGGTGAGTTTGCCGGGCTTGTGCAGTATCTGGTCCGGTATTCCCACCTTCCCGATATCGTGAAGGGGACAGCTGCTCACCAGATCTATAATGTATTCATCGGAGATGTAGTTCTTGAAATTATTGTAGGAGGACAGCTCGTGGGCCAGCAGTTCCGTATATTTCATGATACGTTCCAGGTGCGAACCGGTTTCCCAGTCGCGGTATTCCGTCAGTCTGGCCAGGGCGAGAATGGTGACCTGCTGCGCCTGGTTCAGCTGATGTATCAGTTCATTCGACTTGGCCTCCAGATTCACCTTTTCCGATATATCAAAGAAGAAGGCCACGACAATAACGGGATTTCCCTTCTCATCCTTCATGACCGATTCTACGTACATGACCATGACGGGCTCGCCGCTTTTTGTTCTCAGCATTATCTCGCTGCTTTTCTGGTCGGGCTGGTCGGGCCTGATTTTCCCGAATCCCTTGAGCAGGTCGCCTGTGCCGGGAACGATGAGATCGCGGATATTACGGTGTAACACCTCTTTTTCCGCATAACCCAGTATTTTTGTGGCTCCCGTGTTCCATTTTGTTATGGAACCCTTGAGGTCCGTGGTGACTATGCCGATCATATCGGTCTGTATTATCTGTTCGTGGATGGAGGACATGGTTCGAATTTTCGATTCCAGTATTTTTTTGTCACTGATATCCTTCAGAACTATCTGGATGTCCTTTGATGCCGGTGACGGACGGCTGATGCTTATTTCGGTCCATATGACGGTTTCGTTGAGGCCGGTAACCTCCATCTCCATGGACCGGGAATCCGTCCCCTCCTCATAGGCCGCATCAACGGCTTTCTTCACGGTAGGACCGTCTTTTTTGGAGAAGAAGTCATAGATGTTCAGGTTGCTCAGATCATCGTCGCTGGAACCGGTTTTCTCATAGAATGATTTATTGCATAAACGGATATTGCCGTGATGGTCGCAAAAGGTTATCATGTCCGGTGTGGATTCGATTATGGCCCGGTATTTTTCCTCCGATTCCACGAGAGAAGCGGCACCCTTCCGGTGGCTGATTTCTACTGCTGCAGCATTGGACAGGAGCTGAAAGTATTCGAAATTATTTTCCAGGATGTCCAGTTCGGCGAGAACGGCTATGGCGCCCTCAGCCCCTTCCTTGGCTTCCAGGGGGAAAATAATTATGGACAGGCCGTCGCAGAGAGCGGCAGCGCGGGTGATGCTTTTTTTCTGTTTATCGGGGAAGCAGGAAGTGAAGAAATCGGAAACGCCGTCCTGGCCGATGAAGAAGATGGGATTGACCATATCTACGGATACGCAGAAGGGATTTTCAGGATTTTTTTTCAGGCTGAAACACGATCCTTCCATGACGCCCTGGAAAATATCGTCGAGGTTCATTTTTTTGCTTTCGGGAAAGATGCGGGCCACCTTCATCATATCGCCGTCATTTATGACAAAGGCCGCGGCCCGGGCCCCCAGTTCCATGTAGCCCTGGATAATTTTTTCCAGGCTTTCTTCCCCGTTTTTTTCGGCTTCAATGCCGTGGACGGTGTTGACAAGCGTCCGCAGATTTTTTTCTTTTTCCTTGAGTATATCGATTTTCTGGGAAACTTCCAGCTCGAGTTTTTTGTTCTGTTTTTTTATCTGCTTGTCTTCAATGGCCTTTTCTGTGATGTCCTCGATGGTCTGCATGACGGCGGTTATTTCACCGTTATCAGACATGATGGGAGAAGTTTTCAGCTTGTAATAGAATATCTCGTTGTCCCTGGTGATTTTTACTTCACGGGCGATAGCCTTGCCGGTCTCGAAGGTTTCCTTGACTGAACAGGTTTCACAGAAGTCGGACTTGCACTCATCGGGCATAATATCGCGGCAGACGGTGTTTTCTCCTTCATTGAAGCCGGGATACCAGGCCTTGAAGCGGCTGTTGGCCTCGATTATCTGTAAGTTCCTGTTCACCACATAAATGGGAAGCGGTGTGGATTCGAATATGGCCCTGAATTTTGATTCCGATGTCGAGGCCCGGTAAATGTTCAGGAAATTGCGGTAGCTGCTGCCGATGATCCGCGCGATGAGCGTCATGAGACGGATCTCGTCCTGGAGCATGGTCTGCCGCGAACTGGGCACCAGAAGATCAAGGGTTCCCACGAACTGGTTGTCCGATTTAACGGGGAAGATGATGAGTTCGTCGGTGTTATCCTGTTCGATGAGCTGGTCCAGATTCTGGTTGCTGTAGAGCCTCTGCAGGATAGTGCTCATGGAGAGAAAGTATTCGAAGAAGTCTTTCTTATCGATGCTCCTGGTCTGCAGTATATCGTCATTGCACGGAATGTTCTTCGTTTTAACGATGATGCCGCCCATGAGGGGATTGATGATATTCTTATGTTTTTTTTTCAGTTCCGCCAGGGGCATTTTTTTTACTATATTAAGTTCCGAGAGTTCATCATTATGGGCCATGCCCGGTGTACTCAGGCGGCCCAGATCGGCGTTCACCATGAGGTATTGGGTTCCCCGCTCTTCAATGGTGAGGGAGAGGCTGAAAATGGGAAGGCCGGCATTCTGCAGAACCGCTCTTGCATCGGTGATGAAATCCTTTATGCTTTTAGCGTTTTCGATACAGTTGGTGATATCAATAAGCAGTTTCGTGTTTTCTATGTCGGATAGACGGTTAAATTCTTTTATTTTTCCATTCATGTTCTGTCACAACCGAAAATATATGTTTTTATGTATCACCGAAGACAAGCGAGTTGAAGCATTCTGTGTGTATATGGCAATATCCGGCTCTCTTTCTTCCTGTTTAATTTTTCGGTTAATTTATAAAATTATTTTACATTTTAATTTGTGTAGGAAGATTTTATCGTCTTATCTTATCCTATTTTTTGTCAAGAGATGAGACATAATATCCCTGTCGCTTGCTTACACGACAATGCTTTAAATGTCAAGCAGTTGTAATAAAAAAATGACCGGACGGTTTATTTTTCCGAATTATTGAGAAAAAGTCTGGTGATGTTTCGGCCGATCCGCTGGCGATGTTTTAGAATATCGTCCTCGTTTTTGCCGGGATGGTTTCTGAAGGTGGCCACTATGCCTACGAGTGTGGAAAAGAGAGTGTGGGAATTGAAGCGGATATTCCCCTTTGCCCTTATTTTTTCGAAAATTGCATCAAAATCCAGAAGAAGCTTTCTCTCCAGTCCTGTCAGTTTATCGAATACATCCGTATCAACGGAACCGTCGAGGAAAAAATGCATCATCATGCGGAAATACTGGTCATTCCTGGTGAAATAATCGATGAATTCTTCCGTGACCTTTTCAAAGGCGCCGTCGTCGGACCCGTCGACAATTTCGTGGAGCCTGGTGAAGATATCCTTTGTCCCCCGCACAAAGGCCTCAACAAAGAGGGACTGCTGATCGGGAAAGTAGCGGTAAATGGATGCCGGTGATATTCCTGCTTTTTTGGCAATATCACGCATGTTTACCCGGTTAAAGGGCTTGGAAGCAAACTCTTTTTCAGCCGCGTCGATTATAATATTGCGGCGGGCGTTTTTTTCTTTTTCTTTCAGTTTTGTGAAGGTGCTGATTTCCATTCCCCGGACCTTGTAATTCTGATAACATTCAGTACAATGATTTTTATTTACTGTATGTTTTTAGCATCCTGTCAAGAAACAATTTTCTGCGGTGCATGATATGGCGAAACGGGGCCCGCAATAATAACTATAATTCTGCGTACTGTAAAAAGAGGTCTCTCTCTGTCAAGTCGGTTTGTTTAAGAAAATATCTTCCCTCCCTTGACTGCCGCCGGGCAAGAGTCTATAATGGACGTAAGGGTTTCTCTTTAAACCATTAAAAAATACCGTGGAAAGAGGATATGATCCGGCATGGACAATATCCTGCACATGGAGCCGCGGGAAGGAAAGGTCATGGATATCACCCGTATACGCAATAATATCTTTTATAACAAGAGGGATAAATATGTGCAGATATCCATCGGTGATGAAAACTATTCCATTGCGATTAATTATATACGGGAGATTGCAGCAAGCATGGATAACTACGGCGAGGTGCCGCCTCCCGGCGACGGTGAATGGGAACAGCTGTAGGGCCGGTCATTATTTTTTCACGCGGGATTTCGCAAGAAGGGCGATGATATCGCCGGCGCCGAAACGTGCGGCCACATCCATGGGTGTTGACCCCTCAAGAAAGAGCTGGCCGTTGATGACTGAATATTCCGCCGTTGTTTTAGCCATGGGATCGGCCCCCTTCTCCAGAAGGAAGGCAGCAATCTTGTAATTTCCCGACGCCGCATGATGGAGCGGCGTTCTGCCTTTTTTGTCCCTGGCATTGACATCGGCCCCTATGAGGATCAGGAGCCGCGCCGTTTCCAGGTCCCGGGTCACCACGTCGTGGAGGGGCGTGACACCTTCATCGTCCCGGCTGTTTACAATGGCATTTTTCTCCAGCAGCATCCGTGTCATGCTGTATATGTCCGATACGCTGCCCGTTTTCATTTTCACGTTGTGAAGGTACGGGTAGGGGTTGACGGGAATATCATTGAAGCGGATTTCATAGTGGCAGTGGCTCCCCGTGGTGTTTCCTGTCATTCCTACCGTGGCGATAATATCTCCCTTTTTCACCTTGGCGCCCCGGGTCACGCGCAGTTCCCGGCAGTGCCCATACATGGTGTCAAAACCGAACTTGTGCCTGAGGATGACCGTGTTGCCGTATCCGCCCATCCAGCAGGATTTGACGACGATGCCGTTGGCCGTGGCCTTGATGGGTTTTCCTTCCAGGGTGGCGATATCGAGCCCGCTGTGGAATTCATATTCCGTTCTGAAGGGTGACTGTCGTACGCCGAAGGTGGAGGTGATTTCCCCTTCGTTGGGCATGGCCGAGGGCGTGTCCTCAGAGATGTTGGGCAGGGATACCACGGCCAGGTGCAGGGGGGTCTTTCCTTTACTGTTCCTGGCGTTCACATCGGCCCCCCGGCTGATGAGGACTTTGGCCGCGTCGAAGCGGTTGTTGATGATGGCATAGTGCAGGGGCGTGTTCATATTAATATCGCGAGCGTTCAGGTCGCAGCCTATCTTTATGAGGAATTCCGTCATGTCTGTTTTACCGCCGATGGCGGCAAGATGAAGAAAGGTTTTCCCGTCGCTTCCCCGTGCCCTGGTATCGGCGCCTTCTATGAGCGACTGGCGGGCCATTTCTACATCGCCGGACAGGACGGCATAGGTCAGGTTCCTGTTTCCGGGATCGTCGAGGGATACGGTCTTGCAGCCCGAAAAGGCAATTATGATGAGCAATATCAGAGTTGTAATTATTTTATTTTTCATTGAAAAACGGCCATCCAGAGCATTATATTGCAAGTAAATAGCAATTATGGATTTTTATGCAAGGAAAAAAATAATATTTCGGCATCGCTTGAAACCCGGTATGAATCCATATATCGTTTTCCCTATACTGTTTGACAGCATCGGTAGCGGGCTATATGCTCAGTCAGAATAGGGCATGGAGGTGTAGGTTCCACTGAAAGGCCTTGCGTCTTTCTATATGGCGTCTATACCGGTTTTCCCCGGGGGGTGTTAATGGGACAGGTTCATTTTGGGAAAATTGATCTGCAGCAAATGATTGAGATGTCGTCGTTGATAGTTGTGGCCCGGGAGGAACCGGACGGGAAGATATCACGAACATTCCTGCCGGCCCGTGGCATAGAGCCCTATGTCTATGCTGACACCCGCTACCGGGTCATCGAAGTTTTACTTGGAACGGATGAACTCAGTCCAGGTACGGATATCATGGTGACCGGTTTCGATCCCGGTGCTCTGAAAGTCCACCTGGACTACCATGTCCGGGGGCTGAGCCGCAGCCCGGAAGTGCCGGCCTATGATTTGGGCCGGGAACTCAGGCCTGATACGGCCGCGGGGTGTATTCTTTTCCTCAAACGGAGGATTTTACTTTTGCGGGATAGCCATGGGAAGCTCTGTACGGAGGTTGACGCATTGGCACACCCCTGCTGGAACGCCCTTGAATCTCCGGATAAAAAAAAGATGGTCCGGGCCATGATAAAAAATCGTGCCGGGAAATCGGGCATCGAGGTCACAATTGGCGTTTCCCGGGCGCTGCCGCTTGATGCGGAAATTGGTCTGATAGAGCAGATCAAAGTCATGTTTCCCCATTATACATCCTACTCGTGGAAGGTGATGAATATCAGTCCTGAGCGTTTATGAAGCCGACTGATTGTTCGGCCTGCAGAATGTCATGAGCGATAACGGGAAGTCAGATTTATATAAGAGCATTAAAAAGGATATGGAACTGAGTTTACGGCCTTGTTGCTGCGGATTATTTCCATTTCCAATCAGGCAATTCATTTCTCGGTGCGCCTGATTTTTGAATTATAGTCTCAATTATCTGTGACAGAGCGGGTTCCCCGATTTTAGCCTTCGGCAGTATCAGTGCCATACCGCTTTTCAGTCCCACGAAGAAGTAATCGGGGATTTCCGTAACCGCATCGATCTCTGTGTATTTTATCCGGCCTTCACTTCCCTCATCGGTTATGGAGAGCGCATCGTTGTCGAGACTAAGTACGCCGCTTCGCCCCAGCCTGTTTTTGTAATGTTCATCGATATGCTTCGCGTAATGACGCCGGTAGAGGCCCCGGGAATAAAGGGGGTAAAAGACAAGCCACAGCAGGGCTATGGTGATAAAGGCGTAGAGTAATGTAATGTTATCCACGTAATAGAGAAGGATGCCGGTGATGATATAGAGAACGGGGATGATGAGCCAGCTTCGCATTCGCCGCATTTTAACGGTCTTTGAGTTTGAAGCTGTGAAGAGCTGGTAGGTGAGGAAATCCTCTTTGTCCAGAGTGAATTCGATTTTCATGTTTTTTCTCCTGCCCGGAGTTTTTGTTCTGTAAAAATAAGCGCCAGTATAGCCAGGCCCGGGAGGTACAGCCAGTACCGGTGCCATGAATCCATTCCAAGCCATGACTGCAGTATCCCGGGATGAAACAGGATGAGTGACGCCAGTAGAAGAAACGGAATTTCAGGCCATTTATTTTTTGTGACGAACCATCCCTGTACGACCGCGGCAAAGGCGAAAGCAGCCAGCAAGGTCATGACAAAAACAAGGAGCCCCTGGCGCCAGTCCGTTATGCCGTGCAAAATAATATCGGGATTGAATATAAAGAAAAAGGGGATTACGGCCGTGCGGATGTCGTAGAGAAATCCCTGGAGCCCCGTGGCTATCGGGTCGGTCCTGGCGATGGCCGCGGCAGCAAAGGCAGCCAGCCCAACGGGCGGTGTGTCATCGGCCAGGATGCCGAAATAAAAGCAGAAGAGATGACTGGCAAGCAGGGGGATTGTCAGTCCATAGAGGGAACCCAGGGTGACGATGATGGGCGCTGTCAGGGAAGCCATGACGATGTAGGTGGCCGTGGTGGGAAGGCCCATGCCCAGGATAAGACTGGCTATGGCGGTTATAAAAAGCAGGATGAACACATTGCCTGATGATATGGCCTCCACTATATGTGTGATCATGCTCCCCAGTCCCAGGCTAACGATGCCTACGATGATGCCGGCCGCGGCCGTAGCCAGGGCTACGACGACCATGTTTTTCGAACCGCTGATGAGACCGCCGCCGATGGAGGCGAGGGCCTTCTTGAGGGCTGAATGGAAGGATCTATTTCCCCGGCGCGCCTGGTATATCTCCTGGAAGAGTATTACGACACAGAGCAGAAGTATGGCGCGGAAAGCCGCCAGTTCCGGTGAGTGACGCAGTACGATGAGCTCATAGATGAGCCAGGAAATGGGGATAAGGTAATGGAATCCTTCTTTCAATGTTTTTCTGAAAGAGGGGATCTCATGGCGCGGCAGTCCCTTCATGCCCAGCTTCGAGGCTTCGAGATGGGTGATAAAGAAGAGTGCAGCATAAGAGACAAGGGCCGGAATGAGTGCAGCCCTGACCACTTCAACGTAGGGGACATTAACATACTCGGCGATGATGAAGGCCGCGGCTCCCATGATGGGCGGCATGAGCTGGCCGTCGATGCTGGCCGCAACCTCGATGGCGGCGGCTTTTTTTGCCGGATATCCCACTTTTTTCATCAGGGGAATGGTGAAGGTTCCCGTGGTGACGATATTGGCGATGCTGGAGCCCGATATCATGCCCGTGAGTCCGCTGGATACCACTGCTGCCTTGGCGGGCCCTCCTTTGAATCGGCCCAGGAGGGACAGAGCAAGTGTTGTAAAAAATGACCCTGCGCCGGCCCGGTCCATCATAGCTCCCAGCAGTACAAAAAGATACACGATGCTTGCCGAGACTCCCAGGGGAATACCGTATATCCCCTCCGATGAGAGGGCCGTCTGGTTGATGTATTTTTTAAGTGACACCGGTCTAGAAGAAATGAAATCGGGCATGGCGTCGGCGAAAAAGGCGTAGAGGCTGAAAATGATCACGATAACCGGCAGGGCGGGTCCGATGCATCGTCGCGATGCTTCAAGGAGAAGCAGGATGAGCAGGGAGCCGAAGATAATATCACGGGTACTCAGGGCCCCCATGCGGGTTACGAGTCCCTCCCAGTCCAGGACTATGTAGAGGACCGCCGCGATTGACAGGCCAGCCAGGATATAATCCAGCAGCGCTATCCCTCTCGTTGTTGAAATAAATGAAAGCTTTTTATTCCTCCTGAAGAGGGGGAAGCTCAGGTAGAGCAGCACCATGGCGAAGACCAGATGAATGGCCCTCACCTTGATGCTGTCGAGGATGAGCCAGCTTGCAAGGGATAGCTGAAATAGGGCCCATGCCAGGGCCACGGCGGCAGTCAGGGTCTTTTCGAAACGGTTTAATGAGCGTAATTCGCCGGTTTCTTCTTTTAATATATCTTCTGCTGTTTGTGTTTTTCGTGAGAACATTATTTATCCTGTTGTTCGTTCCCCGGCGAATCTACGTATTGACTAAATATACCAGACGTCGCCACCCCTGGAGGGGTTATGAACCATTTGTCTTATTTCTATCATGAAATTAAAAGTATTTCATTTATTTAATTTTATGGAATATGCCATACAAATATTTTCTAATGTAATGTATTCATAAGTTTAAAGCCCCCTCCGGGGGCGGCGACAGTTCTTTTTTTCAAGGAGCTGATACATACGCCGGGGGCTCTGGTCCGTATTTTGTAAAGCAGAACAATTAGTTTATATATCTGTCCAGTCCCGTTTCGCGGTAGTATTTCATGGCCCCTTCATGGAAGGGGGCCGTCATTCCCTTCAGCATATCCTCCCGGGTGAGAACGGCGTAGGCGGGGTGGAGCTTTTTGAATTCGTCGAAGTTGTCGAATACCTCCTTCACCAGGGCATAGACCGCGTCGGTTCTGGTTCCGGCGGAACAGATGAGGAGGGCTCTGACCCCGAAAGTTGCAATGTCTTCTGTGTTCAGAATGCCGGGATACATCTCCGCCGGTATGACCGATGCGGTGTAAAAGGGATATTTTTTAAAGAGTGCATTGAGAGGCTTCCCGGACAGATCAACTATCCTCACTTTGACTCTTCCCGCGGCGGCCTCCTTGAGGCTTCCGTTGGGATGTCCCACGGTGTAGAAGAAGGCGTCGATACGCTCGTCCTGGAGCAGGCCCGCTGCTTCCACGGCCTTGATATATTCAGCCCGGATTTCGGACTCATTTATGCCGAAGGCCTCCATGGCGTCACGGGCATTCTGGAGTTGTCCTGATCCGGGATTGCCCAGGTTGATGATTTTTCCCCTGATGTCATAAAATTTCTTTATACCGCTCTTTTCCGATGCCACCATGGTTATGGATTCATGGTGCAGGCCAAAGACTGAGCGGATATTCCTCTGCGGTCCCGCCTTTTCCCATTCGGCAAAACCCCTGCAGGCCTGGAAGAGGCGGTCCGACTGGGCTATGCCGAAATTGATATCGCCGCTGAGTACGGCATTGATGTTGTACACGGACCCGCTGGTTGATTCCACCGTGACCCGGATTTTATAGCGGTCGGTTTTTTTGTTAACCATGCGGGCTATGGCGCCGCCTGCGGGATAGTAGACGCCTGTAACGCCGCCGGTGCCGATGGCCACATGATATATATCGGATTTTTTGCCGCACCGCGTCGTTGTGAAGAGAATTATTACGGCCGATATAATCAATGCCGATAGTTTCCGATTCAATATCATAATACTCCCTGGAAGGCTGTCTATGCTGTCCTGTATCATGGCAGACATATTCATTCTGTCAATGAAAAAGCTGAAAGCCCGCGGCCGGTGATTTTAAATTTCGCAGATACGGAAGGAGCCTTTTGCGATGAATTCAACGAGTTCCCCGTTGTCAAGAAGCCCCCTGATGTGCAGGGCAAGGTAATGGGCGTCATCATGGGAGACGATCTGGTTGGCCCTGTCAGTAAAGTTGCCGTCCCATTCAAGAAAACGGTGATGTACCACAAGGCCCATGTAGAGAGTATACATGATGTCATCATTCTCATCGGTGCTCTCATCGAGGATAAACTCGTAGTCAAAGAGTGTACCGTCGGGTTTCCAGCCCTCCTTTTCAGCCAGATCGAGACAGGAATGCCATGTCTCGTCCCGGCAGGTAAAGGATTCTCCCGTGGCTATGTTGAGAAGATGATACGACATGGCCTGATATCCCCCTGTGAATGATATGCTTCTTTGCAATAAGTGATGAGTTTAGGGACGGGACTGTCAAGATATTATTACCGGGCCCATATTTTCATTGATAAAAGAACCGGATTATCATATAATGATAGGAAAGTGGTTGTTTGTCATATCTTTCAATGAAAAACCGCTTTTTACAGGCTTCCCAAAAATTGATTTGATTAATCTGCAAAGGGATTAAAATCTGGAGCAGGGAATGCAAAGTACAGGTCATGGGCATGTCGGATAAGATTAAAAAAATTGATGATAAAACAAAAAATGTTCAGGTCCAGGTTTCATTGCTGAGGGCAGGTTCCAGTTTCGGTTATGATCTTTTTGATGAATTCGGTAATAGTGTCCTGGAAGCCCACACGCCCATTGAGGAAGCCCATATCCGCCACCTCCTCTCGGCGGAGATAGAATTTCTATATTATGATCCCACGGCGTCGAAAGCCGGAGCTCCGGCAATGACCGATTCAGGGCTTAATGTCGCCAATGACATGATCGGTGCTGAACTGAAAAGTGAGATTGTCGATCACACCAGGGATCTGCTGGAGCATATACGGGAAATTTACAACTATTCCCCCGGGGCCACCATTTCCAAGGAGAAGATCAGCTCTTCGCGGCAGATGGTGGAAAAAATCCTGAAAACCGTTGATGAAAACAAGGATGGCGTCTACGAATCCCTGAGCAGTTTTCGCAACCTGGACGAATACCACTATCATCATTCCACCAATGTTTCCATTCTGTCGGCTATTCTCGGCGCCCGGCTTGACCTGAACAGGACGCTGCGCGAGGGCATGGGCCTGGGAGCCCTGTTTCACGACATCGGCATGTCTTCCATTTCCAAGGAAATCATTAATAAGGTGGAAAAGCTCTCCAGGGAGGAATTTGACGTCATACGGGGACATCCCCATGTGGGATACAAGTTCATAGAGAAAAATCCCGCCATGCAGGAATTCGAAAAAAGGATAGTCCTCCTGCACCACGAAAAAACCGACGGATCGGGATATCCCTATGGTTTCGATATGGACCACATACAGACCCAGCTGCCCCGGGGAATACGGCTCGTGGCCCTGTGCGATGTCTATACAGCCCTGGTGCTTCGCAGGCCCCCAAACCCCAATTATTCGAGCCGTGAAGCTCTCAGGCTCATGCTCAACATGGTCTATGCACCCTATAAAAAGTTTCACCAGTTTCTTCCCGCCGATTTCCGCGACTTCATACGCGGCCTGGGTTTTATCGTCAACAAGGGAAATTTTTTCATGAACAGAGGGGACCTGGTGCGGCTCAATACGGGTGAGGTCGCCATAATCGAGGAAATGAGCAAGCTCTATCCCATGAATCCCAGGGTGCGTGTTCTGAAGGACAGGCAGATGCAGAACCTGAAGCGGCCCATACAGATAGACCTCCTGAAGGATTACCAGAGTTATATTGCCAATGTTTTTGACCGGACAAAGGACTCGAAGACCGTTTCTGTGAAAAAGATCGATGAAAGCGAAACTATGTAAGGACTGGTGTCGGAGCATTGGATAAAAGCGATATTCTTGAACGGGTGCGGGCTTATAAGCAGAACTTTCTCGTTTATAACCGGCTGAAGCTTAATCAGCTCCATGAGTCCCTGGAGCGGCAGGTAATCATGGACCTGCTTGAATTTATCCCCTTTCTGCTCCACGTGAATATACCTGATCTTCCCGGCTATATCCAGTCTGCCGTAATGCCCGTGGGGATCAGCGGCTATACCCTGGCTGGACGTACGCCGAAAATGGCGGCTTCGCGGACCATCACGCCGGGAATGATGAAACAGGTATCGGAGCCTTTCGTTCATATGCTTGCCCTCATGGGAAGCAGCGGCACCATCGCTTTTAACAGCAGGTCCGATTTCGACTTCTGGGTCTGCGGTTATGAATCGGAGTACTCGCCCGAGGCCATAAACCAGTTCAAGGCCAAGTGCCGCAAGATAGAGGACTGGATCGCCGAAACCTATAGTCTCGAGGTCCATTTTTTTCTCAACGATATAGTACGGGTCCAGAAGAATATCTTTGACCGCGACGAACACGAGGGGCTTGCAGGCAGTTCCCTGGGACAGCTTCTCAAGGAGGAATTTTTCAGGAGCTCCATTCTTATCGCCGGAAAAATTCCCTTCTGGTGGGTCACGCCGCCCGATGTTTCCGACGGGGAGTACAAGGCCTGGTATATTTCCGTACGGGACTCCGATATGGGTCCTGAGTTCATTGATATCGGCAACCTGGGTAAAATCATAGTTGAAGATTTCCTCATCGCCGCCCTTTTTCAGATACTGAAGTCGCTGGGCAATCCCTTTAAATCGATAATCAAGCTGGGCCTTCTTGAGCGCTATATGCACGATGTGGAAGGCAATCCCTATATCAGTAACCTGATAAAGAAAAATGTGCAGTCCGGGAAAATGGAGCCAGAGGATATCGACGCCTACCTGATAATGTTTAACCAGGTCCATGATTATTTCGCCAAGGAACTAAAAGATGATGCGTCATTGGACCTGGTGAAGAACAGCTTCTATCTTAAGGTCGATCCCCGTTTGTCCCAGGCCGTAAAACCGCTTCCCCGGGGCAAGCAGGAACAGCCCGAGAGCCTGAAGCGCAGGAAAATGAAAGAGTACACCACCCGGTGGCAGTGGACCCCGTCCATGATCGGAAAAATGGACGAGTTTGACAGCTGGGACATCGACTCGGTGCATTCCATGATGAATAGCAGCAAGAAGTATATTCTCCAGGGATACAAGAGTATCCTGAACAGCATGGGGGAGCTTTCAAAGACAAAAAACCTGAGTCCTCAGGCCATCAAGGGTATAACGCATAAAATATATTCACACTTCGCCATCGAACCGACCAAGATCGACAATACCCTGAGCTTCAAAACCTATCCGGCCGAGAAGCTGCTCACCATTGAATTTATCAAGGACAGGGACGGGAAGGAGTACTGGCTGCTTCAGAAACGCCTTATCGTGCACAAGTCAGCCACGAAGCTCATTATGCATAAGGACGCCAGTCTTTTCGGGCTTGTGGTATGGATAAGCCTGAACGGTCTTTTTCAGAAAGACTATACCAGGCTGGAGATAGCTACGGGACTGCATGAAGTGGATCCCAATTTTATCCGCGAACTCATCACGGAACTTTCGGTGCATTTTTCCTTCAAGAAGGTGGAACTGGAAAACAGCTACTTTCTGCGCGATCCCTTTCCCGTCATGAGCTATATGATCATAAATCCGTATTCGCGATACGCCAAACGTCTCGAAGAGATAATCTTTCTCTATCACAGCAGCTGGGGAGAAACGCGTTTCGATGTGTACAGGTCTGAACTGGACCTGGCCCAGATAGCAGTTCGGGTGATAAACGGCGGGCTCATGACCGGCAGGGATTACCGTCATGCCATCAGTCTCATAGCTTCCCAGCCCTTCGGGTCAAGCAAAGAGTTTCATCGGATCAGGGAATTCTGCAGGGATATCTACGAATTCTTTTTGGCGGAAGAGGATGAAGTCAGAAAGCGCTACATAACCATGCTGGGGAATTCCTTTTTTATTTTTTCCAGCAGGAAAAAAGGTGCTGACAACATTATTGTCTCCACACTTTTGGAAAACGAGCTCAGGCTGCTGTATAATCTGTCGTATAACAGAGGGAATAAAACACTTCTCAGGTTTGATCCCTCGGTGCCCGAGCTGGAGTACCTGAAGGCTATAACTGAAAACCACAAAGATGATGTTATTCAGGTCTATTTTCAAATTGCCAGTAAATACAGCTATTTTTTTGTATCCGACGAGAAGGGGGCAATCACCTTTTACCGCAAAGACGCGGCTAAAATGATGGAGTACCTGGCACATCTTCATGACTTCGCCTATTCTGCGGCCGAAACCATTCTGGCTAATAACAGGAATTCCACTCTGGCCGGGGGAGAAGGAAAGGGGGGGGAGATGGTCGAACTCTATCGCCTGGAGCGAGAAGCGGGAAGGCAGACGCAGATAAAAAAAATAGATCCTGCGGCTTTCAGCCGCCTCCAGGAAACAAAAAAGGCCATGAAGCCGTTCCATCTCTCGCTGCATCTCATGGAAGACGGTGATTTCGGATATCGCTTTACGCTGCCCGACGGCGGGTTTTCGGAAATATATCATAAAAATGAGATGGATGCCCTGTCACGGGAACTGAAGGTTCTCCTGCAAAGCGTGCCGGGCTATACCTTTTATGTTTCAGGCATTAATCTCGAATATGCGGGACTTAAACTTTACAAGATGTTTACTTCCATCTCCTTTGCCGAGAAAAACAGATTTGAGCTTCTTGTGGAAAGAGGCCTGCGGGCGGTGCGGTGAATGGCCGCGATCAGGTCATTGCTAAAGCAAAGAAGCTGCAGGATAAATTTAAGTTTTTACCCCTGATCATGCTTTCATCATAGCTAAACAGCCTGGATGCGCCGGTCCATATATCGGCTTCTGCGGATGGCTCTGCGGCGGTCAAAGGTTCTTCTCTGGAAAACAACGAGACCGCTTCTTTCAAGGTAGTCCACGACCCTCCTCTCATCATCGATTCGCCGGAGCATGAGAACCCTTCTGTCATTGTGAGGTCCGAATTTCATAACCGTATCCCTTTTTTGAATTATGGGCACCTCGAAAATTAGGTTTTTCATTAACAACAAAATGAAAAAACCATATTTTTCCTATATTTGTGCCCACAAGGGAACATCCAAATAATGATTTATAGAGGTTCCCTTATCCCGATAGGGTATTTTTGATCCTGCAAAGATAAAAATCGTTACACGGTGGCGTAACCGGATACGATTTTGCACGAAGACATTTTTAACAATATAACAGGACGCAGGAAATGGCAAATTATTTTTGAAAAAAAATTATATTTTTATGGGGGGCGTCTTTACGTGTCTTTAAAGATTTCCACGCCGCAGGGGAAATACCGACAGGTTTTTGGCCCGGAAGTGGACCACGAGAATTCCTGCGGCGATGAACAGGAGCGCTGTAATAATGCCGGGCGTGATGGGCTCATTAAGGATGAGTCCTCCCAGCAGTACGCCCGCCACAGGCATTATAAAAGTGAAGGAATGGAGGGCCACGGCGCCGTATTTCCGGAGGAGGCTGTTCCAGATGACAAATCCGATCGATGCGGTCACGATTCCCTGATACAGCAGAGAGCCGGCCACAACGCGGTCCATCATGAATATCATTTTAGTGTCCCAGATATATCCACCCGCGAGGAGAAATGGGGCCGATACGAGTGAGGTGTAAAAGGCGAGCTGGTAGGGTTCGTAGTTATGTATGAATGTCTTGATGTAGATGGTGTTGCAGGCCCAGAGCACGGTGCCTGCCAGAACGATTATATCCCCCGGCTGCACAGTGCCGTTCGTGACCCGCCCGCGGTCGATCACAACAAAAAGAAGTCCCGTAAAACCCAGGACCATGCCCAGGGTCTTCCGAACGGTCATGCGGTCGCCGGGGATGAAGAAGTGGGCCAATATGAGAACCATGAAGGGCTGCAGGTTGGCAATGAGCGTGCCGCGCGATGCCTCTATTTTGCTCAGTCCCAGGTTGTACAGAGCCAGCTGTCCGGTGAAGACCAGGGAGGTAATCATCAGCTTTGAATATTTTTCCTTTTCCACGATTATCTTTCTGCCTGTCGCTGCAGCCCAGCACCAGATGGCCGCGGCAGCAATAAGAAAGCGCAGTCCCGCCGAGGTAAAGACACCCAGGCCTGTAAAGCCCAGCTTAATGGCAACGGAATTGGCGCCGAAGGCTGCGCAGAGTACTATGGTGGCCAGGCTTGCACCAACGGAAAGGTCATGGTTTTGAATGGTTCCTTTATTCATGTTTTTTGCCGGGAAAGAAAGATAAAATGGAGCAGTAATGGTTCAGCAATTGCAATGTCAAGAATAAAAAGTGGATGCCTTTTCGGTAAAAAAAATCAACTGAACAAACTGTTAAAAAATTCATTAATATCTTGACAAATTTAGATTAACAGTCTTTAATTGAACAAATGAAAAAATAGTTCAATGAGTCAATTAAAATATGAGAGAGCGAATAGAGCTGGAAGAAATCTACCGTGCGTCCCTGGGAGTCTTTGCACAGTATGGTTTTCGTAAAACCACCGTGGAGGATATTGCCGAAAAGCTGGATCGTACCAAGGGCAACCTCTATTTCTACGTAAAGGATAAGAGGGAACTCTATATCAAGACCGTCAGTTTTGCCTTGGAACGGTGGCAAAACCGGGTGCGCGATGCCGTTGCAGCTGAAACGGGCGCGCGAAAACAGCTTTTAGTCCTGTGCAGAAAAGCCGTGGAATACCTTTCACAGGACGGGGAACTGCGTGATATCCTGAAACAGGACCCTGATATCTTCCCCATGTTTCCCACGGTTGATCCCTATGAATCCATCAATAAACGGTCAATTCGCATGATCACCGGGATTCTGAAAAAGGGGATAAAGGAAAAGGTCTTCCGTCCCGTGGATGTGGACAAGGTTTCCCAGGTGATCTTTTCCATTTATAAGATGGTCATTATCAGAACCTATATCAAAGCCGATGACGGATTCGTGCAGGAGATGTTCGAGGACACCCTGGATTTACTGCTGAATGGACTTTTTATTGAATCGGAGCGGTCCGGCGGGACCGGTTAGATAAAAAAAGACGGTGACCCTGCAGTGAACAGGGCCATCGCCCGTGTCTGAAGCGGTGACGTGTCACCGTGAAAACTTTGTAATGCTAACAGGAGGACTGTTATGGCAGGTAATGTCAAGTATTTAAGCGATGAATGGCGAAGCGAGGCCGAGAAAAGGCTTCTGGAAAACTTATCACCGGAAAAGATGAATCATCTGACTTCATCCATGTCCAATATCTACAAAAACTGTCCCGACGGGAAGGAACACTTTATATTTATACGTTTTGAGGACGGAAAGCTTGCCGAATTTCTTGTGGGAACGGGAGAAGTTCCCGTGGCAGAGTTTGCCATATCGGGTGACTACGCTGTCTTTGCCAGTATTACGCGGGCTGAGCTGGCGAGTCACAAGGCGCTCATGACAGGAAAGCTGAAGCTCAAGGGAAACATGGTGAAGGCGCTGAAGCTCGCCTCGCTGGCGGACCGTATAAACAAGGTTTTCGCCACTATCCCGGCTGAATATTGATGAGGAGGATATGACCATGAAAAACAATGATCCCTATTTCATAGATTTTCCACAGCGGATAAAAGATATCCAGGCCGAAATGCACAGGGAGAAGATCGATGTGTACCTGGGCTCGCGTCTCAGAACTCTTTCCTGGACGCTGGACGCCTTCTGTCCATGGCGGAGTTTTGTGGTGATACCGCCCGAGGGACTTCCCACGGCCTTTTCTTTTGTCATCGACGCTTCCAGGATTGCCGATGATTCGTGGCTTGATGAAGACCACGTAATGGGCTTTGCGCCCATGGGCGGCCAGGATCAGATCGAGCAGATTGCCGACTTTATCAAGGACATTCTGAGAAGCGGTAAAGGTCGTGTAGGCATTGAAAGCGGCATGTCCAATTACCTGCCCGAGGGATGGCTTACTCATTATGAGTATCAGCAGTTTACTGCGGCCTTGCCGGATGCTGAACTGGTAAACGTTCATGGTATTATCGACCGTCTCTCGCTTGTTAAAGACCCGGGAACTATCAACCGTTTCAGGGAGGCCTCCCGTATAGTCGATGTGGGACACCGGGAAGTGTTGAAGGCCCTGCAGAACGGAGGGTGGAAGGGAATGACGGAAACCGAAATCGCCGGTCTCGCTGCCTATGCCATGCGAAAGGAAGGAAGCGAGTGGGAGTGGTCTTTTACCGGGGGAAACGAGATCGCCAGCGGGTACCGCACCGGACTGGCCGGATGCGCCTGCACCCCGGCGTCGAGGAAGAAGCTAGCCGAGGGTGAGCCCCTCATGGTGGATATACACGCCATGTTCAAACTGGGACTGGGAGATCATTCGCACAATTATTTTATCGGGAAGGCAACGGACCGGCAATGGTGGCATGCCAATAATTTTGTGGACCTGGTGAAACTGACGCTGAAGTCCTATCGTGCCGGGATAACGCCGTCGTCCCTGGCCGGGGACATGCTGGCTTTTGCCGAGGAACGTGGTTTTGCCGATTTCATGGTGCCGGGTTTCGAACACGGTATCGGCATGCTGGGTGATGAGTGGCGGATAGGCATGAACGACGGTCCCTTTCCTTACTGGACCAACCCCGATCATGTATACAAAGAAAATGAAGTGCTCATATGCGCCATGCAGTACGCCTGCTCTGATGAAAACATAGGGTTCCGGTACGAGAACCCCATCGTTCTCCATAAGGACGGGTGCGAGGAACTTTCCAAGTTTCCTCTGGGGATTGAAGAGATTTTCTGATTAACACCCGCCTCCGCAATGTATGGACAGGTCGCGACCTGTCCGTACATTGCGGGAGGGGAGGGGTATAGGTGGATTTTTAATACACTGAAAATTCCTTTGTCACGCCTTCATAACGCAGTATTTTTCCCGTAAGGGCCTTCTTGTAATATCCCGTATGGCGTATGCGATAGGTTCCCGGCATTGCATCCACGGGGATATCCCATTCAATGGTAATAAGATTGGCGGCCGTGCCGGAGCGCTGCCAGCGGTATTTTGTCGACGGATCCCAGTCATGGGCCACGGGCAGCCACTGACCGCTTTCATCATCACTGAGCCGTTCAACAGTCAGGTAGCTTTCATCGGAAAGAATCGTCAGGTTGTTATTGGGATGACCGCCCCAGAACACTGTGCTTGCCGTATTCCCCCGTGAATAGGCGTAGTTGGGGGCCGTCTTTACGTCACCGAAAGCCACATCGGCGGGAACATCGTCGTACAGGACATTGCCGGCGATCTTGAATATGGCTTCTCCCTCGATGCCGTCCCTGAACTCATCATAATCCACGGCATACGAGGGCAGATCGGCGCCTTTGCGGAACGACATGGCCAGGTCATACACGACCTGCCGCACGGCATTGAGTGAATAGGGGCCGAGAAGAGTGGCGCCGCCCTCGTATTCCTGTGCGGCATATTCCTCTCGGGTGGTGAGATATCGCCCGTCGCTGTTGGACGTGGCGTTGATCACTACATGTTTTACATCGGGCATGGCCCGTCTCACCTCGGCCTTTATACGGCGTCCCGACATGGTTGTCACCTCCAGGGGGAGAGTCACGATAGCCAGGCCGCCAATTTTAACGATCTGGACGGGCAGGCTCAGGTTCCAGGCCTTGCCGCCCGGGATGAGATTGTTCAGTTCATCAAAGGCAAGAGCGATACGTTTTTCCTTCTGGCAGTCCATTTCATCGCGCAGTTCACTCGGAGAAACAATGAGCCTGAGGAGAATATCGGCGATGCCTGGCAGCGGATCGGTTATGATTTCCTGCGGCGTGAACATGGCGTAATTGTCTATGTCCCGGGGATTACTTTCACGGGATACCATGCCGCTGTCACCGTCTTCGGTGGAACCGGCGATGAAACTGACACCGGCGGAACCCATGCAGAGGCGGCAGTTCTCCCGCGACTCACCCAGTTCTGCCTCATAATATATATCATCGTCATCGATGAACTCGGGCCGGATGTCAAATTCCTGGGCGGGAATGAACATCTGCCGGTAGTCGATGGCGCCCGTGAGTTCCGTCCCCTCCGTTGAAAGTTCCCGGGCCAGGAGTTCCAGGGTTCTGGCCCGCAGTTCAACCCGTTCATAATCGCATGATCCGTCGGCGATCCAGTCGATTATCCCGCCGTTTTCGTCCCGCACAAGCTTTTTATCCCGGCCTTCAAACCGGGAAAGATTTGCGTCTTCGGGAAGGTTTCCCGAGGTGTCGGCGCAGTCGTTCTGAGCAAAGGCCGCAACAAATCCTTCTGTAACGGAGTAGTCCATGCCGTGAGACGACTCAAAGAAATATGACGCCAGGCCGTTGACATCACCGTTAATGAGAAAGAGATGGCTGCCGCTCATATTGGGATGAACGGGGGTCCAATGGTACAGGCCTATATCGGAGCCTTCTTCGTTCACGAATTTCAGCTGTGTGAGTTCCCGGTTAGTATCATCGAGGGAACCGTCAGGCAGAAGATACTGGTCCCGGTCGCGGTTCAGATTGTAGGCTTCCGGAGACCTGTTGCGGCTGATGCGTGTCCGGGGAGAAAATTGAGGCCCCGTATTTATTTTCGGGGAAAAGAGGCCGCTGTTGAGAAGGATTTTCCCCGGTACCAGACTGTTGTGGGCCTTCACTATGGCCTCGCAGGCGCCGTTGACAATAGCGTTGAAATTGCCTTCATGAAAGGTCATGCCGGCAAAGATATTGAGCGCATAGGTTTTGAAATATCCGCCGGGACCGCTGTGGGTGTGCGTAGCGCTCATGACGATATTTTTTTCATTGTAGAGATTTCCGTACCGATCTTTCAGTCTGTCCAGGACGTGAATGAGAATTCCCGAGTCCATCATGGGGATGTCGAGCACCACGAAGGCAACGCGCTTTCCCGTACCATTGTCCTTTATAATGAAGGCCCGGGCCCATTGGCGCATATACATGCCGCCGCCGACCTGGTCGAAATCACAATAGCCGGCGAACATGACCTCGGCAGGGGGACCCGTGATGTTATGTATGCCGGTGCCTATCATATAACTGCTGTTTGTTCCGATACTGCTCTGGTTTTCGTCCGACAGGAGCGGGCTGGCGGTTTCGCTGAAGCATGAGAGCGCGATGACTGATACGGCTATAATGGGCAGAATTCGTAAGAGTTTCATGGAGGCCTCCTTTTGAGATGAAGATATTGAGTGAGTAATCACTCAATAATTTTCTCATATATTTGCATAATATAGCCGTGAAGTCTAAATTGTCAACCAAATAACGTCTGGACGGTTTACTGTTTCTGATAAATGAATTATCTGTTAACCACATTGACGGCTTTGCCGGCCAGGAAAGAACGGAGGTTCTCTACGGCGATATCCATGAGCCTTTTACGGGCCTCAAAAGTGGCCCAGGCTATATGGGGCGTGATAAGACAGTTTTTCGCCGTGAGCAGGGGATTGTCCTGTTCAGGCGGTTCCGTGGATAGTACATCCAGGCCCGCGCCTGCTATTGTACCGCTGTTCAGGGCCTCGGCCAGGTCTGCGTCCGCCACAAGGGGCCCACGGGAGCTGTTAATGATAAAGGCGGACTTTTTCATGAGTCGCAGCGTGTCGCGGTTCACCATTGCCCTGGTATGCTCCGTGAGGGGGCAGTGGAGGCTCACGATGTCGGATTCGCGGAAAACTTCCTCAAGGCTCCGGGCCTGCCGGAAGCCGGGGATGGCGGGCTCTGTCCCCAGGTCGTTATCATAAGCCAGAACGCTCATTCCCATGGCAGCAGCAATAGCACCCACCTGTGCGCCGATGCGGCCGAAACCGATGATACCCATGACTTTTCCTGAAAGTTCAATGAGCGGGTGTTCCCAGTAACAGAAGTCCGTGCTCGATGTCCAGCGGCCTTCATGTACAGAGTCGCTATGGCGCTGAACGCGATGGCAGAGCTCCAGTATATGGGCGAATACCATCTGGGCTACGGAGCGTGTGCCGTAGGAGGGGATGTTGGTGACGGGAATATCCCGCTGTGCCGCTGCTTCGATATCAACCACATTATAGCCCGTGGCCAGCACGCCGATATACCGGAGGACCGGCAGTGCGGCGATGGTATCACGTAACAGGAGGGTCTTGTTGGTGATGAGTATGTCGCTGCCCAGGCTCCGGCCGATTATCTCTTCAGGTGGAGTTCTGTCGTGGACGGTCAGGTCTCCCAGGTCCGCAAACCCCTGCCATGAGAGATCGCCCGGGTTGAGGGTATATCCGTCGAGAATGGTGATTTTCATGTTGTGCTTCCTCCTGAGTATTTTCACAATTATGCGGCAGTGAAGCCCCCTGAATCCCCCCGAGGGGGACTTGAAGAATAATAGTTCAAAAACCCCTTCCAGGGGTGGCTCCCGGAGATGTATGTATCGAGATAATATTGAGCCGGGGCCATGGATGATACTATATGCATTGAACCAGTATTCGCTACGGGAAGTGATAGTCTTCTGCGTGCATCCCGGTGAAAGAAATATAGCGGTATTTCTGTAAGGTCAAGGACAATTCAGGATATTTCCGGCCATAAAAATATCTTGCTTAAAATATCCCCGACGGTATAAAATGAAACCTGTCCTGTAGAGGACCAATTCATGCACAAGGAGCGCCTCGTGAAAAACATTGAACCGAAAATTGTCTCCCGGAATATCGGTGATGCGGAAATACAGTATCTTCTCTATGAGGGTGACGGGCCAGTCATGATAATGCTCCACGCCACGGGATTTCTCCCCTGGCTCTGGCATCCCATTGCCCGCCGGCTCTGCGGTGAATACCGCATCATTGCCCCCTACTTCTGCGATCACCGCGAGGCGGAACCCGAAGATGGTGGTCTGCCCTGGAAGCTTCTCGCCGAGGATCTCTGCGGCCTGTGTAAAAGCCTGGAGCTGGAGAACCCGTATCTTGTGGGACACAGCATGGGTGCCACGATCATAACCCTGGCTGCGGCGCTGTATGGCAATAGTGCCGCTGGCATGGTACTCATCGAGCCCATATTTCTGCCACAGCAGTTTTACGGTGTAAAGATATCCGTGGACCAGCATCCCCTGGCCTCGAAATCCATCAAGCGGCGCAACCACTGGTCAGATCGGCAGGAGGCCCGGGAGTATCTCCGGTCAAGGACTCTCTTCAAAAAGTGGGACGAAGAGATGCTGGACCTGTATCTCGCCTACGGGATGATCTCCGGTGATACGGGAGGACTTAACCTGGCCTGCCATCCCCGGAAAGAAGCCTCCCTCTTTATGGGTGGTATGCACTATGACCCGTGGCCGCTCCTTTCAGAGATAAAAAATCCTGTTATGGTTGTGGAGGGGGAAACGAGTGAGAACAGGGCCTTTATCGATCTCAAAAAAGCGGCTTCACTCTTTCCTTCGGGCCAATATCACATGGTGGAGGGCGCCGGACATCTTATTCCCATGGAGAGGCCCGAAGAGATATCCATGCTCATCAATAAATTCTTTCAGGGACACGACGGCGTGTGCGGGTTATGATCCATCCCGAGCGGATAAAAAAGCTGAATGACCGGCCGGAGCGGAAGGGGGACTATGTCCTGTACTGGATGCAGCAGTCCCAGCGTGTTGACTGGAATCACGCCCTGGCCCATGCCATAGACCGGGCTAACGGACTATCACTTCCCATCATTGTCTTTTTCGGATTGACACCCCGGTATCCCGGGGCAAATGCACGGCACTATGCCTTTATGCTCCAGGGACTGGCTGAGGTCCAGGAAAAACTTGCGGAATCGGGAATATTTTTTGTCCTGAGGATTGAGATGCCCGTGGATGGGGTCAGTGCCCTGGCCCGTAATGCGGCCCTGGTCGTCACCGACCGGGGATATACGAGGGTGCAGCGGCAGTGGCGGGAACAGGCAGCGCGGGAAATAGATTGTTCACTGGTCCAGGTGGAGAGTGACGTGATCGTTCCCGTTGAAACGGCATCACCGAAAGAAGAATATTCAGCGGCCACACTGCGGCCGAAACTGAAGCGTGAGATGACGCGCTTTCTCGTTCCCCTGGAACCGCGGGTTGTGAAGAAGAAGCTGTCATCGGGGCCGGCCTCCCTGGACGCCGCAATGCCGGTGAAAAATTTCGCAGACCTCGATCCGGATACTGCCGCCGGCCCGGTAACCTGGCTGACGGGGGGATCGGGCGAGGCGGAGAAACTTCTGAATAACTTTATCCGCGATAAGCTGAAATACTATGACACGCTGCGCAATGATCCTTCGAGAGATTACCTTTCCCATCTCAGTCCCTATCTCCACTTCGGGCAGATATCGTCCCTGAGGATCGCTTTGGCTTCCATGCAGAGCGGTCATTCGGCCCGCGAGGCCTTTCTCGAGGAACTGATCGTGCGGCGGGAACTGTCAATGAACTTTGTCTATTATAACAGCTGTTATGATGAATATGAGTCGCTTCCCGACTGGGCCCGTAAAACCCTCGATGAACATGCCGTCGATACCCGGGAATATCTCTATGATATGCATGCCTTTGAAAATGCAAAAACTCATGATCCCTACTGGAATGCGGCCCAAAAGGAACTCCTTAAGAAAGGGAAGATGCACGGCTACATGCGCATGTACTGGGGTAAGAAGATCATTGAGTGGAGCGCCTCGCCGCAGGAGGCCTACCGGACTGCCCTGTACCTGAACGATAAATATTCCCTGGACGGCCGTGATCCCAACGGCTACGCCGGTGTGGCCTGGTGTTTCGGTAAGCATGATCGTCCCTGGAAGGAGCGTTCTGTTTTCGGCAAGGTGCGGTTTATGAATGACCGGGGGCTGGAACGGAAATTTGATATCAAGGCCTATGTCAGGGCTGTAGATGAAGAATTCGAGATGTAAAATGCCGTATCACTCCCTGAACCGGAACAGCCCGTTCCTGATAACGGCCCGGCCCCTCTCGTTAAAGACCTCGAAGGGGATTTCTCCTTTTTTCTCCGATTCATACCCGATGATGGTGAGTTCATCTCCGGGGATTACGGGGCTGGCGAAGCGAACAGAAAGTCCAACGATCCTTGTCATATCGCCGTGTAAAATGTGATCCAGCAGGGCGTTGCCCGTCATGGCGGCAAGGCACACACCGTGGAGTATGGTCCGGGGCAGGCCGGCCAGCCGCGACAGGAAATTGCTGGTGTGCATGAAGTTGGTGTCTCCCGATACCCTGGCGTAGGTGAGCTGCTGGCCTTCGCGTGTTTTAAACGCAACCCTGAAGGCCTCGGCTGATTTATGTTCATCCTTTTTCCCGGCGGGATCGCTTGCGGGTTTGGCTTTTTTTCTGACGATGAAACCCGACACGGCCTCCATGGCCAGGGCGTCTACGTCATTTATAACATATGCCTTTGTGCGGAGGTTCAGCACTTCTCCAGCCGGTGTGTCTGTTATGGAGTCCACGGACATTTCGATGCGCAGCTTGTCCCCCACGCGTATGGGCCGGTGCCAGTGTCCGTCCTGCTGACCATGAACCATGCGGAGCAGGTTGATGTGCAGATCCCGGTTCGTGAGGAAATAATGAAACATGGGGTACAGAAGCCGCGACATGTAGAAGGGAGGTGCAATGGCATTTTCTCCGTCGTAACGCCGGGGATTGTCAAGAGTGGCCGACACATAGAGGTAAATATCGTCGTGATCAATGGGGCCGAATTCCCTGGTGATGGTATGCCCGATCATATCGCGGTTAAGCGTGTCATATTTCAGGTGCCGCAGCATGGCGTAAAGTAAAGATACATTGTTGAATCCCATACGTATACTCCCCAAATCAGTTCTGAATTCAAAAACAGGCCCCCGCGTCGTTTTGTCCAGGCAGGAACAATATTTTTCCGATTTATCTTTTCAGCTGTCCCATTTTCCCTGGCGGCGCAAATCCTTTACGATTTCCTTTGCCGTTTCTTTCAGTGTCAGGTAATCGGTCTTGGCAACGCGATTCAGGGGTATGGCGCCGGGTTTGACTATTTCCACATGTGAAGGCCTCGAATAGGACGCGATGTCGTCGCAGGCCCGCATGACATCATCAACGCTCACCGATGCTCCCTCCAGGGGCTCCACGAAGAGCATGATGGCCTCGGTGAAGACTTCATGTTCCACGCCCACGCAGGCCACGCTGGAAACGAGCCCCTTGAGCTTGCTTTCAACATGGTTTATTACATCGTCGGGGAAAACCTGGTAGCCTTTCGGCTTGATGACCATCTTGGAACGGCCGGAGAAGTGCAGGCCGGCGCTGTCGTAGTAGCCCAGGTCCCCGGTATAGCACACGCTGTCCTTTGTAATTGTTTTTGCCGTGTTCTCCGGATCGCCCAGGTAGCCCAGGAAAAGCTGCGCTCCGGAAAAACAGATTTCCCCCACCTGGCCTTTTTCTTTTTCCTTTCCCGCGGTTCCGTCACTATTCATAGGCTCGCGGATGCTGATGGGGCACAGGGGCGAATCAAATCCGATTCCTGCAGCGATGTCCTCCACGGAGGCTTCAACATCGGTGTAGGTGCAGAAACCGGCCGTCTCTGTGAGGCCCAGGCCCGAACCCATACGCGGGGCCATCTCACGCATTTTTTTCAGAAACTCCACGGATACGGCCTGTCCACCGTACAGGACAAAACGCAGCGTGGACAGGTCGAAGTCTCCGTAATTGGGAAGCTTCCATTCCATGTTGAAGAGTGCGGGAATCTGTCCCATGAGGGTTACTTTATGCTCCTGCACGGCTTGGAGGCTCATCTCGGGGTTGAAGATGTGCATGATGACCGAGGTGCCGCCGCCGAAGATGGTGGTGGCCAGCTGTTCCGTGACGCATCCCACGTGGGACGGCGGCAGGTTCACCAGCATGAGGTCTTCGCTTTTCAGTTCAAAGGCCACCTTGAGCCCGATGTTCTGCATGAGGATATTTTCATGACAGAGCAGAGCGGGCTTGGGTGAGCCCGTGGAACCCGTGGTGAAAATTATGAGGCATGCATCCCTTTTTGTGATTTTTTTTCTGGCCCGTTTCACGGCGCCGGTAAAGAGGTTTATGATGAAGATTTTTTTGATATCGGCTGCAAAGCGCGTAATGCCCACGGCACCGTCGATGATCATATCCTCCTCCTTCTGAAACTGTATCCAGTGATTTATATAAGGAGAATTTTTCATCACTTCCTGGATCATGGGGCGGAAATCGGCAACGGGTGTTTTTCCCAAAAAGAAGTATGCCTTCGGTTCCATTTTATCCATGCAGTACTGGATCTCGCCGGTTTTGAGGCGAAGATCCAGGGGAGCGATAATGATGCCGATGCGGTAACAGGCATACATGAGGTACACGTGTTCCTTCAGGAGGGGGAGGGATGTGGCCACGATATCGCCTTTCCTGAGTCCCAGGGACAGGAGCTTTGCTGCAAAGGCCGATACGGAGGTGTTGAACTGTTTCCATGTGATTTTCTCGCCGGTGTTATGTTCTATGATGGCGATATCCCCGGGCCGTTCACTGGCATAACGCGCCACATAATCGGCCATGTTGGGAAGAATATCCTTGTATTCCTCAAGGCATTTTGCGTTTTTCACTTCGTTCATGATACTCACCCTCCCCTCGTTATATGTATTTTCTTTCCTTTTTCATGGATATATTGATGAGCATCGTTCCCGTCTTTTCAAGGAAAAAATTAAATTTCTGCTCCGGAATTATCATTTTTGAAAATTAACTATTACAGAGCCTCTATTTGTATTATAAACTGAGCTTCACGAAAACATGAAAAACCTTTATTTGGATAAACTGGAAAATATTAATTTGACCGGGAAGCATAAAACAGGTTATAATCAGGCTATGTTCTATTTTCCAGTCAGGATACGGGCTCTATAGTGAATCAATACAATTTTAACTATATAAGCCTGCTCATGTTATTGTCGGGAGCCATTGATCTTTTTGTGGCCCGCGCTGCCTGGGTACGAAGGCATGCTCCCGGCGCCCTCTTTCTCATGATGATGGAGCTGACCGCGGCCGAATGGTCCTTCGCCATTATTTTCGAGATGGCGGCAACCCATGTCCCGGGGAAGATGTTCTGGTCCCAGGTTTCATATATTGGCATAGCCTTCACCTCCTATTTCTTTTTTCTTTTTGCCGCTTCCTACAGTCAGAACAGCAGGTTTCTTAAACGCAGGATATACCTTGCCCTGGCCGTAATCCCCCTTATTACGGTGATTATGGCTGCTACCAATGATGTGCATCATTTTCTCTGGACTGAGATAACAATTCAACCCCACAATAACATAGCCATTTACAGCCATGGGTTTTATTTTGCCGTTGGAGTGGGATATTCTTATGTCCTGGTATTTGCCGGGATACTCCTGCTTGCCGCGGCCATATACCGCTTTCCTTCCAATTTCCTTTTCCAGATGATTATTATGATCCTGGGAGGCCTTACGCCCCTGGCAGGCAGTATCATGTATGTCTTTAACCTGAATCCCATGCCGGGCATGGACTGGACTCCCCTGGCTTTCATGGTATCGGGTCTTTTCCTGGCCCTGGGAATTTTTCGGTTTCAAATGCTCGACCTGACACCCGTGGCCCGGGAAAGGATCGTTGATACTATGGGTGATGGTGTTATCGTCATGGACGCTCACTGCCGCATCGTCGATGTCAATTCCGCAATGGAAGTCTTGCTGAGCCGAAGGGGCGGCGAATTGATTGGGCGTCTTTTCAGTAATGTGCTTCCGCTTTGGCATGAAGCGCTGGAATGCTGCCGGGAACCCGCCGCCTACAGGCGAGAGGTGAAGCTTCTGGAAAATGGCGGCGCGCATTACTATGATGTGCGTCTCATGCCTATGCATGACAGAAGGAAGAAGCTTGCGGGACAATTTCTCATAGTGCGCGATATACAAAAGGAAAAGGAACTTGAGGAGGAGAAAAATAATCTTATCAAGGAACTCAGTGCTGCTCTTCAAAGGGTAAAAACACTGAACGGACTGCTGCCCATCTGCTCCAGCTGTAAAAAAATCCGTGACGACAAGGGATACTGGAAGAACGTTGAGCATTATATAGAGGAGCACTCCGGTGCTGAATTCACCCATGGCATCTGTCCCGACTGTGCGAAGAAGCTGAAAGAAAAGTCGGCTGACAGCCGCATGAGCAGAAATATGGAAGACGGCGGGGAGAAAAAGTAGAACAGAGTCCGGCTTGTGCGGCTCAAACGTCATTATATCCAGTGATTCCAGGGGAAACACTCATCATAATCCGTAAAGCAGGTATCTGAAATGAGAAAAAAAATAAATTCCTTTGTAGTTTTTATGAGTCGCACTCCGGTTATCATAGTCCTGGCCATTATCTACCTTGTCGTGCAGACGCTAATTGCCGTCATTGTATCTCCCCTGGGCCATGATATGCTCAGGGTACAGACAACCTTTTCCGGGGAAACTTTCCGCGGCATAATTCAGTCGTGGGAAAAAAGCGGCCTCATGGCATTATACCTGAAACACTTTTATCTTGATTACTTTCATCCCGTAATATACAGTCTCTTTCTCTCGGCCCTCCTTTCCCGGGGTCTGGTTATGAACGGCCTGGACAAAAAATTTAACCTTTTGGTGCTGCTGCCTTTTGCGGCTGGACTCATGGATTTAATCGAAAACAGCATGCACCTGTACCTGATACACAATCCCGCAGAAATCAGTGCAGGAACGGTATTATTCAGCGGTATCTGCACCACAATGAAATGGGCAATGGCCTTTCTTGTCCTGGTCGGGGCAATTGTATTGATCGTGATGGGCCTGGCGAAGAAAAAAATAATAGAAGGTACTCTGCAATGAAGCTGGTCACCTTTAGAACCGAAAAGTCAGCTGTTAACCAATTTGGTCTGGTTCTCAATGAGAAAATATATTCTTTTAATTCCCTGATGAAGCATTTCAAGCACAGGCATACCTGCCTGGAAAGTATTGATGCATACCTGGAAGACCTCCCCGCGAGTTATCACCTGGCCCTGGAGCTCCAGGATAAAATACTGACCGGCAAAAATCACGTATCCTCGCTGAGGGGACTGGATCCGGACAGGGTAATGATTCTGCCTCCCGTGCCGAAACCGGCGGCGCTCCTGGACTTCGGCCTGTCGCCGCGCCACCTCATCAATTCGGCCTGTACTCTGTTCAGGCATGAACTGCCCTGGCCTGTGAATTATATAGCCTGGAGCGTTGTGCGCCGAAGGCTGAAAAAAATCGATACAAACAGGCTGCTTTACTACAAGGGAAATCACAATGAATTGATCGGTCATGGAGAAACGACGCACTGGCCGTCATATACCTCGTATCTCGATATCGAGCCCGAACTGGCCTTTGTCACGGGCAAAAGCAATGTGAGGGGACAGAGCCCGGAAAATGTTGTGGCGGGATACTGCATCCTTAATGATTTTTCAGCCCGCGATGTGCAGTTTCCCGAAATGATCGGCCTTGGCCTGGCGCGGAGCAAGGACTTTGCCCGGGGCAATGGCCTGGGACCCGTGCTGGTGACGCCCGATGAGGCGGGCTATCCCCTGTCGCTGGCCGTCACGGTCAGCGTGGGTGAACGCTATGTATGGAAGGGCACCACGGCTGAGTATGCGGCCGCTCCCGGCGATATTATCCGCTTTCTCGAGGGTGTTTTTACTCTGCGGGCGGGAACGGTAATCGGCATGGGGACCGTTCCGGGATGCTGCGGCCTGGATAATGACCGGTGGCTCTGGCCCGGCGACCGGATTGATATAACCTTCGATAAGCTGGGGACCCTGACGCAGTATATCCCGGCCGATATCGGCGTGCTGCAGAATTCACGCTGGACCCACAGGCAGGAACTGGAATGCTTTTATAGTCAGACGCAGAAACGTCATTGATGGTGTCTCTGTATCAGGTTGAGCTGGAAGGGCTATGCTAAAATTTAATTTTTAGAGGTTCCCTTATATCTTTTTTATGGTTTTAACGATAAAAGTTTGAATTGGATAAGATATGGTGTTAACTCATGAATATAAACATTACAAAAAGGAGGTCCGGAATGCCTGAAGAATTCAAAGCGGGCTGTGCCAGGCCCACGGGAGGTCCCGTGGGAGAAGAGGCCAAACCGATCCTGAACGGCCAGGAAGAAAAAATCACAAAAAAGGAGGACACGAGCATGATAATGGTGGGCCAGAAAGCACCTGATTTTACCGCCCCTGCATATTTGAAGGGAAAATTCGTCAATATTAAACTTTCAGAATACCTGGGGAAATGGGTACTCCTCTGCTTTTATCCCGGCGATTTTACCTTCGTTTGAGCAACAGAAGTTTCGGCAGTTGCCGAAAAATATTCCGAATTCCAGAAACTGGGTGTTGAAGTTCTCTCCTGCAGTGTTGATAGTGTTTTTGTTCATAAAATGTGGAACGACCATGAGCTTTCAAAGATGGTGGATGGCGGCATCCCCTTTCCCATGCTCTCCGACGGCGGCGGCAGGGTCGGTACTGTTTTCGGCATCTATGACGCCAATGCCGGCATCGAGACGCGGGGCCGATTTATCATTGATCCCGACGGTGTCGTGCAGGCATACGAGGTGCTGACTCCTCCCGTTGGACGAAATGTTTCTGAATCGCTGCGGCAGGTGCAGGCCTTTCAGCTTGTGAGAAACAGCAAGGGCACCGAGGCCACGCCCTCGGGCTGGAAGCCCGGTAAGGCAACCCTGAAACCGGGACCGGACCTGGTGGGGAAAGTCTGGGAGGTCTGGAAGACCAAGCAGGCTTTTGATTGAGATAGATGACGGGGGTGTCCCGACGGGGCACCCCTTTTCGGTGCGCCAGGAACGGGTGCACGCCTTTTTTTGCAATATACCCCTGCCTGGCTAACGTGCGTTCTTCTCGAGAATTCTTTCTTTGTACATTACGTGCCCCGTGAGCGGCTTTTGTTTTCCGCCTATGGTATTCTTATTCAGAAACAAGGTGAAGAGAAAGCATTCACTGCCGATTTTGGCCGATACCTGCGCATAGATGCCATCAGTGATGCGGCCTTGAAGGGCGCTGCGGGTAGAGTCAGTCCATTCCACCACGCTTTCGCGGGTCCATTCCTTGCTCGTGACATTCACCTTCAGAATGGAGGCTCCCGGATTGGCTTTGAGCACAATGGATTTGGCCATATTCGTTAATTCCCCTGAATCACTGCCCCTGTATTGCGCGGGCTTCATCCTGCGGTTCTCAAGAATGCTTTTATCGGCATCTTCAAGCATTTTGTCCAGCTCGGCCTTGCGGGCATTCAGTTTATTGACCCTGTCGGTATTGGGAAAGAGCCTGTTGGCATTACTGACATACAGGTCGATGTTGTTCCGCTGGTTGCGTTCCAGCGACTGGGGCCTGGCTTCCCCCTTCCGCTCTTTCATCCATTTTATCCCCTCCTCCAGTTTCTCGCTCGCCAGAGCGGGAATGCGATCTCTGCTTGCTTCATAATTCAATATGGAAACTTTAATATCATATTCAGCCTGGCGGAGCTTGAAATGAGCGTCTTTGTCAATCCCGGTTTTTAGAAATTCGGCGTAAAGGGACTTTGCTTCCTCGTAATACTTGTTGGTTGCAAGAAGGCTCTCGATGTCATCGGTGGGAATGCCGAAAATTCCCTTCGAGCCCGGATTGGAATCGGCCTTGTATTGCGACAGTCGGCCGGCCCAATCCTCGTAGATCCTGTCCTTGGCGGCAGTGTCTTTCTCCTGCTCGAGGCGTTTTTCCTGTTTGCCTGATTGAGCGGCTTTAACGGACTTCTCTACTTGTGAAATCCGGTTTTCCGCGGCGATCACGTCCTTATGTGACGCAAAATCAGGATAGGATTTCTTTATTGTCGCCAGTTCTTCTTTGGCGCGGTCAAGATCATTCATGTTGGACGAGCCAGACTTCAGTCGGGATTCGGTATTATCGAGATAGGTGTTGATCTTTTTAATACGGCTCGTCACGCCTCCCGGGACTTTCGTCTGGGCGACAATCTCTGCAGTAGCAAACATAAACATGCCGGCAAGAACAGCGGCAATCACTGTGTAATAATTGATTCTTCTAATCATAACACCTCTCCTTTGATAATAGTTAGAGAATTTCCTTTCTGATTCCTTCGATCAGGTACTCAAGCCCGTTAAGCTGAATTTCGTAGAGCGTAGAGAGCAGCATACCCAATTTGCCTTCGGGAAAACCTTTGCTATGAAACCAGACTACATAATTTTCAGGAAGGTCACAGAGTAACCTATCCTTATATTTACCGAAAGGCATCCGCATTGTAACCAGTTCTCTCAGTATTTCTGAATTCATTTAGTAACCTGTTAAATTTATCAGCGGGTCGGAAGACCGGTGTGATTAATATATTTTATTCCGTGAATGTCAAGGGATAATCCGGCTTCCCTGGAATAATTCATAGAGGGCTGAGGCCGGGTTTTTTATACCGGCGGTGAGTATATTAAATTATTGACAAAAATATACCCGGACAGGAAGACTTCTATAAATTTTATTCAATGGCGGAAGGAACTCGTTTCCTTCGACTGGATAAAAGCAATATCATATTTTTGTTTAAAGAGCGTTGATTATGAAGCCTCGTAAAGGACTCAAACTGAGAGAGCGATTCCTCTCCATTGAAACACTCGAAACCATGCATAACATCACTCTTTTCCGCTATGCCGGTTCCCTTTTCGGTCTCTGGCATATTGAAGGTTGTTTTCTCCAGGTTGATAACTTCTTCATAGACACGGGAAACCCTAATTCGAGTAGTGGAGACTTTTATCAATACCTGAAGCGTCTTGACAGGCAACGGGAATGGAATATCCTCAATACGCACCTGCACGAGGATCACTGCGGGAAGAATCATCTTGTACAGAAAGTGCTTAAGGCAAAAATATTTTCCCCTGAAGAAGTGGAAGACTTCAGCTTCGTCTCACCGCTCATGGACCTTGTGTGGGGACGGCCCGAAATGTTCACATATCGGTCCATAGACCGGCCCATCTATACGACCGACCGGGGAAGGAACATCGAAGTCATTGAGACCCCGGGCCATTCTCCCGGCCACGTATCCTTTCGCATCATGCCCGATGACATCATTTATTCCGGCGACGCGATCCCCCTGCCGGTGCGGAAAAGATATGTCACTGCCGGGGAGGATTACATTACGGAACAGGAAAGCCTGAAGAAGCTGTTCCGTTACGCGAAGGGCGGCACCCGTTTTGTTTCCGCCCACCATGGTATCGTAAGTGATGCTGCAGGTCTTATCAGTGAAAGGATCAGGGGTATGCAGGAGGTCATCGACTCAGTGAACAGCCACATTGCCTTGGGCTTGACCAGTGAGGCTGAAATAGGGCTGCGGGTTTTCGGCAGGCCCGAGGTCTTGTATGCCCGCTTCGGCAATAGCCTGAGGTGCCGTGAAGACTGGACGATCCGTTCCATTCTCGAGAGCCCGGTTTCCTGAATTAAATGAAACATCTGTACTAGATTGGAGGTTGTGGCTCTCCAGACCTCTTCAGGATTCTCCGAGAAGCTTCACGTCAAGGGCGTCTTTATCCCGGCCCGTTGCTTTTTTATTTTTTATCATCATGTCCCTGCTGATATAGAACACCTCAATTTTTCCGAAGGTGCCTTTCACCCTGGTGCTCCATATCTCATCAATAGTCACTCCCGTAATTTTTTTCAGAACGTCGATTCTTACGGGCGGCCTGCCAAACTGGATAGTATCATTATCGGAAAGGTCTTTTTCCGTCAGTCCCAGATCTGATCCAAAAAAGTCCCTTACGGTTGTCAGAACTTTTTGCGCGTTTTCTCTCGATGGATATATCAGCAGGTCGATGTCTCCGGTGTAGCGCGGTATGCCGTGAAATCCCAGGGCATGGGCCCCGACAATGACAAAGTCTGCATTGTTTTTTGACAGGAGCGATATGAATTCCAGAAAATCATCATGCATGGTTATGGCCGTTTTGTAACAATCTTTTCAATTCTCGGCGGCTCTGCAAGGCCCATTACCATAAAATGATGTTCCCGCAGATGACTCATTGCTTCGATCCTTTCTTCCGTCGACCTTCTGAGCCAGTACTGCAGGTCCTTTTTGTCATCATCCTCATCAAATGAGCATTTCTTTACAACAGGTTCGATTTTTTTCATAATGGTATCCTGAATTCCGATGACTGTGTGAGAAATTAAATTTCCGGATATATTTTATACATTCTCGGTATTAATGCAATCGCTTTTTCTATATATCTGAAATCAACAGCAGCTCTGTCCCGGCCCGGAACAGTCGCAGGTGGGTTCTCCGCCGTAGATCATGCTGTGGATGATGGCCGCGGCGCATCCCACGCCGGCCGAAACGGTGATGGCCCCGAATGCGCAGTTTATAGCGCAGGCCCCGCATTCCATGCAGGCATCGGCGTCGGTGAGGCGGGCCTTTTTATCCTCCATGACAAAAACAGCGTGGGGGCACACCTCGGTGCAGCGGCGGCAGCCCGTGCATTTATCTTCGTTGTATTTCAACGTGGTGACGTTCTTCAGGTATTTCACAATATCCCCCATTGCATTATTTTATCTCCCAGCAGGAGCATGGCGGAAAGGATCGCCGCACCCTTGTAAACGGGAAGAGCGTAGTGCAGCTCCTTTTTTACACCGGAAATTCCCGTGTAGGTCGTGGCGCCGGTGAACTGCAGGGCCAGGTATGAGGCCGCGGCAGGAAAGAAGATAAGCATGGCCAGGAGAAGAGGCATGCTTCCCCCGTGCATCTGTGCCGTGTATGCAAGTGCCGCGGTTACGGCCAGTCCCATGAGCCATCCCTTCAGAGCGAAAGAACGGAAGGGGATAAATGGAAGCAATACGGGTGTCACGAAGGCTCCGGCCAGTACTGATGCCACTCCAAGGAAAACAAGGGGCATGCCACGGGTCAGCATGTCGTGGAAAAGTATGCCCCGGGGCTGCAGGCCGGAAAAAAACAGGATCGCAATGATGAAAATCAACAAGGGCCTGGCGGCCGGGACGATTTCCATAGGTGTCAGAATAAACCGGTCTTTCATGGGGAAAGTGATTCGCCTCATTCCGGCATCGGCCTGCATGTTGTTTTCGAGGTAAGCCGGAATGTCCCCGGCACGCACGGGGCCGAAATATACCCGCATTCCCGTGCGCCGCTGCACCTCGGCGGCGTTTACACCGGGAGCGCCCAGTTGGGGAAGTATTATTTTTTTATGATCCACGAGACCGATCAGGCCCGTGGATTGTATCCGGTGTATTACCTCGGCGGTGCCAAAGGTTCCCTTGCCGGCGGCGCACCACACGTTGATGCCTTTCGTGTCCAGGACCAGTATCCAGGCATCAATGTCTGCAAGCTCGCGACGTATGATATCAAAACTTAGTTTATAATTGCAGGAAACAAGCACCGGTGAATTGCCGTCGGGCGTTCCTTTGGCATAAAGGCCCGGCAAAACTGTATAGCTCATGCGGAAAGCCCCCAGGCGCGAGCGTATCTGTCCCAGGTGATCGGCCCGTTTCCACGCGGCATTAACCTGCGGGAAGGTGCGGCCATTGAATGCATATGTGCCGGTTACGAAATCCTGACCGGGGAGGGATTCTGACGTTGATGCTCCGTCACCTGCCGGGCCGGGAATCACCGGAGAACATCCACATTCCGGTGAAGTTATCGGTGATATTTTTATCCCCTGTGTGTGGCCCGTAATTTTAATATCTTTCATTTTTTATCTCCGCAGCACGATGATTTTCCAGACGCTCCCAGTTCATCGAGAAGATTAGAGAACATTTCGGCAAGCTCACCGAGGCGGTCATGGTTGATACAGTAGCAGGAACGCGGTCCCTCGATTTCACCATGGATGAGCCCGGCCTTTTTCAGCTCCCCAAGATGCTGGGACACCGTGGACTGGGCCAGGGGGAGAACATCAACGATTTCACCGCAGATGCAGGTATTGCGCAAGGCCAGGGTTTTCAGAATGGCGATGCGTGCCGGGTGGGCCAGGGCCCGGGCGAATTCAGCCAGGGCTATTTCCCTGTCCTGAAACATTTCTTTCTTTGTTTGTGCCATACCAAACGTATATCGTAAATATACGATAAAAGTCAAGAATTATTTTTACTTTCCTGTAAATTATTCTTCCATGTCGGGATTATAATACCGACTGAAGAGATTGTAAAAGACCCCCATCTTCATGAGCATGACGCCCTTGCCGTCGCGGCTCACAGTGGCCATGAGCTGGTCGCCGGGCTGAATATTCAGCTTTTTGCGGATTTCCGCGGGAATTATTACCTGACCCTTGTCGTTGACCTTCACCACACCGATGATCGGTTCTTCTTCATATTTCAGTTCTTCTTGTTTGTCAGCCTTTTTTTTCGCCATGATTGATTACCTGGTTTTTATCTGAGCCGGTACCCCGTCATCTGTCAAACAAATTATGAGTCTGTGTGTAAAATAATAAAAGTAATAAATTTATTACAAATAGTACTTGACTGCCGGGAGGAGTGTGTTTCAATACGGCAGATCAAAAGCAGGAGGTTTATCATGAAAGCCCTATGGTTTCTCAGGTTAGGCGGCATCTATCATCTGTTCTGCGCCGCTATTCACCTTTTTTTTCCCAGCATGTTTAAATGGGACGAGGCTCTGTCCCTGCTTCCGCCGCCCCACAATATGATTATGGGAGCCAATCTCAACATCATGAATCTGTGCATGCTTTTTTTCTGGGTCATGCTGGGTGTGCTGCCGCTGGTGTTCGCGCGGGATATCACGGAAAGTCGATTCGGCAGGGCGTTCCTGGCCTTCATTGTTCTTTTCTGGATTTTCAGGATCGGGGTGCTTCAGCCCATCTATGTGGGGTTTTCAACGGCTGAATCGTTGCACATGACGGGTTTTTTTATAATAGGGCTTGTTCTCTTTACGGTGCCTCTGGCGCAGAGCCTGAGATCGGCCGGCCGTGAGCGTAAAAATAAGGAGGATGATGATGGAAATCAATGACCGAAACTGGGATCTGGCAAAAAAGATATATATCCGGTCGGTGCGGAGCACCATGTATTGTTCCGTTGCAACTATCGGTATTGACGGGGAACCGCACATCTCGCCCATTGGCTCCCTGTATCTGACGGAGCCCGGGAAGGGATATTACTTTGAAGAGTTCCTTCCCGTAATGCGGAAGAACCTGGAAAAGGACAGCCGCATCTGCGTTATGGCCGTTAACGCCGGAATGTTTTTCTGGCTTAGCTCGCTGCGGAAGGGCCGCTTTGCGTCAATGCCGGGTATCCGTCTATACGGCCGCGTTGATGCAAAAAGAAGGGAAGCCACGGACGAGGAGCTGCGCCGGTGGTTTTCTGTGATTAAAAAACTGAAACATTTCAGGGGATATGATCTGCTCTGGGGAAATATGAAATATGTTCGGGACGTGGAATTTTACTCCATGGAGCAGCTCAACGTGGGAGAGATGACAGCCGGGTTTTCACTGTAAGTGCGGCGGTTCAGCAGAGGTATTATTATTTCCTCCCCTCAAGCCAGTCCCTCACGGCCAGGCCTGTGCCGTAATTCCAGGGCCGCAGTTTTTCAACGGGGATATGCTTTGTCTCGGCTATCTCTCCATTGAGGTTGATTTCACCCTCGGCCTTTACATGATAGGCGATGATGAGCTGGTTCATGGCTGCGTAATTGTACAGGCCGATGAGGCCTGCCACAATGCCGGTAAGCCCCAGCTCCTCTTTTAATTCACGGAGAACCGCTTCCCCGGGCTCTTCCCCCGATTCAAGGAAACCCGTTATGACGCTGAAGATCTTTTCCGGCCAGGAGGCGTTCCGTGCCAGGAGTATCGAGCCTTCATGTTCGATGAGCGCCGCCACAATGGGGACGGGATTATCCCAGTGAATATAGCCGCACTGCGCCGATGGGCATGCCGGGCGTTCCTTTCCTTCAATTGTTACCGTCGTCAGCGATGATCCGCACTGTGGACAGAATAGTATCTTTTTCATGGCCCGTTCCTCCCGGGAAATGATGCATCAATCCGTATCGTGAGAATAATGGTACTGATGAGGAATGGCAAGTCATAATTCATGACCGGTTAAAAAAAGGAGACAACGAATTTTGTTCCCGATATTTTTTTGTTGAAGACAAGCAGGAGATTCTGGTATATTTATGGATAATGGTTGTTTTTGAAAAGTATTTTTCTAAAGGGATTATCAGCCGGTAAAGAGGATGTAAATGACGGAAACCAGTATCACAAAGAAGCAGATTATTCTGCGGCTCTTTATCATTTCTTCCCCCCTGCTTCTCAATGATTTTTATCTTCGCCTGGTGCCGGAAGACGCCGTGGCCCTCAAACTGGTCCTCGATGTCATGGTCTATATCTTCTGGCAGAGTACGCTTATCTACCTCGCTTTCAGGGCCCGATGGTTTACCGTTTCAGATCTGGGTCTTTCCCGGGAAAGAATAGGAAAACAGATTCTTTCAGGATTCATTATTCTGGCCCTGGTGTCCGTCGTTTCTCTCGTCATTGATATCGGGGGATTCTTTATGGAACGTTCATTTCATATAAAGGTGGGATCGGTATGGTATTTCCCCGTTCCCGACTGGCACCCCGTTCCGGCATTTTTCTATGTCCTGTATCTCTCCATCACCGCCGGTGTGTATGAAGAGATAGTATATCGCGGTATTATCATATCCCAGCTTCGTTATGTGACGGCGAAACCATGGATTCTTGTCACTGTTTCAGCCCTTGTTTTCACCATTATTCACTGGTCCATGGGGCCCGGTACCTGGATAATCGCCCTTCTTTTCGGTGCTTTCTGGGCCTGGCTTTTCCTTCGTCAGGGGAAACTCCTTCCCATCATGATCGCCCATTTTCTCTACGATTTCCTGTCAATTTACGGGATTCCCGGTCAGATAATGAGCGGTCTGGGATTAAAATGATCCATCCCTCCATCGGTAAACACTAAATTATTTGACATTCAATGCAAAATCCTCTATAATCTTGTCTATCCGTGTTCATAGGAGAGTATTGTACATGAATTTTCACTTTTTATTATTAATGATCCTCCCGCCTGGAGAGCGGAGATGCTTTCAACCCTCAGCATAGTAATCGCCGGTATAACGGCATATGTCGGCCTGTTCCACATTTCGATTTTTTTCCATGACAGGTCAAGAAAGGACAGCATCTTTTTCTCCCTGTTCTGTTTCTCCAATGCCGTGTATGCTGTCTTCAGTTTTTTTTACTACGGAGAAGCCTCTCAACCGGGTGCCGTTGCTTGGCAGTACGGCATGTCTCTTATCGTTCCCCTGATAACTATTTCTTTGCTCTGGTTTACACTTTTGTTTATCGGTCAGAAATCCCGCCGGGTTTCATGGCTCATAACGGCTTTTTATGGCGCGTATTATCCCGTTGCCATTATCCTGGACCCGTCCTGTGTGCGTGACGCCGGAAGAATGTCGGTCAGGATATTTGATTTTCCGGGAGGCATTGATGTCAGGTATTATGACGCAGCTCCGGGAATTCTTACATATCTCCTCTATGCGGTTCATATCTTTCTTTTTATCTATCTTATTATTCTCACTATTCGGTCTCTTGGGGATGGGCGGAAGGAAGCAAAGCCTCTGGCCGCAGTTCTGGCAGTGCTGATTCTTTCATTCGCCTATGACGTCCTGGTGGGCAGGGGAGTATTTGACGGCGTATATTTTATGGGATATACATGCTTTATGGCAGTTCTTATCATAAACAGGTCTCTGAGCATGAAGATCGTGGGCGGTGCTTCTGCGCTGCACAGCATGGAAGAGAGCGAGGAACGATACCGGGCTATTTTTGAGAACAGGGGAACGGCCACGGGAATCGTCGACAGGGAAAGCACCGTACTGCTTTGCAATGAACGCTTCGAAGAATTGTCCGGATACTCCAAAGCTGAAATAGAAGGAAAAATGAAATGGACGGATTTCATTTATCAAGAGGATGCGGAGCGCCTGCGTTCAAATAAAACTTTTCTGCAGGACGGCAACGTCTTTCAATTCGAGTGTCGGCTGAACAGCCGTAGTGAAGGTGAAAAATATATACAGGTTAACAGTTCCTACATACAGGGCAAAGGGCTGTACGTTGTGTCGTTGAACGATATAACTGACCGGAGAACGGCGCAATTAATGCTCCTGCAGAAAAACCTTGATCTCAAGGCAGCCAACGAGGAACTGGAAGTGACCAATGAGGAATTTGAGGCCCAGAATGAGGAGCTTGCAGCGGCTTATACGGAACTGGAGTCCAGGGAAAAGCAGTATCGCGATATTTTTAACATGGCCACCGATTCCCTTTTCATCTACGATGAAAAGGGCTTGATTGCCCTGGCAAATCCCACGGCCTGTGAAACTTACGGTTATACAGCCGAAGAACTGAAGGACATGGAAATATCCCGTCTCGTGCATACCGATTACAGGCATCTATTCTCGGAGTTTATGGACAGCATGAGGAAAAATGAAACGTATCGCGGTAATGCCATGGATATCCGAAAGGACGGTACGACATTGTACACCGAAGTGCGGGGATACTGGATAACATATATGGGGAAGCCTCACATATTGTCTGTTGTGCGCGATATCACTGAAAGAAAAAGGGCCGAGGACCTCGTTGTTCAATCGGAAAAAATGATGACCGTGGGCGGGCTTGCCGCAGGGATGGCCCACGAGATAAATAATCCCCTCAGTGTAATCATCCAGGGTATTCAGGCCGCCTTGAACCGCATATCTCCCGGGAGTGAAAAGAACAGGGAAGTGGCAGCCGGCGTGGGGATTGATCTTAATAAGCTGGAACAATATCTTGAAGAAAGGCATATCAATGTCTATTTCAGGGGGATGCAGGAGGCCGCCGCACGGGCGGCTAAAATCGTGTCGAGCATGCTCAATTTTTCACGCAGTGGCAGCACCAGGATTTCCACCTCCCTCCACGGCATAATCAATGAGAGCATCGGTATGGCGGAGAAGGATTACAGCTTTGAAAAAAAATATGATTTTAAACACATATCGATAAAAAAAGATTTAGATGAAAGCATCGGCGACATTCTCTGTGTGCCGGAGGAAATTGAACAGGTCTTCCTTAATATTCTGAAGAACGCCGCTGCAGCCATGTCGGAAAACCAGGCGGAGGAATATACACCCGAAATAATTATCACTACCAGGAGGGAACAGGGCCATGTCGTCATTACCATAGGGGATAACGGCCCCGGTATGGATGAGAAGGTGAAGAAGAGGGTGTTCGAGCCCTTTTTTACCACGAAAAGTCCCGGGAGCGGAACAGGACTTGGATTATCCGTATCATATTTTATCATTACGTCAAACCATCATGGTACTATTGAGGTCGAATCCGAGTCCGGCAGGGGTACTATTTTTACTGTAAAATTACCACTTGGAGCTGAATAAATATGAAAAATCAACAGATTAAAATGCTCATAATTGATGATGAGGAAATGCTCGGTGAGATAGTAAAAGATTATTTTGAAGACCTGGGCATTACGGTGAAACAGGTGGTTTCCGGAAAAGAGGGAATAGACGAGCTTCTTGAAAATGATTACGATGTGGCCCTGGTGGACCTGCGGTTGCCCGATACGAGCGGCACTGATCTTATAAGCCGGGTGAGCAGGGAGCGGAGCCATATAAAATATTTTATTTTTACAGGATCGCTTGATTTTATTCTGAATGATGAGATGAGATCACTTGGCCTGAGCGATGAATCGGTCATTTATAAACCGGTGCGCGATATGAGTGAGCTGTATAAAAGAATTATGAATTCTTTCAGGTAACAAGGAGAAATCAGGTGGTGTGCCGGGGATAGTATTATTATGGAAAAAATAAAATACACAATTCTATGTATCGATGACGATGAGATGATGCTCTCCCTGGTGGAGGATTATCTCAAACAGGCGGGCTATAATGTACTGAAAGCCGGCGACGGGGAGACCGGTCTCGTGCTTATGAAACAGTATAAGCCCGATTGCGTCCTTCTTGATCTCAGGATGCCGGGAATGGATGGTTTCAAGGTGCTGGAAAAACTGACCGGTGAATATATTAGCCTGCCGGTGCTTATTATGTCAGGTTCTGATAAAATCCAGGATGTCATCAGGGCCCAGAGAAAAGGCGCCTGGGACTATATAACCAAACCTATGGAGAGCATGGAGCTCATGCTGCAGGCCATTGAAAAGGCCCTGGAGCGGGCGGCTCTCATTCAGCAGAACCATGAATATAAAAAATATCTCCGGGAGAAGGTGGATGAGAAAACGGAAGAACTAAAGAGGATGAACGAGTCTCTTGTCAGGGAGGTGGAAATACGAACCACGTCAGAGACTGAGTTGCGTATTGCCGTGGCCAGGGCCGAGGAGGCGAATCACGCCAAGAGCCAGTTCCTGGCCAGGATGAGTCATGAGATACGAACACCTCTCAATGCCATTATCGGGATGACGAACCTGGCCCTGATGACCGACGATGACGAGGAACGTCTCGACTACCTCATAACGGTGAGGGAATCTTCGGACCATCTTATAACGCTTATTAATGATATACTTGATTTTTCCAAGATTGAAGCGAAAAAACTCATTCTTGAATTGATTGATATTGATTTTCACCGCTTTCTCAATGATGTTATAAGAGCCATGAGCGTCAAGGCGGGTGAGAAAAGCCTCTACCTGGTTCTTGATCTTGATACCGGTGTTCCCCGTTATCTGAAAGGTGATCCCTCCAGAATACGGCAGGTCCTCATAAACCTTATCGGGAATTCGCTGAAATTCACCCACAGGGGCGGCGTCACGTTGAGTGTGCGAGCCGACAAAAAAAGCGGTGCCGATGCCGAAGGCGGTTTGACAATATATTTTTCCGTCAAGGATACGGGAATCGGCATTCCGAAAGAGAAATTCGGCATTATATTCGAAAGTTTCACCCAGTCCGACGATACTACCTCGAGGAACTATGGCGGGACGGGCCTGGGTCTCAGTATATGCAGGGACCTGGTGGCCATGATGGGTGGATCCATTACCGTTGAGAGCGTCGAGGGGAGGGGAAGCGTATTTTCTTTTCATATCATGCTGAAACCCGGGAAGGAAGTGTCCGATACTACGCTGCAGACACAAATCGATGCTTTATCAATTCCCTTTCGTCAGTTGAATATCCTCCTTGCCGAGGATAATGAAGTGAACCAGAGGCTGGCCACCGTAGTTCTCCGGAAGCTGGGGCATTCCGTTGATGTGGCCAAAAACGGGATAAAGGTCCTGGAGAAAGTAAAGGAAAACCGCTATGATATCATACTCATGGATATTGAGATGCCCGATATGGACGGCATTGAGGCGACAAAACGGATACGCCGGGGCGATGCCGGACCCGATGTCATGCAGGTACCGATTCTTGCCATGACAGCCCATGTGCTTGATGTAATCAAGGAGGAATGCCTCAGGGCCGGCATGAATGAATATATTACAAAACCGGTGAAGATTGAGGAACTGGGACCTCTCATGAGTGTGATACTGTACAATGATAAAAACAGGCCGAAATGATTCCCTGTGTCGCATAACAGAACTATGGATGAAAATATGTATTCAGGAGATGCTTTTCTTCCCAGGGTAGGGGATTTCAGGACCCGGTATATGACGGGGAACCACGATCTCTCTATTGATGATGAAGAGGTGAAGGCATTCCGAACCATTGTTTATGATTACTATAAACGGTACCGTCGCGATTTTCCCTGGCGAAGAACCGGGGATCCCTACCATGTCCTCGTCTCTGAAATAATGCTTCAGCAGACCCAGACTGACCGTGTTTCTGAAAAATTCACGGAATTCATAAAGGCCTTTCCGACACTGGAGAGCCTGGCCGGGGCTGAACAGGGCCGTGTACTGGCACAGTGGCAGGGGCTGGGTTATAACCGGCGGGCGGTAATGCTGCACCGCCTGGCGGGGCAGGTCATGAATAAATATGGAGGAGTGATACCCGATTCACCGGAAGAGCTGGTTCTGCTGCCGGGAATAGGGAAGGCGACGGCCGCATCGATCTGCGCCTTTGCTTTTAATAAGCCCGTTGTCTTTGTTGAAACCAATATAAGAACGGTTTTTATCCATATGTTTTTTCCCCACGGTGATGACGTGGACGACGGCAGTATCGTGCCGTTAGTGGAGCGGACCCTGGACAGGGAGAATCCCCATCACTGGTATTCCGCTCTCATGGATTTCGGTGTCATGCTGAAAAAAAACTTTACCAATCCCGGGAGAAAGAGCAGGCATCATCAGAAGCAAAGTCCCTTCGAGGGATCAACGCGGCAGGTTCGTGGGATGATATTGAAGGCGCTTATTGCCGATCAGGGTCTGACGGCCCGCGGTATGGTGAAAGCGGTGAATGCACCGGAGGAAAAGATCTCCCGGGCTCTTGATGACCTGGTAAAGGAGGGTCTGGTTTCCCGCAGGGGCAGGAGATATTATCTCTAAGGCCTCCTTACAGCCCCAGGCGATGATGCTCCTTCTGAACGCCTTCGCACCAGTTGCCCACATTCCAGTCGCCGAAGACTCCCATGCCGGCCCGTTCATCGGGACCGCCGTAGACCGGTACGTGGATTACTGCCAGGCCGGGATGCCCGGCGGCTTCCTCGAGCGCCATGGTAAACTCTGATGCCGTGTACCCGCCGAAAAGTCCCAGGACTCCCTGTACGGACCGGGCCATGGCCGCGTAGTCCACGACAACTGAATCGGATGTTTTATACCCATGACCGTACTGGGCATTCTGCAGACCGTTTATGGCGGCCATACACCGGTTGTCAAATATGACAATAATACCTGCGGCACCGTGCTCCACGGCGTCGATGAGTATCTGGGGGTTCATCATGAAACTGCCGTCGCCGCAGAAGGCCATGGGTTTGAGGCCCGTCATGGCGCTGACAAGAACGGCCGAAGAGGAGAAGCCCATGTAGGATGATCCCGTATCGGTGAAGGTCATGCCTTCCCGTTCGTCCTCGATTATCTGGAAGCCGTTTGCCTGTACATCGCCGGCGTCGAACAGTTTAGTATAACTCTTTTTATCGGCGAAGTCACAGGCCGTTTTCAGCGCAACGGGCTGCGTCATGACCTGTTTTCCCCAGACCCGGTCGTGCAATCCCGCCAGTTCATACCGCTTCCGTTTGAAGGATTCCCACTGCTTCTTTTTTTCTTTCATGGCGATGCCCCAAGGTGACGAACCGTCAACGGGCGTGAAACCGTTTTTTTTCATGTTCCGGATAAACGCCCGAAGGTTTGTTTTTGCGTCGCCCACAACGATGATGCTCCGGTTGTAATGGGCTGCATGGCCCGGATGTATGTTGAAATTAATTATGCGCCGGGCATTTTTCCACGCAGTACCGGAACAGTCCCACTGGCACACGGCCCGGGCGCCGATGACGATAACCAGGTCCGCTTCATTCATGCACCAGTTTCCCGAAAGAGATCCCTTGGAACCGCCCACGGTCATATTGCGTTGTTCCGAATAGGGGACTATGCCCTGGCTGCTGGGCCCCGAAACGATCGCCGCGTCCAGTAGTCCGGCCAGCTCAAGTATTTCCTTTCCGCACCCCCGCGCTCCGTTTCCCAGCTTGATGGTGATATTTTTTGCGGTTCGGACCGCCTCAATTGCGTCGGTGAAAACATGCTCCCGCGTTTCGGCACAGACGGCTCGCTCCGATTTTTCCGGAAGTTCGAGAAGGTTGAATTTTCGCAGTACGGCGGGCTGCACATTCATGGGAGCCAGGAGGAAAAATGGACCGTTATGTGCCGTTGCGCCTGTGGCTGAGGAACCGGCCCTCAGTGCGGCAATAATGGACCAGGGTTCAAATATGGAAAAGGCGCTACCCATGACGCTGAAGAGTTTCAGGAACATACCCTGTCCCTCGCCGGGGATTTGCTGCATGTTGAAACCCTCGTTGTGTGTCGTCTCGTCGCCGAAAATATACCAGACCCCGGCGCCGTTCGATGCCGCCGTAAGCGATCCCGCGAAGGCCTGGAGCGCACCGGGACCGATTGATGTAATGACTGCCGCTGTTTCTCCTGTAAGAATTTTAAGAGCCGTGGCAGCGTGGCTGGCAGCGGTTTCATGATGGACATTATAGGTTTTCACGAGTCCAGCGTCTTCATAGACGCGGAGGGCCTCGCCTATATCGGTGGATCCATGCCCGAATATGCCGATGTATTTGCATACACCCTGGCGAAGGAGCCCCAGGACCAGGGCCTCTGAAACGGTTATGTCCTGGAACTGACTGAGTCTGCCGGCAGTCACGGCCTCTTCGATGCCGCCGCAGTCCCTGATCAGGTCAGCCCGTTCCTTTATAGTAATGCCGGTCATATCAGTCACCTTTCCGTTCTTTCTTTTACGGCGGCGGCAATATCCCTGTCGCCCATAGTGTCGATATCCAGAATATCCATGAAACCGGAATAGAAAAGGGATGGTTTTATCACTTCATCGGGAAGGCCCATTATTATTCGCGGCATGGTCGTATGAGTGGCGGAGGATATGTTTTCAAGAAGAAGACGCGACTCTTTCTGCGGTTCGCGCCGATGTTCGGGATAACCGCATCCCCGCTCCACGCTGAAAATATGGTCAAAAATAAACCGCAGGTTTACATCACCGGCCCAGCCATAGCCCTGGTTCAGCATGAGAGATATGCAGTTACCGCCGTTGATCTGCGTAAAAAGCCAGCCGTCCAGGGGGGTCACGATATGCCCGCAGAAGATACCGGGATACTGCATAACGGAATTCAGGTATCCCTGGCCGGTTCCGCAGCCTCCCACGACAAAATCGGCCCTGCCCGAGGCGATCAGAAGGGCGCTCATGAATCCCGTGTGAATGTAGGATATTTCCGGAGTCTGGCCGCTTTTTTTCATGCCGGCGTTTACAATCTCGTGGCCCCGTCCGTCAAGGGCCGCCATGATGTCGCTGTTACGGTCCGCTGCGCTGGTTTCATTTAACACTGCTATCTTCATTGTTTTCTCCATGTTGACAACGGCTGCAGGGCCGCTGTATGAAAGATATTGAAAACCGGAGGGCTACGCTCCCATACCCAGTATGGCGCGCGCCTCATTGGGTGTGGCAACCTCACGGCCCAGTTCCCGTGCCAGGCGCACGACACGCTCAACGAGCCGGGCATTGCCTGCCGCCGGTTCGCCTTTGTGATAAAAAACATTATCCTCGAGGCCCGTGCGTGCATGGCCTCCCGTTATGATTGCCATGGTATTCATGGCGAGCTGGCACCGCCCGATGCCAGATACATTGAAGACGGATCCTTCGGGGAGATGATTTATCATGGTGACCAGGTTTTCCGGAGTGCCGGGGTATCCTCCCATGCCCCCCACACCCATGACGAAGTTTATATAATAGGGTGTTTTCAGCAGTCCCTTGTCAATGAGGTTTTGCACCTCGCCGAACATGGAGGGATTGTACACTTCCATTTCCGGCTTGATATTTCTTTCAAGCATTTCACGGGCAAATGTTTCTATCTCAGAGCGAAGGTTGTAAAAAGGGATCTCCCGGTCACGGTAGAAGAATACAACGGAACCCATGTTCAGCGATGCCGATTCGGGACCGGCATCCAGACTGGTGATGCGCTTTTCAATGGGAATACCGGGACCTCCCGTGGTGTTCTGGATGATGACAGGGCACCGGCTGCTGATGCCGCTGTTCAGGGTTCTGAATATGGCGGGATCTCCCACGCCTTTTCCTTCCGCGTCGCGTGCATGGAGATGGACCAGGGCGGCGCCGGCATTGTAGCAGTCCATGGCGTCGCGGATTATCTCATCGGGCTGTTCCGGCAGGGCAGCGTTGGCTTCCTTGCCGTGGATGCCTCCGGTGAGGGCAGCGGTGATAATGAGCTTTTCCATAGGGGCTTCCTTTTTTCAGGATAATTGTATCATATCTGCGCCTTTTTAGCAGCCTTTATATTTTTCAGCACATAGCTGGTGGAGATTGCCGGTGTGAACACGCAGGCAATCTCAAGGGGGACAGAGCCCGTATTGAGCGTTTTATGCAGTATACCGGCCGGTGCATAGATAGCCACGCCGGGTTTCAGGTCATATTCGGTGTCGCCAACCCATGCCTTGCCTGTTCCGGACATGAAAATCATGAGTTCACCCGCATCTTCATGTCCATGAAAATCTGTGCACCCGCCCATTGGCGCCAGGGTTGAAATGATAAAGGTAAAGTCCTTTACCTCTTCATCGGTTTCAGGCGACATTATGACCTTCAGTTCTCTTTCGAAGGGTTTCTCTACTTTCATTCCGTGCATGACGGAAAAGTCTTTATAAAGCATGGCAGTTCCTCGAGAAGTAATATTGCAAAATATACAACAGCATTGTATAATCGTCAATAATAATTTTTGATTTTTATACCATGATTGCACCAAAAATAAGAGATTTAAACTGAACATTCTTCAAATTCAAGTTTCGTGTTTATCTTCTTGACAGCCATAATGATAATGTACAACATTGTATAGTAAGAAACAATTTTTGTATAAGGTACAATATGTCCAACATGACTATCCAATCCCTGGACCGGGGACTGAAAATACTTCAGATCCTGGGGAAGGCGGAAAGGCCCCTTTCCCTTAACGAAATAGCCGAGTCATTCACTATTGACCGTTCCTCGGTGTTTCGCCTCATCGCCACCCTGGTGCAGAGTGATTTTGTCCGCCAGGACAGGGAAACAAAAAAATACAGCCTGGGATACAGGGTCATGGAACTGGCCGGCGCCTTCGGCGAGCAGTCCCGGATCGAAACTATCATCCGCCCCATTATGCAGCGCGTCTGCATGGAAACAAAGCAGAATACGCACCTGGCTGTCCTGGACGGGAAAGACGTGGTCTTCATTGCCGTGGAACAGCCCCGGGCCAGTCTCACCATGCATATTTCCGTGGGCACCAGGGAACCGGCCTGGGTTACGGCCCTGGGAAGGGCTCTCATTTCTTTTTTCGACGGGGAGCGGCTTGATACGTTTCTCTCCGGTCTGGAAATAAAAAAATTTACCGACACTACCGTAACGGACCAGACGTCTCTGAAAGAGAGGGTCCTGGAGGCGCGCCGGGATCGTATTGCCCTGGACAACGAAGAATATAAACCGGGCGTTGTCTGTTATGCCGCGCCGGTTTTGAACAACCGCGGCGATGTGGCCTATTCAGTGGGGATCTCGGGATCCCGGGACCTCATCATGCCCCATCAGGAAAGTTACAGTGAGATAATAAGAAATGCCGGTTTGGAGATATCATCCCTGCTGGGATATTCCGAACAGGCAGTCCCCGGTAAAAAGTAGTAAAGGCTGCGGGCGGGACAAACTGGTCCGGGAGTGAATATGATGCTGGTCTTCTACATGTCATCTTTGGCCGCTATATCCACGAGCTGTTTTATCCTCGGCTTCTACATATTCCTCAAAGATAGATCCAGCAGGATAAACAGATTGTTCTTCGTGAATTCGATGCTGCTGAATGCGGTTATACTCTTCACCATACTAATTCAGCTGCAGGAAACGGCACTGAATGTCAAATTATTCCAGAGTATATATAATATAGTCTTAATATTATTCCTGCTTGAATCACTGTATTTCAACCTTGAATTTACCAGACAGAAGTTGAAACATTTCGTTGTAGTATCAATCATTCTTTTTTCCGGCATCATATTCGCTGTTTTTATACTCAGGGGACCGGAAATGCTGGAGGTGTCGAGGGTAAAGGGCTTGTGGGTGTACGAGCTGGTTGGTACCCGGTTCTGGTTTCTTCTCTATTCCCCTTACCTGACCTGCATCGCATTACTCATGTTATATTATCTTTTCATGTTCAGCAGATCAGCTTCGCTGCAGAAGGAAAAAAAACAGGCGAAAACTGTGATGATTGCCATATTTCTTTCATACGGCGGAGGATTCTGTTTTCTCATGATCCTGCCGGTTTTAAAGATATATAAAGCACCGCTTCTTACTCCCTATTTTTTCGCGGTATATCTGTACGGCGTTTTCTTTGCCATGATTAAATACAAGTTTCTCTCATTCAGCATCAGGGATATGGCCTTTGACATACTGCCCTTCATCCATGACAGTATAATAATACTCAGTCCCGAAAAAAGAATACTGGAAGTAAACGGCGGCTCCGACGGGATTTTCAACGGGAGAGCCGGATATTTCAGCGGGAAAAATTTTCTGGAACTGGTAGAGCATGATGACGGCCTGCCAGCAATGCTCGACGAACTGATTTCCGGCAGGATCGATTCTTTCAGCGCCAGGATAATTTACCGGAAAGAACCGGAGAATGTGATTACCGATTCATACATTTCCAGAGTGTCGGACCGGTTCGGTGATTTTGCCGCCATACTCGTGGTCTCGCGGGAAAACAAGGGAGTCAGCCAGTTTCGGAAATATTTCAAAATAACCGGGAGAGAGATGGAAATAATTTTTCTGATACTGTCGGGGCTCACCAATAAAAGCGTATCGGCACAGCTGAAGATCACGGAACGAACAGTCGAAACGCACCTGACCAATATCTATGGGAAGCTGGGCATCGGCAATAAAATAGAACTGGCTAAAATATCCGGCGATTTCAGCATCAGGCCCCTGAAGGAATTATGATGGGGATATCGGGTATTCTCCCGGGCCTTCATTCTTTCCGGCGAAGATCTTCGAGTATGCCGGTGTGCATTTTTTCGTCAATGGGATACCTGCTTATGAAAAAAATACCGATCATGATCAGTGCCACGGGAACCAGCGTTGCGAGGAGCCTGATGCCGTACAGAGTTGATGTGCCCTGTTCCTGTGCCGTTATAACGGTGTTGATTTCCAGGGGCTGCAGGTATCCGATGGCCGAGAGTCCCAGGCCCGTGATGAAGCCCGCCAGGGCAGCGGCCAGCTTGTGGCTGAAGTAAAAAAAACCGTAGAGGATTCCCTCGCGGCGCAGCCCTGTCTTCCACTCCGAGTATTCCACCGTGTCAGGGATCATGGCCCAGGGACTGAAAAACATGGTGGATATGCCGATGCCGGTGACAATGAACAGGGGAATGAATATCCCCATATTGAAATTTTTCACGAAAAACAGGACGATGAGACACAGGGCGACGATGAGCATGCCCGTATTAAAGGCGTTTTTCTTTCCTATTTTTTTTGACAGGTAGACCCACAGCGGGATGCTTACGGCAGCTGTGGCAAAGAGGCAGAGGAAGACCAGGGGCACAAAGGATTCACGGTGGAAATTGTATTTGAAATGGTAATTCACCATGGCGGCCAGGATGCCGATGGCGCCCAGGTGCATTACCATGCCCAGGGAAAGAACGATGAAGGGCCTGTTGGCCAGGACGACTTTTCTGATATCACCCGGGCTGAATTTCTCGGTCCCGGTCTGGATCCTCTCCCGGACGGAGAAAAAAGTTATAAGCGTGAAAAGAGCGGCGATGATGCCGTACACCAGGCCCACGAAGCGCCATCCCTGAACCGGCGATGAGAAAAGGCCTGCCAGGGGTTTCGTGGCGCCGGCCACCACCAGGGTCCCCAGGATCGCAAAGAACATGCGGTAACCCGTAACCCGCGACCGCTCATGGGAATCCGTGGTGAGACTGGCGGTCAGGGCGCCATAGGGGATGTTCACCACGGTATAGGCCGTGCAGACCAGAAGGAAAGCCGCGAGCCCGTAGATCACCTTCCATGACTCCGGTATGGCTGGTGAGGCAAAAAGCAGATACATGCTAACGCCCAGGGGCACAGCGCCGAAAAGGAGATATGGGCGTTTCCGGCCCCACCGGGATTTTGTCGCGTCCGACGCGAAGCCGATTATTGGATCGGTCACGGCATCCCAGAATTTCGCCACGAGAAAGATGGTTCCGGCAGCCGAGGCGCCGATGAGAAACACATCGGTAAAATAAAACATGAGGTAGAGCATGACGGACTGGTAGACCATGTTGGCGCCGAAGTCGCCCAGGCCGTAGCCCAGCTTCATACCCGTGGAAACCCTGTCCTGAGCAGCTGTCATGGTGTTTTTCATTGGAGCCTCCCTGTTATGTGTTCATATTCCGAAAGCGGACCGCAGTTTCAGCGCCTCCTCGGCCTTGCCCTCAATTTTCAGTTTTCCCTGAAGGTATGCCATCTCGATTTTCCGTTTTCCCAGGAGAATGGCGGCCCAGGTCCCGGCCGGTACATGGATCAGCAGGGACGGTGAAACCGGTGTTTCCCCTTCTTTAACAGTGAGTTCCCCGTCATTGATGAGCAGTGAATAGCTCGTATCCGCTGCGCCTCCCTCGGCGATAATATGCAGTCCTATCGAGGCCTTCCATCCCGCTGCTGCCGCTTTGTTGAATTTCCCGATGAATTCTTCCGTGAGGGAGCGGGCCTGCGGGGCGTACCTGGAAAGGTCGGCCGAGAGACCGAGCCGCTCCAGGAGGCTTCGTCCCGTATCTTCTGTTTTCATGTCATGCCGTCTTTTCCTGAAGCGGGTCAGGGCGGGGAAAGACGCATCCATTTCGTCAAGATAGACCTCGCGTCGCAGGTGCGCCGATTTCTGTACAGCCAGGGAGAACTTCAGTATATCACGCGCTTCGGGACCCGAGAGCAGGGGCTTCTCCACGCCGAGAATAGCGTTTATAAAATTGCCCGTGGCAATACGGAATCCCTCACCCCAGTCCGATTTAACGCCCGTGTAGTGTTTCCATCCCCGGTTGGTAAATACGCTTACGGGCGGCCCGTCCAGGATAAGGCCCGTGCAACGGCGCACAAGTATCATGCCCTTTGTTCCGCTCACCTCGATCCATTCGTCGTTGGCGTAATATTTCGACGGGATATGAAGGTCCGGCAGGTGAACGAATTCAGTGCTTCCGAAATAGCCCTTTTTAAACCGCCAGGTGACCACGGCAGGAGCGTCGATAATGCCGTCCATGAACTCGATCCACGCCGAGACCCGCTCGGCCTCGCCCATGAGGTACCACGCCGTGGTCCACAGATGATGGCCGTGGTCAAAGGTTTCGAGTCCCAGGGTGTTGCCTCGTTCACGGCTTTCCCTGAGGCGCCACTGCCATGACTCGGGAGGAATGTTCCAGCCGCCGGAACCGCCGCCAATGAGTTTTATCCTGAGATTGACGGGGTCACCGATATCGCCGCTTTCAATGATTTTTTTTGCCAGGACGATGGGCGGGTAAAAGGCATAATTGTCGGTAACGCGGAATATATTTTTTCCCGCATCGGCGGCGCGGATCATGCGGTCCGCGCTTTCAAGGCTGACCGTCATGGGTTTCTGCAGGGCGATGTGCTTCCCCGATGCGGCAGTGTCCAGGACCATGGGTTCATGGAGTGTGTGGGGCGACAGTATCTCCACGGCATCGAGGGAAGGGTCCTGAAGCATTTCCCGGTAATCCGTATAGTGTTTCACGGCTTTCCAGGTCTTTTTCCGCGCCACGGCCAGTTCTTCATTTATATCACATACGGCATAAATCCGTGCTCTTTTATTGTTCCGGTAACCTGGATAATGGACATCGGCAATCCGGCCCAGGCCGATTATTCCCACATTGATGGCGCTCATGGACCCTCCTGGGAAGCTTAAATATGATATTGCAATATATACAATAGTATTGTATAATTGTCAACAATTATTCTGGGCTGAGAGATTAATCAAGGCATCGATGATGCATTATTAGTTATTGTTAATGATTGTACCGGTTTTCATGAATTATTCAAATACAATTATATTGTATGGCGGAAACACGGGGTCAGAGCATGGAACTGATCCGGGAGGGACAGAGCCCGGGATGTAACAATGGGGACAGAGCCCCCGGAGCGGTCAGACTTCAGGATTTTTTTCGTTATACATGGATTCTATAATTTCGGCATACCGCTCATTGATGACCCGTCGTTTCACCTTCATAGAGGGCGTGAGCTCTCCCTGCTCCTGACTCCACGGTTCGTCCATGAGTGTATATTTTTTCACCTGTTCCACGCGGGAAAAATCCTTCTGGTAGTGATCGATTTCATCGCTGAACAACGAACGCACCTTTTCATGGAGAAGCAGTTCTTTTCTGCTGCCGAAGGCGATTCCCTCCCGTACGGCCCAGGCCTCGAGGTTTTCAAAATCGGGGACCACCAGGGCCGTGAGAAAATTCCTGCCGTCGCCGATTACCACGGCCTGCTCGATGTATTTCGAATACATGAGGTTTGTCTCGATATTCATGGGCGATATATTTTTGCCGCCCGACGTAATGATGATGTCTTTTATTCTACCCGAAACGCGCAGGTATCCGTCATTGTCGAAGAAGCCCAGATCGCCGGTTTTAAAAAAACCGTCATCGGTGAAGGCTTCCGCCGTGGCCGCATCGTCGCGGTAATAGCCCGTCATGACCTGGGGCCCCCTGATGAGGATTTCACCGTCAGGTGATATCCGGACATCGGTGCCCTGGACAATTTTACCCACGGCCCCGGGCTTGATGAGATCGGGACGGTTGGCGCTTACCACGGGAGATGTCTCTGTGAGGCCGTATCCCTCAATGATGCGGATATCAAGTCCCATGAAAAACCGGGCTATCTCTCCGGAAAGCGCATTGCCTCCCGAGACGGCGAAGCGGATACGCTCCATGCCGAGATTGTTCTTGATACGCGAGAAAACAAGCCGGTGCGCCAGGGCATACCGCAGCGCGAAGATCCCTTTCCGCTCCCGGTCATGAGCCAGGTATTCCACGTTTTTTCGGGCAACATTCATGGCGCGGGAGAAGATGATGCGGCGCAGTTTCCGCGACTCCCTGACCCTCTGCTGCACGGCATGGTAGATCTTCTCGAACATGCGGGGCACGGCTACAAAGGAGGTGGGCCGCACTGCCTTCAGGTCCTCCAGGAGTGTCGAGATATCCCGTGCGAAGGAAACCTTGGTGTTGGTGCTGATGGCCAGGTAATATCCTCCCATTCTTTCCAGGGCATGGGAGAGCGGGAGAAATGAAAGAAAGTCGTGCTTGATGGTGAGCTTGTTCCGGTAATGGTCGTGGACCTGGCGCACGTTGGCGATGAGATTTCCGTGGGACAGCATGACGCCCTTGGGGTCGCCCGTTGTTCCCGATGTGTATATGATGGTGGCCAGGTCGCGGGGTGTGATGGCGTTCTGCGCGCTATCGGGGTTCAGCAGGTCAAGCCGCTGCCGGCCTTCTTCGATGGCCTTCTGAAAGGTAATTACCATGGGATCGTCAATAAGGATATCATCGAAGACTATGATTTTTCTCAGCGCCGGAAGGCTGTCCCGGACGGCCAGTACTTTGTCCGTCTGCTCCCTGTCGCCGGTAAAACACAGGCAGGCCGCGGAATGGGAAAGTATATAGTAGGCCTCGTGAGCAGTGTTTGTGGCGTATATGGGAACATCGGCGGCTCCCGTGAGGAGCGAGGCCAAATCGGTGATCCACCATTCGTACCGTGTCCCGGAAAAGATGGCTATCCGGTCGCCGCGGACCACGCCTTCGTGTATCATCCAGGCTCCCAGGCTGTGGACCATGTCGCCCATCTCGCGCCAGGTCACATCGTGAAAAGTATCCTCTTTTCTATAAGCGACACAGGGTTCATCGGCGTTGGCCTTCACCCTGTTCAGGAAAATACCGCATACGGAATTTTCTGTGATTTCATGAACCTCGGACCGTACCGTGCTGTTCATGCATTATACCGCAGCCGCGCCGGTAGTAACAGGCTCGGTTGCCGGATCGGCGTGACTGCCCTTGTCCAGCTCACCGAAGTTCGTTTCATTGGCGTACCTGAAGCAGTTGCCGATGAATCGCTTCGTGTCGGGAAGGTTTATCCCCGATCCCTCCAGCGCCTTCCTCGTGGCGTCCACGCCGTACTGGGGACTCATTTCCCAGATATAGGGTTCAAAGGCGCTGAAGACCCTGGTGACCTTGGCATAGAGGTCCGGTTTGAGGCGGCGGAGCAGGGGACGTATCATGACACGCCATACCGACGCCGGGATTGCCGCTGTGCTCTTATGGAATTCATTTTTCACCATACCGAGCATCGTGGTGAGCCTGATATTTCCGCCGGGGCCGGCTGCCAGGGGAAAGCATTTCCCGATGTTGGCTTCGATAGATGAGATGTGTATAATGGCCTTAGCGACGAAATCAACGGGAACGATATCGAGCCGTGTCCGGAGGTTAAGCGGTACAGCCGGGACTTTCCATACGAGAAAAAGCTTCAGCATGGGATAGATAACGTTCCGCGGCTTTGCCTTGCCCGATTCAGACAGGCCCACGATGATGGACGGGCGGTATATTATAACGGGCATATCCTTCATGTTTTCCCGTAGCAATTTCTCGGCCTCGTACTTGGACTGTTCATAGGTGTTCTTGAACCCGTACGCGTCGGTGAGGTCATTTTCACCGGCTATGCCCTTTCTTTTTCCCGCCACGAAGCAGGTGCCAACATAGGCAAGGTGTGAGAAACTCGCGCACCGGTCATGGCAGTCCCTGGTAAAGGCGATGATATTGGCGGTGCCTCCCACATTGGTCTTCCGGATAGCCTCCAGGGTTTGATTGAATCGCACATCTGCGGCGCTGTGGATGATGTGGGTCACTTGCCGGGTCAGCTGTTCGTGGATATCCGCGTCCATTCCCAGGCGTTCCCTGCCCAGGTCTCCTGCCACGGCATGGATGCGTTCCGTATCATCGATACCCGCTTCACGGCATATATCCCGCAGTCTCTCCTGGGGGGTGTTTTCTTTTTTCCCCCTGATGAGGCAATATATCTGACTTTCCCTGTCATTGGCTAAGAGGGACAATATTTCCTGTCCCAGGAAGCCCGTTACTCCCGTTATAAAGTATGTTTTTTTCATGTTATTACTCCTGTCAGGCCTGTATTGGCATCACTTTAAAGAATATTGTGGTTTAAGTAATAAAAAACCGTCTGTACGGTATAATCGTTCAAAATAGGTAAAAATGTCAAGAACAATAGGAATCAGGCAAAATGCGCTTTATGTATTGCTATTGACATTTCCCCCTTTTCATTGGTAGGATTGCGTTACTATTGCAGCAAAGTTTGAAAATCGGCAGGGGGTAATGGCATGGATAAGAAAAAAGGGGAGCTTTCCTTTAAGGTTAAAACAGGGTATGGTTCCGGCGACCTGGGAGGAAACCTTTTTTTTACCGTCGTGGCATTCTGGCTCATGAATTATCTAACCGATGAAGTGGGACTCTCGGCTAGCCTGGCGGGAGCGGCCCTCATGATCGGTAAAATATGGGACGCCGTCACTGATCCCGCCGTGGGATACCTCTCGGACCGGACAAGAACACGCCTGGGAAGGCGGCGCCCCTGGATGCTGGCCGGCTCTGTTCCCCTGGGGTTGTCTTTCTTTTTCCTGTTCACCAATCCCCGCCTGGAGGGACAGAGTACGCTCTTCATCTGGGCAGCCCTGGCCTACATGGCCGTCTGTACTTTTTACACCTTTGTCAATATTCCCTACAATGCCATGACACCGGAACTGACCAAGGACTTCGACGAAAGGACCGTGCTGAACGGATATCGCATGATGTTTGCCGTCGTGGGCACCCTTATCGGCGCGGGCACGGCTCTTCCCATCATCAATGCTGCGGCGGGACGCACCGCCGGCTATATGATCATGGGGGGCATATACGGCGCCATCATGACGGTCACGGCCCTTGTTCCCGTGATCACCGTGAAGGAACCGGTTCACGGCAAATTTGAAAAAGGCGAAAATATTTTCAGGTCATACCTGTCAGCGCTGAAAACCAGGCCCTTTCTGCTTATCCTGCTCCCCTGGGTCTTCAATATCATCGGCATCACCATAGTGACGGCGACGCTCATATACTACTTTAAATACGTGCTTATGAGCGAAGGGCTCATGACCGTTGCCATGATAGTCCTTCTCGTCACATCGATGATATTCATTCCCCTGGCGGTGAAGCTCTCGGAGAGGATCGGGAAAAAGCAGACATACATTGCCGGCATGAGCCTTTTTGCCCTGTCGGTTCTCATCGTCTTCTTTCTGGGGCACCTGCTGGATATAAAATTCATTTTTGTCATGATGTTTTTTTCCGGCATGGGTTTTTCCACGCACTATGTTCTGCCCTGGGCCATCATCCCCGATACGGTGGAATACGATTACAGCCGGACCGGAATCCGAAGGGAAGGGGTCTTCTACAGCCTCTGGACTTTTTCCATCAAGCTGGGCCAGGCCCTGGCCGGCCTCCTTGTCGGCATTATTCTCGATGCTTTCGGGTACCTGCCCGATGTGCCCCAGACAGCCTCGGCCATGCTGGGCATACGGCTTCTCATCGGGCCCTTCACGGCCGTGTTTTTTATCGTGGCCAACACTATTCTCTGGTTCTATCCCATTGACCGTGACGCCTATGAAAAAATCCGTGATGACATCAGGAAGATGGAAGAGGGACAATAGACATGATTCCCGTTGAGAGAGGCAGCCATTTCGGCCGGGTGGAGAAACAGAAATATTTATGGCGTGTCATAGGGCTTCACTCCGCAGGCCCTGCTCTCCTGACGGTGGTTTTGTTTTTTGTGATGATACGCCTGGTGTTCATTCCCGCTTTTCAAAACAACCTCATGGATGCGAAAAGAGAAATGGCCCGCGAACTCATCAATTCAGTGTGGAACCTTCTCAATAATTATAATGAGAGATCAGGTTCTGGTGAATTGACTCCCGCACAGGCGCGGGAAAGGGCAAAGGAACGCATCAGAACGATGCGTTACGGCCCCGAGGACAAGGACTATTTCTGGATAAATGACATGCGTCCCGTTATCATCATGCATCCCTATCGCGCCGATCTCGAGGGAAAGGATGTGAGGGACTTCAAGGATACGATGGGGAAAAGAGTCTTTGTGGAATTTGTAGATATGGTCAGACAACATAACGCCGGTTATGTTGAATATCGGTGGCAGTGGAAGGATGATCCGCTCCATATAGTGCCAAAAGTTTCATACGTAAGGCTGTTCGAACCCTGGGGATGGGTTGTGGGAACCGGCGTCTATATAGAGGATGTGGAAAAGGATATAAATAATATCACGAGGCGTATTAATATGGCCACCTCGGGGATACTGGCGATTATCATCCTGCTCTCCATATATATCATCTGGCATCACAGAATAATAGAACTGGAACGACTCAAGATCGAGGCGAATCTCGTTGAGAGCGAGGAGAAGTATCGGTTTCTCATCGAGAACATGAATGACGGTCTTATCGTTGTTGATAAAAACGGCAGAATTATTTATGTTAATGCGAGAATGTGCGAGATGACGGGCTATACGGCGGAAGAACTTGAAAAGACAATATTTACCGGATATTTCGATGATGAAAACCTTGCAATAATTACGACGCAGCTTGAGAGAAGAAGAAAAGGGGAGTACCATTCCTACGAAGTGGCATGGACGAAAAAAAACGGTGAACGAGTCATGTCTATCGTATCGCCCCGCCCCATCTATGATAAACAGGGTGAATATAACGGCAGTTTCGGCGTGGTGACCGATTTAACGAGCCGCATACGCGCCGAGAATGAAAAAAAGGAACTCCAGATGCAGCTTATTCAGACGCAGAAACTGGACTCCATCGGGAAACTGGCCGGAGGTATTGCCCATGATTTTAATAATATTCTCACGGTTATCAATGGTCATGCCCAGATGGCTATGAGAAAAATTGATGGGTTGTCTCCTGTCATAAATGAAAGACTTAAAAAGGACATTGTTGCTATCAGCGAGGCCGGGGAACGCGCTGCACGACTCATACGGCAATTGCTGGTATTCAGCAGGAAACAGGCTTCGGAGTCAGTTGTCGTAGATATCAATAGTGTCATTGGAAATCTGATGAAAATGATTCTCCGGCTGATCGGCGAAGATATCCGTGTGGAGACCAGCCTTATATCCCCCGTGCCGGGCATCAAAGGTGATCCCGCCCAACTGGAACAGGTGTTGATCAATCTCATTGTCAACTCACGTGATTCCATCGCTGAGGGTACTGACCCGGCATCGGAAAAGAAAATTATGGTAAAAACCGACAGGCAGTATCTCGATGAGGAATTTTGCAGTGTTAATAAAGAGATAATCCCGGGCGAGTATGTCACTATTGCCGTAACCGATACGGGTGCGGGCATGGATGAAAATATGATTGGCAGCATCTTCGAACCTTTTTATACCACGAAAAGTTCGGGCAAAGGAACGGGGCTTGGACTGTCTATCGTGTATGCCATAGTACGGCAGCACCGGGGATGCATAAATGTGAACAGCAAACAGGGAGAAGGGAGCACCTTCACGGTCTGCCTGCCTGTATGTAATGAGGTGATCACCGATAAAAAAGATGTACCGAAAGAGGAACCCTCTCTATCGGGAAATGAATGCGTTCTCCTTGTCGAGGATGACATCAATGTCCGCAGCTTTACGGAAGCGGTCCTGGCTGAGCATGGTTACAGTGTCTACAGCGCAGGCAATGGATGTGAGGCCCTGTCCCTTATCAGCGAGAAGGGTTTGAAGCCCGATCTTCTTCTTACGGATATGATCATGCCGGAGATGGACGGACTTGAACTGACTGGTGAATATCTCCGGCTGTTTCCCTTTTCCAGGGTCATTATGATGTCAGGGTATACTGACAGGGACATGAGCTTGCTGGATAACATGAATGGCCGGGTGATCTTTATGCATAAGCCTTATTCCATTCAGAAACTCATGCTGCTTATTCGTGAAAGTGTCGACGGTCCACGGCACCGCTATGAAACATGATACCGCTTGAATACCTCTATGGCCTCGTATTCAGCCATGCCCAGCCGGTTGTACAGGTCGGCGGTGCCCCGGTTTCGTGATTCAGCGCGCTGCCAGAATTCCCTGCTGTCCACGCCGGGGAAAAGAGGCCGGTCCTTCTGCGACTGATGTTTGAAAATGGCCCGGCGTTTTTTCTGCAACTCCTGGGGGCTCAGGGGTACGGCCATATCCACGTCTTCGATGTCCCATTCCTGCCAGGCTCCCCGGTAGAGCCATATATAACACTGCAGCATCCAGGCCTCACCCCTGCTGCGTTCGAGCGCTTTCAGGATCGTCTGAAGGCAGAACCGATGCGTGCCATGGGGGTCGGTCAGATCGCCGGCGGCATAAATCTGGTGAGGCTGTATCCTGCTCAACAGGGAATACACAATATCAGCGTCGGCGTCGCCGGGGCGGTTTTTCCTGATAGTGCCGGTCTGATAGAAGGGGAGGTTGAGAAAGTGAATGTTCTTTTCCGGAATGCCGACAAAGCGGCATGCCGCCTTTGCCTCGCCTTCGCGTATTAAGGTTTTTATTTTCAGCACATCGGCGGAATCCTCCTGTGCCGGATTTTTGCTCCTGAGGAATCGTACTGTTTGTTCATAAAACTCCATGGATTCCCGGCTGTCTATATTGAAGGCCGAGTGAAAGTCGTTGACGAAGTCAAGATATCGGATTACGTCATCGTCGAATACCGCTATGTTGCCCGAGGTCTGGTAGGCCACATGCACGTCGTGTCCCTGGTCCACGAGGCGGATGAGTGTTCCTCCCATGGAAATGACATCATCATCGGGATGGGGGCTGAAAACCAGGACCTTTTTGGGAAAGGGGACGGAGCGTTCGGGCCGGCTGCTGTCGTCGGCCTGGGGTTTCCCGCCGGGCCAGCCCGTAATCGTATGCTGGAGATCATTGAAGACCTTGATATTGACCGCGTAGGCGTTGTCTTTCTGCTCCATGAGGTCGTACATGCCATGGTCGAGATAGTCCCTGGCGGTGAGTTTCAGGATGGGTTTGTTTATTTTCTGACAGAGCCAGACAACGCATTTACGGACGATGCGGTCGTTATCGAATTTGCAGGGCCCCGTGAGCCAGGGTGTTTTTACTCGTGTCAGTTCTGAGGCTGCAGCGTTATCCAGTACAAAAAGGGCGTTGTTGTGACTTTGCAGGAAGCTTGCCGGGACAAAATCACTCATTTCTTCTTCTACGGCCCTGCGGATGATTCCGGTCTTGGCCTCGCCCCAGGCCAGGAGGATGACCCTCTTTGACTTCATGATGCTGCCGATGCCCATGGTAATGGCCCTGGAGGGAACATTCTCCTCGCCGTAAAAATCACCGGCCGCATCGGCCACGGTGAGGTGGTCCAGGGTTATGAGGCGTGTCATGGAATCTATGGCCGAACCCGGTTCATTGAAGCCGATGTGGCCCGTGCGCCCTATGCCCAGTATCTGCAGGTCTATGCCGCCGCATTCTTCTATCCCGGCCTCGTATCCGGAGCAGTACGACTGTATCTGTTCATAGGGAATAGTCCCGTCGGGGATATGGATGTTCGCCGGGTCCATATCGATGAGATCAAAAAGATTTTCCCGCATAAACCGGACATAGCTTTGCATGGCGCCGGGGTCCATGGGGTAGTATTCATCGAGGTTGAAGGATATAACGTTTCTGAAACTCAGTCCCTCGTGGCGGTGCAGTCTCACCAGTTCTTCATAGACCGTGAGGGGGCTTGAACCGGTCGCGAGTCCCAGGACGCAGGGCCTGTTCTCCTTCCGGCGTGACCGGATGAGTGAGGCGATTTCCTCTGCCACGGCCTGTGAAGCCGCCGATGAATTATGAAAAATGTGAACAGGAACTTTTTCATAGTGTCTGCCGGGCTGTGCTTCCCTGTCGACGCGGAATGATTCTTTTTCGGGATGGCTTTTTTCTTTATGCATATGCCTGCACCTGTTCCTTTCAGGTACAGATTAATCCATTTCCTGGATTATGTCAAACTGAAATATACAAATTATTTTACTTCCGTGGCTCCAGTGTTCTTCGATGAGCGGATGGTGATATCTTGTGATAATTATTTTCTGAATTCTCTGTGGCAAGGCGGCATTTTTTCCCTAAAGTTGATTTTGCCTTCCAGGGCTCGTATATTTTTAAAATAAGTGAGGTATGCGCCATGAAAAAGCCCGTTAACGCACTGCTTTGCCTGTGTCTCCTCGTCATGCTGTCGGGATGCGATGGCAATGAAGGAGGATCTTCAGACGTGAACTATCAGGTGGTCTGGGTTACCGATGATATTGATACTCCCACAACATGGACATTCGGTAACATCTATGTGATATATACCTATCCCTTTTATATCAATGATGTGCTCACCCTTGAGCCTGGCGTTATCGTCAAGTTTCATCCCGACGGCGATTATGCCGTATTGTACAGCGGTGGTAAAATTGATGCCCGGGGAACGGCGTCAAGGCCCATTGTGTTTACTTCTTTCAGAGACGATGAACACGGCGGCGACACCAATGGTGATGGTCCCTCATGGGCCGCAAAGGGAGACTGGATGCGTATTGATACAAACGGGCAGCCTGGATCGGTCTTCAGGCATTGTGCTTTTTACTATGGAGGCGCATCGACCTACTACAGTACATTGAGGTTATACCATGCCGTTCCTGAATCGTCGACACCAGATTCGGTTACAGATTGTGTGTTTGCCCATAACAGGGGTGGCACCAGCAGCGGATATTTTTACGGGGCCCTGGATGCCACGTATGCCGCGGCGGGATCGGTCATCACGGGAAACCGGTTCTATGACAATATTTTTCCTCTTTCCATAGGCCCCTATTACAGTATCGATGATTCCAACATGTTTTCCGATGCTGCCGGTTCCATTAACAATGACTGTAATGGAATATTTTACAACGCCAATGAAGATTTTCGATGGGACATCAGCTGGAGCGAAACAGAGGTGGCCTTTGCCATCAATGACAATCTCTGGATAACGGGAAATACTGATTTTACGCTGGGAAGCAATGTTGTTGTCAAGTTCTACCCTTCAAGTATTCTGAACATAGATAGTGACGGCAGTTCGCTGGTGAATTATACCAGCCCATCAGTGCAGTTCACTTCATACCGCGATGATTCCCGAAAGGGCGACACCAACGGCGACGGCCCTTCATCGGGAACGAATAATGACTGGGGCGGTATTTATTTAGATGCATCATCGACATGGTATTCCCCCCCCGACTCAAACGTATTTTATGATTCACACTGAGTGCCCGGAGTTTTCACAATGACATGCTCAGGTGAAAATACCGGAGCAGATCCTTCCTGGTCAGGTGTTCCGTTTCGTTGTAAAAGGCCGACGAGCGCTGCATTTTCCATTGCTCACGGGGCGCATTGACATTATAATATACGGAGGGAAATATTTTTACATCCAGACCTTTCAGGAAGGCCAGGGTCTCCTCGACCTCGTCACGTGTTTGTCCAGGGAGGCCCAGTATGTAATAGGCCCGTACATTGAGGCCTGCCTTGCGCGCCGTCCGGGCTGCAGCAGCGAATGATTCACTGTCAAAGGGACGTTTATATTTTTCCTGGAGTCTCTCTGAATGGGTCACGAGAGAAATGTTCAGTTCATGGAAACCCGCTTTCTTCAAGTGCAGTATTGTTTCTTCAGAAAGCTTCTCCAGGGAGATGCCGTTCATGGCCGTAAATTCCAGGGCACTGTCCCCGCTTCCCGGCCGGTTATAGTCCGCCAGGGCCCGCAGGAGCTCTGTTGAGCGTTCCTTTTCGGCAAAGAGGTTGTCGTCCTCGAAATTGACGATGTGTGTTCCGTACCTTGTCCGGCACTCATCGATTTCACGGATAACGGAGTCTATTCGGCGTGTCCGGTAGGAGTACCCCCATATACTTTTACCCGTGCAGAATTCACACCGGTGCGGGCATCCCCGCGATGTGATCATGGATACGGCTTTTTTCCGGTACATGCGGAAGTCCCGGTCCAGAAGCAGGTCCCGGGCGGGATAGGGGAGGGCGTGGATATCTTCCTTTTTTTTATCAGTCATAGTGACCGTGTTGTTTTCGCTGTATGCCAGGCCGGGAATCCGGGCTCTGTCCCCTTTCCCTGCCAGGTGTTCCATGAGAAGAACCGATGCGGTTTCGCCCTCGCCGGTTATCACGTAGTCGACGCCCAGGCCGTTGAGGAAATGATGGGGGTACAGGGCGGCATGATATCCCCCCACCGTTATAATTGCGTTTTCTTTGCAGGCCCTGATGATATTCACGATGCGGGCCGTTTCCTCATGATATGTTGTGAAAAGCGATGATATGAAGAAAACCCGGGCATCGGTGCTGGATATGCGGCGCTCCATCTCCTGCCAACTCATACCGAAATGATAATAACGTCGGAAGGGAAAGCCCTGCGATCCATGGGAGGGACAGAGCCAGGGAATGATATAAGAAAAATCTTCCGGTATGTCCATGGCATGGCTTTTGGGTGTATGACCGTTTATGAAGATCACTTCGTGACGGGCATTGCGAAGAGCAGCCATGACATAGAGAAGCCCCAGGGGCTGGCGCCGTATGGACGTGGCATAGAAATCCTCTATGGGCGGGTTTATACAGCAGATATTCATTTTTTCAAATCCGGCATTCAATCAGAATGAGACGCGGACTCCCGCGAAAATATCCAGGAGATGCCGGTCTCCCTCGAGGATTATGGAATAATCCGATGCGTCAAAGGTGGTTTTGTGGATGAACAGGCTGTACTGCGCGCCCAGTATCGCTATGATACCGCTGAATGTAACCTGCGTGCCGCATATAAGATACAGAACATGGGAGTTCGAGTTGCCGTTGTTGTCGCCGGAATCGCCGGAGACCGTATAGGCGGGGATATTATAATATCCCGCTCCCGCACCCATGGTAACCTTCGGGGTGATGGTGTATTCCACACCTCCTTTAAAAGCAATGATCCAATCTGTCGAAACAGAAGTTTTTTCAATGTAGATGGTCCCGGTGGTATTGTCAGGTTTCAGTTTCCAGATGCTTTTTGAAACGGGCGTCAGCAGGCTGCCTTCCATGTAGATGGTCAACGCCGGGGTTAATTCCGTCAGCGCTCCCGCCGTAAAGGAAATATTTTCATCGTGGATAAAATGGGTTTTGTAATTTTTTGAGGAAGTGAAATCTTCCACAGGATTAGTTGGATTGGCAAATGCATAATCAAGCGAAGACATCTGGTGTATAAAGCGTCCCGTGCTGACCAGCAGGCCCAGCTGGCCCTGGGGAAAAAGCCTGGTGAAACCCAGTGCTGCCTCGCCGGATATGTTCATGGTTTTATTTTTTCTGGAGCTCACTTCGATTACATTGGCGTTCAGCGAGGCGCCCTTATCCTCATCGATCTTTTCAAGGGCGTACCCGGTTTTAAACCGAAGGCCCAGGGCATTTCGGCCGTCCAGGAGCCATGCAAAGGAGAAGACGGCCGTGGGGGATGCGGACCACTGCGATGATGTGCTCTCTTCAATATAAGGAAGACCGGCAACCTGGGCTGCATAAGAATAGGTGTCCTTGTTTGAAGTATACAGGCCGTCCTGGTTTCCCTCAACAGCGAGGCCCCAGGCGAAACCCTTTGTATTTCGGGAGTAACCGAAAAAGGAATTAAAAAAGAGGGAGTCTCCCGGCGACAGTTCCGTCGTCATCGAATCGTGGGAGGAGTAGTTCAGTGTCATGGTGTCATTGAAGTTTTTGTAGGGCCTGTATATCCCCAGAAACACAAGACTGTTTGTATCCTTCTGCCGGGCCAGCAGTGCGGGATTATTGCTGGTATTAAATGCACCCTCATCTCCCACGGAGACAATACGGCCCGACAGAAGCGGTCCGCCATAAAGAGCCGCTGTAAATGCCGGGAGAAAAAGAATAAGCAGGATCAATTTTCTGTACGGTCTGTTCATGTTTTATTTTCCGCTGTCCGGTGTTTTGCTACAGTCCCATTCAATTGAGGGATATATGCTCAATATATCCTGAAATAAGTGGGAATGGTCAAATATAAAAAAGGCCTATTGCGTGTGCCGGAAAAAAATAACAGGTAATGAATTCACTATTGATGAGTATCCCGGCATTTATTCTCCCGTAAGTTTATAAATATCCCCATGAATTGTCAGAAAAATAAATTAATGATTGACGGGTAACACAATAGTATTATTAGTAACATTAAATAAATAAAAAATGCGGAGTTTTATGATGAAATTTTCTTTTTCCTTTATTTTTATTCTTTTGTTTTCCCTGGGTGCTTTTGCCGCTCATCCCCTCATAACCGATGATACGGGTGTCCAGGGGAAGGGAAAATTCGAGGTGGAAGTGAATGGTGAATGGGGGCGGGAGAAAAATCCCGATGTGGTCAACTCGGGAGAAGTGGCCGTGGCGATTTCGTGCGGTCTCGCCGACAGGCTTGATCTGGGGATCGGTGTTCCCTTTGTCATGGAAAATGCACAGGGCAGTGATACTGTCCATGGTGTTTCCGATGTGGGTCTTGAGCTGAAATGGAATTTTTACGAGGTGGAAATGTTCAGCTTTGCACTGAAGCCGGGAATGTCACTGCCTTCTGGCGATGAATCCCGGGGATTCGGTACCGGTAAGATCGGGTACAGCACTTTTTTTATCACAACCATGACCTGGGAATCACTTGCCATGCATTTTAATGCCGGTTATGCACGGAATGAGAATAAGGCCGATGAACTGGAAAATATCTGGCATTTTTCACTTGCTGCAGAATATTCCATCATGGATTCCTTCAGGCTTGTGGTCAATTCGGGAGCTGAGCGGAATGCCGATCGTGGTGACGATACGCCTCCCGCTTTTGTTCTTGCCGGAATAATATGGTCCCCCGCTGAATGGATTGATCTCGACCTGGGGTATAAAGTCGGGATGACCGATCCTGAAACCGACCATTCGATCATGATGGGTGTTACAGCACGCTGGTGAGCTATTCAGATTTCTCAGGGGACAGAGCTTGTGTGATAGTGGAAGGGAACAGGGCGGGAAACCGCCGATAGATAATTACATTAATACAAATATTTTTGGGAGGTACTTTATCATGCATATGGCAGATGCTTTAATTTCTCCCGCAGTGGGGGGCACCATGCTTGCCACAAGCGCGGGACTCATCGGTTATTCTTCATATAAATTAAAAAAAGAAATGGATGATACGAAAATGTCGCTCATGGGCGTTATGGGCGCCTTCATATTCGCTGCTCAAATGTTAAACTTTTCCATTCCGGCTACGGGATCGAGCGGACATATAGGCGGAGGATTGCTTCTGGCGGTTATTCTTGGGCCCTGGGCGGCCTTTCTTACCCTGGCATCGGTGCTTATCATCCAGGCGCTTTTTTTTGCCGACGGGGGTCTCCTGGCTCTGGGATGTAATATTTTTAACCTGGGATTTTTCACCTGTTTTCTGGCCTATCCGCTTATTTATAAACCGATCGCGGGTAAAACTTTGACAAAAACGAGGCTGTTTATAGCGGCAATAATCGCTGCGATTATCGGTCTGCAGGCCGGGGCCTTTGCCGTGGTTTTTGAAACGGTCATATCGGGAATATCGGAACTTCCCTTTGGAACCTTTGTTCTTCTCATGCAGCCGATTCACCTCGGTATCGGTATTGTCGAAGGGCTGGCCACGGCCGCGGTGATATTTTTCATCTATAACGCACGGCCCGAGATAATAGAAGGAAATCTCTCGGGCTCCGCGGCGCCATCATCGATAAAAAAGGTCGTGATTGGCCTGGCCGTGGCCGCGCTGGTCATGGGCGGTGTCGTCAGCTGGTTCGCTTCATCGCATCCTGATGGTCTTGAATGGTCCATGGCCAGGACATCGGGTTCCGAAGAGCTGAAGGGCCCTGAAAAAGGAGCACATGCCCTGTTTGGAAATATCCAGCAGAAGCTGGCCTTTCTTCCCGACTATAACTTCAAAGCGGGGAGCGATGATAAACCCGTTGAAAATGCCGAAGGGACAGAGCCTTGGCCTGCCGTGAGTTCCGGTACATCGGTTTCGGGACTCGTGGGCGGATTGCTTACGCTCATGCTGGTTGCCGCCCTTGGATTCCTGGTAAAAATGGTAAAAAAAAGAAAAGAAATTGAATGATTTTAAGTTGTTAATACAATTGGTATGAGATAAACGGGCGGGTGTGCCGAAAGTGCTCCCGTCCGGGTTTTTCGGGAGGACATTATTTCACGGATTGAAACATCTCTTTTTTCCCTGGGATACATGGATATCCTGGCACGCCGGGACAGCCCCGTGCATCGTCTCGAGTCGCGAGCCAAATTAATTACGACGATGTTTTTCATCATAACCGTTGTCTCCTTCGGGAAATATGAGCTGTCCATGCTGGCGCCTTTTTTCATCTATCCCGTCTACCTCGTAAGTGCCGGGGATCTGCCGGTCCGCTGGCTCATGAAAAAGGTACTGTATGTGGCACCTTTCGCACTCATGATCGCTCTCTTCAATCCTGTTCTTGACCGGAGTATCATGGTGCACCTGGGCGGTGTGGGATTCTCGGGAGGATGGATTTCTTTTTTTTCCATCATGATGCGGTTCTGTCTTACGGTGAGTGCCGCCCTGGCCATGATAGCCTGCACCGGTTTCCGGAGCGTCTGCCTGGCCATGGACAGGCTTGGGATGCCGCGCATGTTTGCCGTGCAGCTCCTGTTTCTCTACCGTTATCTGTTCGTTCTCGCCGAAGAAGCGCTGCGTATGTCCCGGGCGCGGACTCTCCGGTCTTTTGGGGAACGTAGCAGTATGAAAAGTTATGCCGGTCTCGTGGGCAGTATTCTCCTGCGGACGATAAACCGGGCTCAGAGGATACACCTGGCCATGACCTGCCGCGGATTCGACGGCCGGATACACATTATGCGGCAGGAACGGTTTGGCATGAAGGACCTTGTGTTCATAGTATTCTGGTGCAGTCTTTTTATGGTATTGAGGTCCTTTGATATTCCACAGGCACTGGGAGTGCTGGTGACCGGAGCATTGACATGAGCCATCATATTGTTGAAGCGAAAGATATGCACTACTCGTATCCCGATGGGACAAAGGCCCTCAATGGCGTATCTTTCCGGATTACACACGGTGAATCCGTGGCCATAGTGGGCGCCAACGGCGCAGGTAAATCGACGCTTCTCATGCATTTCAACGGATTTATCATGCCGTCGCGGGGAAGCCTGCGTGTCGGCGATTATCCCCTGAATACGGAAACGATTCACGCCATCAGGCGAACGGTCGGTATGGTCTTTCAGGACTCCGATGATCAGCTCTTCATGCCCACGGTCTTCGATGATGTGGCCTTTGGCCCGTTGAACCTCGGACTGCCCCGCCAGGAAGTCGATCAGCGCGTCAGGGAAACCCTGGAAATCGTCGGGGCATTACACCTTATTGACCGGCCCACACACCGGCTCTCGGGCGGTGAAAAACGCGCCATCGCCATTGCCACGGTTCTGTCCATGCACCCCGACATTCTCGTTATGGACGAGCCCACGTCCAACCTTGACCCCCTGCACCGCCGCCGTCTCATCGGGCTTTTAAAAAGTTTCAGGCACACTAAAATAATCGCCACGCATGATCTCGACATGGCCCTCGATGTATGTGAACGAACCATCATCATGAACAACGGTGAGATTATCGCCGATGGCGATACCAAGGAATGTTTTAAAGACAGGGCACTTCTCGCCCGGAGCGGCCTGGAACAGCCTCTTGGCATGCAGGGGTGTCCCGTCTGCGGAAAATCACAGCTTTGATTTTGTTGATCCTGTGCTACAGGGATGCGATATCAGCCATGGCGATGCGCCGGTCCCGCAGATCGTCCAGCAAACCTGTATCGTGGAGGAACCGCAGATTAAGCACGGCCAGGGCCATGTTCAGACGGTCCATGTCGAGCAGGTCATCCTCGTCGATGCTTTCGGTTTCCGTGAAGTTCAGGTCGCAGAAGGATACCTCCAAATCGTTCACATTGTCCTGGGAGCCGTAGAGAAGAGGGTAGCCCTGGGTGCGGCAGATCAGGGGCCGGCAGGCATAGACGGAACAGAGGCCTTCCTTGAGGAATACGCACCGGCCAGGGTCATGGGCCCTGTCCCCGTTGACGGATGAATCCAGGTGCTGCCGGATATACAGAGCCTCGACGGGAAAGAGGGACAGACCCGCCTCGCAGCAGTTATCGCATCCCGGTCCGCATAAGAGTTCGTCGCCGTATTTTCCATGTATGGCCCGGCAAAGGTCGTCCACGGTTTCAATGAATTCGCGGTAACCCTTGAAAAGGTTTTCGTTGATCGCCACGGCAATATCCTTCGCCATATTATTTTTCCACGGTTCCGGTGAGGCCCGAGCCGTCTTGGTTCAGAGTTGTCCTTACGATGTGGAATCGGCTGCGCTCCAGTTTTTCCTGTACCGCCACGGGCACATAGTATTCATTGAATCCCCGCGTTATGCCGCTGCGGAAGCGTTCGCTGAGAAAGCGCGATGTGCCGCCGTCGAAAAGGCCGTAGTATCGCCGCTTCTGCCCGGTATAGAGGCTGATCACTTCGGCGCTCCGTTCGCTCTTGATGCTTTCGCTCACCGTGTCTTCCATGGCCGCAGCGGCCGTACCGGGGCGCGGTGAGTAGCGGAAGGTGTGGATGTGCGAGAATCCCGCCTCGGTAATACAGGCCAGGGTATCATCGTGGTCTTCCTTTGTTTCACCGGGAAAACCAACGATGATATCCGTGGTGAAGTTGAAGAGTGGCATTTTTTTGCGTATGTCCTCTATGGTATCGAGATAATCCCGTCGTGTGTACCGGCGGTTCATTTTTGTCAAAATCCGGTCGCTGCCGCTCTGCAGGGACAGGTTCAGGTGACGGACCATCTTGTCGTGCTCCAGGAGATTTATGAGCCACGGCGTCATTGACGGCGGCGACAGGGACGAAAGGTGCAGGCGAAAGTCGCCTTCCTGCCCCAGGAGGTGTTCCACGAGGCCTGCCAGGTCGGCGTTGCCGTCGCGGTAATGACCGACCATGACACCGGCCAGGAGGAACTCACGGTATCCGGCGGCGACCAATTCCCTGAATTCATCCGTGATGTCTGTCAGGGAACGGCTCACGGGCGCGCCCCGCACAAAGGGGATGATGCAGTAGGAACAAAAGTTGTCGCAGCCGTCCTGGACTTTCAGGTTGATGCGGGTACGCGATGATTTCAGGGCCGGACGGTATTGGAAACGTGATGCCATCGATACATCAAGGCTGTCGAAGAGATTCCAGTCAGTGACAAGTTCAGGGATGAGATATTTGTAGTCGTTGGACAGATAATAGACATTGTCTACACACCGTTCTTCACCGGCGCCGCAGCCCGTAACAATAACGCGGGCTGCGGGGTCAGAGCCCATTTCCCTCAGGGACTGGTATACGAGCTTCCGGGTCTTGCGTTCGCTGGTCACGGTAACGGAACAGGAGTTGACGATATATACATCGGCCGGGCCCGTGGTGACTATTTCATGGCCGCAGTCCTGCAGTTCCGTTGATACGGACTGGATTTCGGCCATGTTGAGACGGCAGCCCAATGATAAAATTCTAATTTTCATATATAATACGGTCTATCAATTAAAGAATATTTTGTCGGTAACGACGGTAATACCATCTTTCAGCTCTGACCTGGTATCCCGGCAGGGGACATACAATAAAAAGTATCATGAAAACCAGAAACGCCCAGGCCGGGGAGATAACAAGGATTTTTTTAATGCGGGGCAACATTTTAAGGGGGTCAGAGCCTTCCCGGTTAGCAGGGAATTCCCGGCCGGGTTTCCGGCCGGGGTCAGAGCCTGATTACTGAGGGTGTAAACCAGTAAGGGACAGAGCCTCCAGGCAGATTCAAGGTACTGTTGGACAAAAAGGTGCTCTGTCCCCCTTCTTTACCCTATAATAAACATGAGCCGGTCAATGATTTCCCAGATAGTGGGATTGGGGCCATCCACCTCTTCCAGTTCATCAACGCATTCCTGGCAGGTGATCTCCCCGTCGTAGACGAGATAATTCTCGTACCACATGGCCCGGATGATTTCCGGCACGCCGAAAACCTCGATATCGCCCAGCTCCAGAACGTAATCGCCGGTGTTTCCCCGGGGCTCCCATACATAGACCAGGTAGGTTCCGGGCCGGGAGAGAATTATGCTGGTCTTCTTCTGGTCAAAATAGGACTTGAAGGTGAATTTCTCATACCACAGGTCGCCCTGTTCCTCGTTATCCAGGATCATCATACCCTGTCCCTCCTGGAGTGTGAAGGGAAGATGCTCTGACCCCTCCCATGCCGGCAGGTACTCCTGTTCCGGCCCCACGATGGCAACGATGGGAAGTATCATGGCATAGGAGGCACAGCCCGGGACCAGGGAGCCAACGTGAAATCTTCGGCCCGTCACGCCATTATCATCGGTGACCACGAGGGGATGGTCTTCATTTTCCAGGCTCTCCTGTCCTTCCTCCACCTCGCCGAACTGGCCGTTGAGGGTCAGAGCCGGGTCAAAATCCGAATCTTCCAGGGTAAAGGTAACCATATCCAGGTCCTCCGGTGATGAAAAATGGGAATAGAGGGCGATGGATTTTTCGATCTCCTGTTTTATTTTATAGGGTCTGGATGTGCTGTAATCATAGCGTTCGTGATAGGCCACATGGGCAGCCAGTGGAGGGGTCAGAGCAAGGATAAGGGCGATGATTGATTTTTTCATGGTTTTTACCTTACAATAGTAATGAATCATGATACATCACAGGGTATCATGGCGTATGGATAATGATGTGGTCAGAGCTCCGATACGCTGAGTGTAAAGGCACCCAGACTGTAGGGAGATCCGCCCTGGGGCACTACACGGATATGATAGGTGCCGGAAACGGGCGCCCTCCAGACAATTTCGGAGAAACCGTCTTCTTCCAGGTCATCGGGGTTCATGGTGAGCAGGGTGCAGGCCAGCTTCAGGGGATTTTTTTTAAGTTCTTCCAGTGATACTCCGGGAAGTCCTGGTTCTTTATCATCATTTCTGGCCAATTCCGTCATGGCGGAATCATAGAGTATGAGCACGGTATCCGCTGCGGGCGCGTTATCAGCGGCGACGGCGGTTTTGATCCGGTAAAGTTTTCCCGTGTCAGCACTGAAGCTCCGTAGTTTTTCATCCATGGTATTCCGGAAAAGAAGCTGTTCCGCAGGAGCGACCATGCCTGAAGCGTCTGTGATCATCACATCGCTTCCGCTGTGTCCCGCACAGCCCATGGGCAGGACGAAGAACAGAGAGTAGAAAGCGAGCACCATAATTTTTTTCATCAAATCCTCCTGTAATATGCCTGGTTTTGACGGGGATACGAGTAAAACCGGTACTGATTAATTTAGACATATATGTCTAAATATAGACAATAATGTATTGTTATATATGCCATAGCAGATTGCAAGAATTTTTTAAATTTGGCTGGCAATATTTTATTCATGCTGTAACGTTGCCGGAGCGAATTGCCTCGCTGCCTGCACCTTTAAGGGAAGAAACGAGGGGCGCCCGGAACAGGCCGGAAGGATTGATACAATGGAAAACGGCATCAGCAGGACGGAAAAGCGTAAAATCAGGAACAACCGGCACATCATGGATGTGGCCATTGATCTCTTTGCCGACAGGGGGATCGATAATGTGAGCCTGGAGGAGATTGCTGAAAAGGCCGACGTGGCCCGGGCCACACTCTATAACCATTTTGCCAACAAGCAGGAACTTCTGCAGAAGATAATGAAACCCATTTTTGACGAGGGGAACGCTTATATACAGGAAGTCCTTTCGGTCAACACCAGTATCCGCATCGATAAAATACTCCTCATGTGTGTGGCCCTCTGGAAAAATTACCGTAATCCCCTCAGACTGGCCTACAGAATTAAGCATGAACAGATGGGGCCTGTCATGGAGGAGTACAATACCTTTATCACGAACTTCATGTATCTCTTCGAAAAATCAAGGGAGAAACGGCTTTTCCGTTTCAAAAGTCCTCAGCTGACAGCCTTTGTCGTATATAAAACATTCGTCCCTCTTCTCGAGAGCATTGAATCGGTTCCCGGCTATGAAAATCTCTTTATTGAAAGCTTCAAGGGTTTTCTTCTGCGCAGGGATTGACAATTTTTCCGGCACCCCGGTGATAGTCCCACCAATGGAGAGCATCTTTCTTTCCTCCTTAAAAAAGTGAACATTGCAATTAAAACAATTTAAAACCAGCTATTGACACCGGTCCCCTTTTTGTATAAAATCAGGTCATGGTCTCTTATAAGGGAACCTCTAAAAATTACGTTTTGGATGTTCCCTTGTGGGCATAAACAGCGGAAAAACCTGATTTTTAGAGGTGCCCATAACCGGCTTTTTAAAGAACACGGAAAGCGGAGAAAAAAGCAATATATCCGGTTTGATGGAAACGAGGGGGAATGGCTCAGTCATGATGCGCACTCGGATACTCATCATCGAAGATGAAAGCGTCACTGCCATGAATCTCCGGCAGCAGTTGGAGAGGCGGGGGTACGAGGTAATCGGTACGGCCTCCGACAGCGATCAGGTGTTTGAAATCATGGAGAAGGAGGTCCCGGACCTTATACTGGCCGACATAGTCCTTGTTGATTCCGATGACGGCATTGATATCGTCACATCGGTGAGGAAAGAGAGGGATATTCCCGTAGTATTCATTACGGGGCAACTCGACGAGGAGACGTATAAAAGGGCCATGGATGCCGATCCTTATGGCATCATATCAAAACCAATTAACAATGTGGATCTTTTTGCAACGATCGGCATCGCCCTGAAAAAACATCTTCTTGAGAAAAAGCTGAAGGAAAGCGAGGAATGGAACAGGGGCCTGATATATGAGTCCCACGCGGGAACCATAATCACAGCCAGTGATGGTACCATATATGATTTTAATAATGCCTTTGCGTCAATGTTAGGATACAGCAGGGAAGAAATGCTGAATCTAAAGGCAGTCAACCTTTACAGTGATCCATTGACCAGAAACGCATTGCTGAAAGAATTACAGGAAAAGGGAGAAATATCCGGCAGGGAGTTTGTTTTTAAGAAAAAAAACGGCGAGGATATCAACATTGCCCTGTCCGTTTCACTCCTGAAGAAGGGAGATGAAACATATATCCTGACAAATGCCCAGGATATCTCATCCCTGGCCGAGAGAGAGAGAATTTTCAGAGAGAACGAAAGTATTCTCAGGGGGACACTGGAGGCTACGGCCGACGGAATAATCGTCGTTGACAGGTCCGGTAAAATAGTAGCGTCTAACGAACGTTTTGCGGGTATGAATCTCCTTCCCGATGAAATATTCGCATTGTCCGGTGATGAAAAAAGGCCTGAATTACCGGCGGATCATACGGGCAAGGGGAATATACTGTCATCAATGATACAGGACCTTAATGATTCCCTGGAAGTGGGATTGAATACCGTGATGGTTTCTGACGGCAGGATATTCGAGAGATATTCATGCCCCCTCGTCGTGGATAAGGAAATTTACGGGCGGGTCTGGAGTTTTAGAGATATCACGGAGAATAAAAAGTCTGAGGAAGAAATACAAAAACTGAACCAGGAGCTGGAGCGTCGTGTCGAGGCGAGAACAATGGAATTGCGGATGACCTTGGCGAAACTGCAGGGGAAGGAGCGGGAGCTGGAGCGCAGCGAAGAACAGTTCCGAGGGGCCTTCGAGACGGCGGCGCACGGCATGGTGCTCATCGCGCCCGATGGAAGATTTTTGAAGGTCAATAAATCCTTTTGTGATATCGTGGGGTATGATGAAGAGGAGCTTCTTCATCGCACGTATATGGAAATTACTTTTCCCGAAGACCTGGCCAGGGACTATGAATACGTAAGGGGACTGAAGAAAAAGGATATTTTTTCTTTTCAGGCTGAAAAAAGGTATATTCACAAAAAGGGTCATCTGGTCTGGGTTCTGGCCAGCGGCGCGCTCATACGGGACGAAAAGGGAGATGCAGTGCATCTCGTGGGGCAGGCCATCGATATCACCGACCGGAAGAGATGGGAGGAGGTATTAAAATCGTCCCTCAATATTTATAAAAGCCAGGAATCGCTTTCCATGGATGAACTGGTTCACCTGGGACTCGAGGAGGGGGAAAGACTCACTGAGAGTGAGATGACCTTTTTTCATTTTATTGAACCGGACCAGATAACCATATCTCTCCAGGCCTGGTCAAAGAACACCATGAAGTACTGCACCGCCGCCGGCAAGGGAGAGCACTATCCCGTTGACAAGGCCGGTGTCTGGATAGACTGCGTTCGTGAGCGCAGGGCCATTATTTACAATGATTACGAAAGCCTGCCCGATAAGAAGGGCCTTCCCGAAGGTCACGTGGCCGTGGACCGGTTCATGGCTGTGCCTATTTTTGACGGAGAGAAAATCGTAGCGGTCCTGGGTGTGGGAAACAGGCGGAGTGATTATACACAATTCGACCTGGATCAACTGACGCTGATTGCCGAAACCATGTGGAATATCATACAGCGGAGACGTATAGAAGAATCACTGAAAGAGTCCGAGGAGCGTTATCGCAGCACCTTCGCAAACAGTCATGCTGTCATGCTCATAATCGATCCGGCCGATGGTGCCATAAGGGACGCGAACCCGGCGGCATGTTCATTTTACGGATATACCGCAGAAAAGCTGATAGCCATGAATATTTCCGACATCAATATTTCCAGCCCTGCCGAGATAGAGCTTGAAATGGAACGGGCCCTGAAAGAGGAGAGAAAGCATTTCAATTTTCTGCATCTGCTTAACAGCGGTGAGATCCGCAACGTGGAGGTTTACAGCGGACCCGTTGTGGTGAAGGGGAAAACGCTCCTTTACTCGATCGTTATGGATGTAACGGAGCGCAGCCGCATCGAGGCGGCCCTCAGGGAGAGTGAAAATCTGTACCGGACCCTTTTCGAGACAATGGTCCAGGGCGTGGTGTACCAGGATGTCGAGGGTAAAGTCATTTCTGCCAATCCAGCCGCTGAAAGAATATTAGGTGTTACCCTTGACCAGATGCAGGGGAGGACATCCATGGACCCGCGGTGGCATGTCATTCATGAGGACGAGTCGCCCTTTCCTGGAGAGGAACATCCAGCCATGATAGCTCTTAAGACCGGGAAGGAAGTGCATAATGTCCTGATGGGTATATTCAATCCACGGGAAAAAGATTATCGCTGGGCCAATGTGAGCGCCAGTCCCCAGTTCAGGGATGGGGAGGAGAAGCCTTTCCAGGTTTTCGCCACACTGGAGGACATCACGGAACGCCGGCAATATGAATCGGAAATACGGGAGAGCGAGACAAAATACCGGACGCTCTATGAGACCATGCAGCAGGGTGTCATCTATTTTGACGGACAGGGGAATGTCTTATCCGTAAACCCCGCTGCCGAATCAATACTGCGCCTGACGGCCATGCAGATGGTGGGGAAAAACCTCGGGGAGTATTCGGGTAAAGTTATTAGTGAAGACGGGACAGAGCTGACAGGCGACTCCCTTCCGGTCATGGAGGTCATATTGACCGGAAAGCCCATGAATGACACCCTGGTCGGCGTTTATAATTCCGATGACAATGATTACCGGTGGGTGGTGGTGAACGCCACACCCTTTTTTAATAAGGAGGAAACAAAACCCTTTCTTATATATGCGACTTATACGGATATAACGGAACTACGCCGGGCCCAGGAGGACATACGGCTCTTTTTCGATGTCACGCTGGACATGCTTTGTATCGCCAATTTTGAGGGATATTTCATTAAGCTGAGTCCGTCATGGAGCAAGATACTGGGCTGGAGCGATGAGGAACTCATGTCCCGTCCCTTTGTGGAGTTTGTCCATGAAAGGGACGTGGAAAACACCATTGAAACAACCAGAGATCTGACAAAAGGGCAGAATGTCATAAACTTCGAGAACCGGTACCGCTGCAGGGACGGTTCCTGCCGATGGCTGTCATGGAATTCCTTTGCCGTTGTGGATCGGGGAGTGATTATTGCCGCGGCCCGGGATATAACAGACAGGAAGAATGCCGAGGAGGATCTCCGGAATGCGAAGGAGGAAGCGGAGCGGGCCAACAGGGCCAAGAGTGAGTTCCTGGCCAACATGAGCCATGAGATACGGACTCCCCTTAACGCCGTTATCGGTTTCAGCGAGCTCCTGTCTGCCCTGGTCAATGATGAAAAACAGAGGGGCTATCTCAAATCCATCAAGACCGCAGGGAAAAGCCTTCTCACCCTCATAAATGATATCCTGGATCTTTCCAAGATCGAAGCCGGTATGATGAAGATTGATCGGAGCGTCATAGATCCCCGTTACCTGCTGCGGGAGATAGAACAGATATTTTCCGGCAGAATCATGGAGGGCGGCGTCGAATTCATTATTGATATCGACGAAGATCTTCCCGCTGCCCTTCTCCTCGACGAGATGCGGCTCCGGCAGGTCATGCTGAATATCGTGGGAAACGCCGTGAAGTTTACGGAGAAGGGATATATCAGGCTTCATGCCGGTGTAAGCCGCCCGGAAGAAGTAAACGACAGGGTGGACCTCCTTATATCGGTGGAAGATACGGGAATCGGAATATCCGCCCAGGACCTGGATTCCATATTCATATCATTTAAACAGCAGTCGGGGCAGAACTCCCGCAAATACGGCGGAACCGGCCTGGGCCTTTCCATAAGCAGGCGTCTCCTGGAGATGATGAACGGGGAGATTTCCGTGGAGAGTACGCCGGGCGCGGGGAGCAGGTTCAGTATCACGCTGCATGGCGTGGATGTGGCCCTGGTGGAGCCTTTTACGGAACGCAGGAAGAAAATCAATTTCGATAAGGTGTGGTTTGAAAATGCCAGGGTGCTGGTCGTGGACGACGTGGATTATAACCGGGAGATGATACGTGAACTGCTTGTAAAGGCCAACCTTACGGTAATTGAAGCGGCTAACGGGCAGGAAGGCCTGATAATGATGAAGGAGCTGAAGCCCGAAGTAGTTCTTCTGGATATACGCATGCCCGTCATGGACGGCTTTCAGATGCTGGAACGGATTCGAGCGAATCCCGGTCTGAAGGACATACCGGTCATTGCCATAACGGCATCGACCCAGAAAGAGCACAGGGAGAGGATGCTCCAGAGTGGATTTGACGGGTATCTGCCCAAACCGATCAACGTTGTTGATCTCATGAGGGAGCTGGGCAGATATATTCCCCTGAAGGCGGACATGAAGGGTATGGATGAATCTGCAGCATCAGGAGAAATATTGCAGAAAATCGCCGGTGAGGCGGTGCATGATCTTCCCGGCCTTGTGCAGATACTGCGCGATGAAGTAGGCCCGGTCTTTGAAAGGCAGACCCGTGGAGCCGTGAAGATAAGCGATATAAAAAATGAGGCTTCCAGGTTAATCGACCTGGGCAGGCTGCATGGCAGCGGTTTTCTCGTGGAATACGGGGAATTGCTGCTGGGACAGATAAAGCTCTTCGATATTGTCTCGGTGGGCGGCACCATCGGAGACATGAAAAAAATTATTGCGGAATTCTCCAAAAAAATGGTATAATGAACATATGGCAGACAGGTCCGGTGCAATAATGACAGATGGAGAAAAGACGCTCATTCTCATTGTCGATGATAATCCCCAGAATATACAGGTTCTGGGGAATTTAATGGAAGGGAAGGGCTATGACGTGGCCGTGGCCATGAACGGCGGTCAGGTCCTGGATTATCTGAAGGATGAAAAACCCGATCTTATTCTCATGGATATCATGATGCCCGGTATGGACGGTTATGCCGTCTGCGGTGCGCTGAAACAAAATCCTGAAACCGCTGATATACCGGTGATTTTTCTCACGGCAAAGACCGAGGACGATGATATCGTGCTGGGCCTGAAAACCGGCGCCGTTGATTATGTGACCAAACCCTTCAGTGAAACGGTGTTATTCGCCAGGATCAGGACCCATGTTGAACTGAAGAAATCCAGGGAGAATATACGAATGGCCAAGGAGGAGCTGGAGAAAAGGAACCTCGAGCTTCAGGCCGCCATGAAGGACCTTGAACTTGCGGCCAGGACCGATTCTCTTACCGGACTGTATAACAGGCGATACATGCAAAACCGTCTTGACGAGGAGCTTGTCCGGGCGAAAAGGAATAGAAAGGATTTCACTGTTGTGATGTCCGATATCGATTTTTTTAAAAGAATAAATGATGCCCATGGACATGAATGCGGAGATCATGTCCTGAAATATATGGCCGGGATCCTTCGATCGGGAATCCGTGAACAGGATATCGTTTCGAGATGGGGCGGCGAAGAGTTTGTCGTTCTCCTCCCTGAAACGGACAAAAAAGGAGGCCTGGTTCTTTCGGAAAAAATACGGAAGATCATCGAGGCCTCCGTCTTCCGGTGCAACGACATGGATATGTGCCTGACCATGACGTTCGGTGTGGCCACGTACCGGCCCGAGGAAAGTATCGACGAACTTCTGAAAAGGGCCGATGACGCCCTGTACGCGGGAAAAGAATCGGGACGGAACCGTGTCATAACATTGTGACGCCTTTTTTCCCGTTTAAAAATCAATGCATTCTGGAGAGGTCCTGGTCTATGCAAACAACGGAAAAGCCGTCACTGCTCATTGTCGACGATAGCAGGCAGAACATCAGACTGCTGTCTTCGATAATAAATAAAAACGGGTACCATGCAAGGGGTGCGTTAAGCGGCGCCGAGGCCCTGTCTCTTCTGAACAATGAAAAGTTCGATCTCATTCTGCTCGATCTCATGATGCCTGAAATGGACGGTATTGAAACATGCCGGCTTATCAGGGAGAATGAAAATACCCGGAAGATTCCCATTATCTTTATCACTGCCGTGGCTGAAACCGATGATATGCTGAAGGCCTTTACCGCCGGCGCCGTTGATTACATAACCAAACCGTTTATTAAGGAAGTGGTCCTGGCCAGGATAGGCGTTCATATACGTCTTAAAATGGCCATTGAAAAGCTGGAGGAAATATCCGTTACCGATGAACTGACCGGTGTATTCAACAGGCGGTTCGCCTACCAGACCCTGGAACGCTATATGGAGATGGTGCGTCGGGGCAGGGAGACATTCCTGCTTAGCTATATCGACATCGATAATCTCAAGTTTATCAATGATACTCTGGGTCACCATATAGGAGATAGTCTCATTATAACAGTGGTGGAGGCCTTTAAAAGCTCCATGAGAAAAACCGATTATATTTTTCGCATGGGCGGTGATGAGTTTCTCCTGCTTTTTCCCAGGGCCGCGATGCACGATTCCGTGATCGTGCTGGAGCGCATACAAAGAAAGTTGAAGAGGAAAAGAATAAAAGGGAACCCCGTGGAATTCAGTTATGGATGCGTGGAGTACCGCTCCGGCGACATGACAAGCCTTGAGGAACTGCTGCTTGCAGCTGATTCAAAGATGTATGAGATGAAACATGACAACAGAAAGAGGAGAGCGGGGAGAAAATAGATGGTCAGAAATAAATCCCTGATCCTGGTGGTGGATGACAATCAGCAGAATATACAGGTCCTGGGAGCCGTGCTGGAGCAGGGAGGATATGACATCGCCGTGGCCGTGAACGGCCGGCAGGCCCTGGACTATCTTGATGAGGAAAAACCGGATATTGTTCTTCTCGATGTGATGATGCCTGATCTGGACGGTTACGAGGTCTGCAGGCTGATGAAGAACGACCGGGACCTGAAAAATATCCCCGTCATTTTTCTCACGGCCCGGGGCGAAACCGGTGACCTGGTGCGGGGCTTCGAGGCGGGAGGAGTCGATTATATAACCAAGCCCTTTCATCCCGAGGAGCTTCTTGCCAGGGTGAAGACGCATATTGAACTGAAAAAGGCCCGTGAGGAGATCCGGACCCTGCGCGGCATTATCCCCATCTGCGCCAGCTGTAAAAAAATCCGTACTGACAGCGGATACTGGGAACAGGTGGACACCTACATTGAAAATCATTCGGAGGCGGAATTTACCCATGGCGTTTGTCCCGTGTGCGCGGAACGATTATATGGCATTAAATTTAAAGAAAAAATACGTGATAAAACGGGAAGCAGCTAGAGGATCTCGAAGCCGATGATTACGATATCATCGGAGAGCGGGTTGGAGCCGCGGTAGATATTGATGTTGTATATGATGGAGTCCAGGGTTTCGTCCAGGTCGGGCCTGCTGATTTGCCTGATCCATCCCGGCAGTTCATCGAATCCCAGAATTTCATTCTTTTCGTTCATGGTCTCGGGCAGGCCGTCGGTGTAGAGGAAAATCCTGTCACCCCGTTCCAGCAATACCGTCTGGTTTTCATACTGGACCTTGTCAAAGGCCCCGAGGAGAGGCCCCCTTCCATCGATGATGCCGGTCGTTTCATCGGCTTTGCGGAGGATTATGGGACCGGGATGCCCGCCGTTGGCGAAGGTGAACCGCATGGTACCGTTTTTCGCCGCTTCCTGGAACAGTCCGTAAATGGCCGTTATGTAATAGGACGGCATACTTTCCTGGAGATCGCTGTTCAGCTGATCTATGAAAAAAGAGGGAATCGTGGCAAACTGCCGCCATATTTTGTTGGTGACCGATTTAAGCAGCGACAGGAAGAGCGCGGCCGGAACACCGTGGCCCGTAACGTCGCCGAGAAAAACGCCCAGACCTCCCTCCTGCAGATGAATGAAGTTGAAGTAGTCTCCTCCTATGGTCGCCAGGGGAAGGTACCGGAATGAAATCTTCAGGCGCGGATGAACCGGAACCTCTTCGGGCAGCAGGGCCTGCTGAATGAGGCGGGCCGTGTTGAGGTCATTTACCATTGTCTCGTTTCTCTCTCTCAGAATGGTCAGGCTTTTTTTCAGTTCATCCTCGAGCATTTTTCGTATGGTGATGTCCCGGCTTACGCCGATGAGTTCAACGGCCTTTCCCGTTTTATCACGGAGAAACCGGATTGTTGCTTCGGTGCTCAACCGGTTTCCATATTTGTCAATTTCGATAAAGTCTATTTTTCTGATGCGGTCGGGCTCGCGGTCGGCGTCATTTTCAATTTCATCGGTTAATAATTCAACGGCATCCTGCAGGGAACGGGGGTCCATGCGGTCCTGTATCTCTATGTCCAGGTATTCTTCGGGGGTCCATCCGAATATTTTTTCCACCGACGGGCTCACGTAGGTGATTTTAAACCGGGCGATATCAAATATCCACACCATATCGGTTATGTTGTTAACCACGAGGCTGTATATCCTCTGTGTTTTTTCCAGTTCATCCCTGGCCTTCCTGAGCGGGTCAACATTGGTCAGTACACCGCGCAGTCCCATGATTTCATTGTCTATTTTTATAATCTTGTTTGACGATATGACCTGCAGAAATGAGCCGTCTTTTTTTCGCAACCTGAATTCCTGAGGTGCCTGATCATACTCTTCAAATTTGCTGAATTTTTCCATCAGCACCGGAACGTCTTCGGGGTGGATGAAGTCGGTGAACAGTTTGCCGATGATTTCGGCGGAATTATATCCCGTCATATGACGTATAACGGGGCTGATATAGGTTATGATCCCCTCGCCAGTCAATGAGTAAATTACATCGGTGATATTTTCAACCATGGAACGGAACTGTTCCTCCGATGCGCTGAGGTTCCTGAACATCGCTTTGCGTTCCGTGATGTCCTTGATGATCAGTGTTTTCCCGATGGTCAAATTCCGGTGAAAGAGATCGGACTGGGTCAGCACGATGATGCGCGGCGAATCTTCTGGTCCCGTAGTAGTTTCATAATCTTTGTACGATTCATCGTTCCGGTAATTCTTGATATAGGGATGGATGAATTGCCTGCCTTTAGTGCTGTCCGTGTAACCGATTATTTCCCGGGCAGCTTCGTTCAACTCGAGGATTTCACCGCCGGGATTAATAATGATCACACCATCCTGCAGATCGGCAAAGAGCCTTTCGGCAGCCGTGAATATGTCGGGTTTTAAGAAGCGATATTTTGCGATGGCATAGAAAATGATCATGCTCCAGATACAGCTCGATGCCGGAGCCATGTGATTCAGAATCAGCAGGGAGGGGAAAATTTTTGGCAGGTATTCAAGGGCAAAACCCACGACCAGATTGACCACGATGGCCCATATGATCATGAGCTGCTGTTTTCTTGATAGCGCGTCAGGTGTTTGACGGCGTTTCATTATAATGATATGCAGTGAGTAAAGAACAGGAATGGTGAAGATGAGAATGATTATCGGTGCATACAGATTGCCCCACAGGGCGTTAAAGCCCCAGGGATGCAGACGGTAACTGGAAACCATCCAATCGGTTGTTACTATAATGAAAATTCCCGCAATGGTCAGTCCGAGTATGATATAATAGAATAAATTTCTTCGCTTTTCCGCATACACACAGGCGAAGTTGAGGAATAAAAAACCTGTAAGACTCCAGGAGGCTATTATAAACCGCAGGGAAGGCATGATGAGAGACTCGTCGGGAGGTTTGTAATATAGAATGCTGGAGAGAACCCAGGCAGCCAGAGATGCGGCGAAGAGGATAAAGGAACGGTTCACTTTGTTCTTCCAGTCCAGGGCGGCTATGTAGCTCAGGGCGAACAGGTTGATAATAAAGGCCGCAAGCGGTATGAAAAAAAGATATTTCATGATAATCTATCGTATCACAGGGAATGGAGGGATTCAAGAAATAATATCGCAGAAGCGTCATATTTCTTGCCGAGCTGGTAAACGGCCGGGGTGCATTTGTGTGCCGGTTTCAGCCTCTTATTCCAGGCGGTAAACCGAGGGCAGATTTTCGGTCTCCATGGTTTTCCATCCCAGGGCGATTATTGCCGCTGCAGCGTCATTGCGCCAGCGTACGGGTTTTTCGGGATATTTCAATTTAAGCAGTCCCGATAACACAATGATCTCCATGATCTTCAGACGATGATCACCGCTGTCAATGGTTACCCGGCAGGTGTGATGATAATTGATTTTCATGGGTATGATGATGGATGTACCAAGGTCCCAGTCCAGCTCCAGTATTTCTACGGTGCTGCCCGTGACTTTGCCGGCGGCCCGGACGCTTCCCCGGGAAAAGATGAGCTTCCTGTCGCCAAGCCCCAGCTTTACCACGGCCCTGTAAATGAAATCGATAATACCCAGGGCGACTCCCTGAGTGAAATAACAGTAGCCCCTGACCTTGATAAGCCGCTTCAGCGTTTTTTTTATCTTTCCCCGGACCAGGCGCGGGACCACTATGTACTTTTCGGTTTTGTCGACGCGGTTGATGGGGGTTATTTTTGGCATGTAATTTACCCATGCCAGTTATTTACATATACTGTGTGATGCGTCAAGAAGAATCATGAAGATATTTCCGGGTGGGCCATTTATTGTTATACTATCTACTTGTTCCCGTAGCATGAAAACCGGTCATTTGCAGACATGCTGCAAATGGCCGGACTCTGGAAGAATATTCAGCTATCTTATACCACATCAGTTGATTATGCGGATATGCTTTTCGGGCAAATATTTTTCGATATCCCGGTGTAGTGAAAGGTATGGTTTGACAGGAGCATATCCTCTCAGCCGTGTTTGCGGTTTTACAAATCGAATCAATAAAGATGATGATGGAGGATATTGTGAAAAGAACACGGTTTTATCTCGTCACTGTATTTCTACTTCTGAGTCTTCCTCTTCTTAAAGGGTGCATCTCCTGGGAGCCGGGATGGAAGCAGGCATCGCAGGCGGAAGTGAAGGGTGATGCCGCGGCCCTGCTGGTTAAGGCAAAAACCCTGGAGAAAGACGCCGACAGCGCAGAAAAGGTGGGGCAACTTGTCGCGGCCCTGGAGGATGTCATTGCTGTTGATCCCGGCAACTATGAGGCCCTGAACATGCTGGCGTCCAACTGCATGCTCATAGCCTACGGGTACAGCCAGGATACCGATGACAAGGAAAAATACTACATGAAGGCCATCGGCTATAGTGAACGGGGCCTGTACCTCAATAAAGACTTCAGGGCCCTGGTGGACAAGGGGGAAAAGACCTGGGAGGCCAGCCGCGTGCTCACGAAAAAGGAGATGTATGCTCTTTACTTCTGGTATCTGGCCCTGGGTAACTGGTGGACCGAATGCCTCAGCGCGCCGGCAAAGCTGGTGAACCTGGCATGGCCCGGCAGGGTGAAGACGGTGCTGGAGAACATGACAAAGATCGATCCGGACTTCCGCAGGGGATGCATCGATTTTTCCTGGGGCGCCTATTATGCCATTCTACCCGGTTACATGGGCGGTGATATTGATAAGGCCGACGAATACTTCAACAAGGCCCTGAAGACGGGCCCCAGGATGACCCAGTTCTGGACAGGGCGTGCCCGGTATTTGCAGACAAAGAAAAAGGACCGCCAGGCCTTTATCGCCGACCTGGAACGGGCAAAGAGCATAGATCCCCGGAACGCCGATGAACTGGAATATCCCTGGGCCGTGTACCATGTGGCCAATGCAAAGGAGATGCTGGCCGACGTGGACCGTTATTTTTAGGGGGTGAGCGGCGATGAAAAAGTTTTTCAGGAGTTTTGTAATAACAGTTGTTGTCCTGTTAATTCTGGTAACGGGCATCTATTTTCTCTTTCCCGGCATGGTTCTCAGTGCTGCCGTGGGGATGGCGCGCTGGCAGGCCGGTGTAACTGAAAAAACGATAAATGTCGGGGACCGGACCTGGCATTACCTTGAAGGAGGCAGCGGTCCCACGGTGTTACTGCTCCATGGATTCGCCATGAACAAGGACTTCTGGGGCGAAATGGTTCCGGCACTGACGGAGCACTATCGCATCATCGCCCCGGACCTTCCCGGTTTCGGAGAGAATTCTCTTATCGGCAATGAATGCTGTGATCTTCCGGTGCAATCGAAGAGAGTGCATGATTTCACTGAAAGCATCAAACTGAAAGAATACCTGCTCGTGGGCTTTTCCATGGGAGGCGGCATAGCAGCCTGGTATGCCAGTGAATATCCCGGTGAAGTGAAAGGACTCGTGCTCATCGACCCCTTCGGCCTGAATACCGAGGCGGTCAGCGATATGGAAAAGCTCATTGCGGTGGGGGAGAAACCATTTGTCTTTAAAAATATTGCCGGATACGAAAGGTTGACGGCCCTGGCCTACCATAATCCGCCGGAGATTCCAGGCCATTTCAAACGATATGTCGCAGCCTTGCGGGCGGAAAGGTACGATACGCAGGAAAAGATATTCGATGACCTGGTAACCGGCGGGATCGATGTCCTGAGAAACCGGCTGAATAAAATCAGGGCCGGCACCCTGGTCGTCTGGGGCGACCGTGACCGCATCTTCGATGTCAGCACCGCCCATGTGTTTAACAGGGGTATTGCCGGTTCCCGGGTTCTCATCATCAGGGATGCGGGCCATATGGTTTACCTGGAAAAACCGGAGGAAACCGTACCGGCCATAGTGGCCTTTCTCCAGGGACTGTGATCGGTCATTTGCGAATGTGCTGCAAATGGCCGGATAAAAAAGCGGGCATGGACTATATATTCCATAGTTGCAGGGACAGGCCCTGTGTTGTTACTCCACATGATTATGAGAGGTTTTCATGAAAAGGCATTTACTGGTTGTTATCTCGGTACTGGCCCTGGCTGTCCCGGTTATGGCCGCGGACAAGATGCGCGTAGCTGTTATAGACCTGCAGGGCAAAGGGGTGTCGAAGATGGTGAGCTACGCCGTTTCGGACCTTATACGGTCGGAAATGGTCAAGACAGGCATGTTTACCATAGTGGAGCGGGCCCAGATGGACGAGATACTGAAGGAGCAGGGCCTGCAGATGTCGGGATGCACCGACAGCGCCTGCGCCGTGGAGATGGGAAAGCTCCTTTCGGCACGGAAGATACTTATGGGCGAGATAAACCAGCTCGGACAGTCCTATGTAATCACGGTGCGTATCGTTGATGTTGAAAAAGGGGTTTCGGAGTTTTCCGCCAACGAGAAGGCGGCAAATGACGATGTGCTGGACCAGGCCAGTAAAAACATAACCAATAAACTGACCCGGAACATCGTGCAGGGAAATCCCGATGCCTTCGTATTCACTACACCAGCGGGATACTACACCCGTGCTATCGTGCCGGGCTGGGGGCAGTTCTATGCCGGACATCCCGTGAAGGGGACCGTCTTTCTCACTGCCTTCGTGGGGTCCCTGGGGTTCCTGGGTTATTCCATGTATAATTATTTCGACAAAAAGAGTGCCTATGAAGACCAGGGGCCGCCCCAGTCTCTTATAGACAAGAAATATGATGAATACCAGAAGGCTGCGGACCTGACCATGTATGCCGGAATCACTATCGGTGCGGTGTATCTTCTTAATTGGGTTGATGTGCTTTTCTTTTCAAAGCCCGATTTCAGCGCCGACAGCGAGTACGCGGGACTGCGTGTGAATGGGAATGAATATCTCTGTGTTGCCGCCGGACCCGTTTCTGGGTTCCAGAGAGAGATCAGGTATGCGGTGAGTTATGCGATGAGGTTTTAAGGAATATTGAAGCGGTCATAAATATATTTTTACGAGGTGGTGTCATGAAATCTGGAACAATAAAAGGTATTATATATTCAATATTTATTTCACTGCTGGTGCTCCTAGCGGGATGCGCGGCGGAGAGGAATAATCCCGAGGATGTGTACGGGGATGAGTATTATACCTACATGGCCCCGGATTTTTCGGCTGATGTCACTGAGGGAGACGCACCTCTCACTGTTCAGTTTACCGATGCAACAACAGGTAAGGATCTGCCTGACTCCTGGGAGTGGGATTTTGACAGTGACGGTACCGTTGATTCGACGGATCAGAATCCGGTCTATGTATTTCAGACGGAAGGGAGGTATGATGTAACACTCACGGTAAGGAATGAATATGGAGATAATTCTGAAAGAAAAAACAATTTTATTTTTTCAAAGGGATTCCATGGTATTAAAAAAATTGATGAATCGAGTCTCAATGAGCGACTCACAGGTAATGAGCCTGATATTGCAGTCCTAAATGGCAGTGTGTATATAAGTTATTATGAAGAGTGGGATGATGCATTTGCTGGTCTCAGTGTTAATCAATTGAAACTGGCATTTTCTAGCGATAAAGGTTTAACTTGGCCATTTGAAAAGAATCAGAAAGTGCTGAATTATTATACAGATTATGTAAATGACGCCTGTCATTATAGTTCAGTGGCAACATGTTTCAAGAATAATACAATTAATATTTTTGTTGTAAATGAATCGAACGATTTTTTAGGGAATCTGGTTGAATTCATTAAATCTGATGATAATGGTTTGTCATGGTCTCATTGTGCCTATGCAAGTTGTATAAATCCGATACATCCTAAAATATATGAGGAGGATGGTTTTGAATCATGGAGACCTGAAATTAAAATTGTTGGTGATCAGGCCCAGTTATATTGTGCTTATTTTAGAGAAGATTCTTCATTGAATTTGGCAGTAGGATTTTCAAAAAGTATCGATGAAGGTGAAACATGGATAGCCAATGAATTTATTAATGGCCCCCCTGCTCCCAAATATTCCCATGTGCCTTTTGATATTGTTGAAGATACAATTGATGGTAATAATATTTATGCATTCTTTACAACTTATGATCTTCCTTCCTTTTTTGATCTTAGTTTAAAAAAATCCTATGATGATGGTTTGTTATGGGAATCCGTTTATTACATTGATTATGCTGATACTATTTCAGAAGTTGTAATATCTGCTTTGCCCGGTGTTTCTAACAATATTGATAATATTTATATTGTATATTTTGCCGATGATCATTTAAAAATGGCGAGAAATTGTGATGGTTCCTCAGACTTTGATCTTTTTGATATTGAAACAAATATAACTGGCAGTGAATCCACTTCAATAAAAGTAATCAAAGATGATACTAACGATGATGATATTTATCTAAGTTATATTGCTGATAATGCACTTAAATTTGCTAGATCGCTTGATGGTGGCGAAACATGGATAATTCGAACTGTAGATGACTCCGGTGGCATTCATACGTCAATAGATGTAGAGGGTAATGATGTTTATATAGTCTATTATAGGGATAACACTCTCTGGTTTGCAAAATCCATCGATGGCGGGGATACATGGGATTGAATAAGTATTAGATAAAATAAAGTTTAGTGCACTATACTCCCCCCCCCCCGCAGCGAGTACTTCGCTGGCAGGGCTCCCTGTATTTTTTCCATCTCCACATCACTTCACCCGGGAGGTCTCCCATGAACTTCAACCATAAGCTCAAGGACAAAAAGGTGATCATCACCGGCGGTTCCAGCGGCATCGGCAGGGCCGCGGCGGGAATCTTTGCCGGGGACGGGGCAGGCGTCAGCCTGGTGTCGCGCCGCGGCGATGTTCTCAGGCAGGCCGTGGATGAAATAGTGAAGGAACGGGGCGGCGCGTGCCCCTTCGCTGATTTCTTTGCCCTGGATGTATCGAAAGAAGAAGACGTGAAGGACTTCGCCGGGAAGTATGTCGATATTCACGGCGTGCCCGATGTCCTGGTGAACTGCGCCGGAGTGGCGGACCATCCCGGACCTTTTGAGGACCTGCCGTCCCGTGATTTCAGGGAACTGATGGAAATAAACTTTTTCGGCACCGTGAATATGTGCCGCAGCTTTATACCGCTGATGAAGAAACAGGGCGGGGATATCGTCAATGTCTCGTCGGTGGCGGGGCTTTCCGGAGGTTACGGTTTCACGGCCTACTCCTCGAGCAAGTTCGCCGTGACCGGCTTTACCCTGAGCCTGCGCAGCGAGTTGAAAAAGCACGGTATCAACGTGACCCTCTTCTGCCCGGCATGTATGAATTCGTCCAGGACCGGATGATCGGGAAAGCCATTGCCCATTGACGGAAATATCCTGAAAATTCTGGAAAGCGCCATTGGCAGTCAGTATATTCCATGTATCTTCATCGGGGGTGAAGCAGATATTCATACCGGGATGCGATAAGTCCTCCACAATAATTTCAGAAGGAGAAATAAATGAAATGGAATCATTTATTGCCGTGCTGTCTGCCCCTTGTGTTTTTTATGCTGGTGACCTGTGATGGAAATAACAGCAACGTCGATATATCTGTTACTCGCTCCATCGACAGTGTAGTTGACCTTGACGGATGGGTCCGCAGTGACGGCGACGCGAGCTGGGACCGTGGAGGACCACTGACCGGGGATTTTGACAGCAGCTATCCCGGCCTGGGTTACCGGCAGTTCTACAGTTTTGATATCTCCATAATATCTCCAGGAAACGAGATAGAAGAGGCTTTCGTGCATTTATACCAGGCAAACTACAGTGGAGATCCTTATGCTGAGCTGGGTAGCGTGATAGTAGACCATGTTGATTATGGTGATTCGCTGACGTCAGACGACTATGACAGTGCCGCGCTGGAGGAGAATATAGGGACTCTTTCCGACAATTTAATATTAGAATATAAAACACTTGATGTAACCACTTATGTGCGGACTGATTACACTGCAGCCAGGCAGTATAGTCAGTTCAGGCTGCGCTTTTCAGTGGCGGACGGCAACGATGACGGCGGCAATGATTATGTCAATTTCACTGACTATGAGGATTCCTGCTGTGGAGTGAACATGCCGCCGTATCTAGAGGTAACGTATCGCTGAGATGATGTTATATATTCAATGGAGGAGGCCGCCATGATCACAATTAAAGATTCCTTCATCGTCAAGGGCCTCACGCCTCACCGGGCCTTCGACTGGTGGGCCTGCCCGCCACCTTTTCCTTTCGCTATGAGGCCGTCCATGGCGGTACCATGGTCATCTATGAGGCGACAATGGGATACCGGTCCCTGCCGGGCAGACTCCTCGACGCCCTGTTGAAAAAGCTTTATCCTCCCGGTGATTATGATGTGACCATACTGGGGCATGTCAGAGAGGATCATGAGGGGATTGCCACGGTTGACTGGAATTCCAGCAGGATGTAAATGTAGTGCATCGGGGGCTCTGACCCCTTATAAAACTGCTGGAATAGCGTAAAAAATTTGATTTACCCTCTTGTTTTTACTATGATGTTTTTATAATGTTGCCTGATCAGGGGGGCGGGCTTCCCGTATATATGAGAAAGGCCCTGGTTTCCAGTCGTTCTCATTCATGGATACACCGGTGGCGTCACGACAGATCATGTACAGCGAAAACACCATGATTGCCGACCGTTACAGGATCGGGAAGCTGCTGAAGGAAGGCCCGGCAAGCCGTGTCTATGCCGCCTTTGATACGAGAAATAAACGTCCCGTGGTACTCAAGGCCTTTACCGTGGAGCCGGGAAGGTTGGGCGATATTATTCGCTTTCATTCGGAACAACAGATTATCGCCGAGATTGATCATTCCTCGGTGGTAAAGATACATGATCACGGGAGCATGGGCCGTTTTGGCGGGCCGGAACAGTATGTGGCTATGGAGCATGTTCCAGGTATAACCCTCGGCGAAGCCCTCGGGGATGGCGATACTTTCACCTTCCAGGAAATCATCAGCGGCGCCATCAATCTCTGCGGCGCCCTTGAGGCCGTTCATGGCCAGGGCCTCATTCACTGTGATATCAAACCAGAAAATATCATCGTTACCGCAAGGGACGCTGTTTCAATGTCCGTCACTCTGATTGATTTCGGATCGGCCCGTTTGAAGAAATTCGAAAGAGAAAGGAGCGGGGAATTTATCGACGGGACCTTTGCCTGTATCGCCCCGGAACAGTGCGGGCTCATTCATGCCGCCGTTGAGGAGGCGAGCGATCTGTATTCGCTGGGCGTTCTCCTTTACCGACTTCTCGCCGGGACTTATCCCTTCAAGGGTGATTCTCTCTCGGCCCTGCTTCACAGCAAGATATCCAGGACACCGCCGTTACCCTCGGTGTATAACCCCGAAGTACCGGCTGTGCTCGATGAGATTGTCATGAAACTCCTTGAAAAGGAACCGGCGCACCGGTACTCCGAAGTGAGCGGCCTTCTCCATGACCTTGAACGCATCAGCAGGGGGGAATATGACTTCAGGCCCGGTGAACAGGACTTTGGCCGTGTCACCTTCAGGTCCCCTGTGATCGGCCGTGAAAGGGAAATGTCTGAAATGGAGGAGATGGCGGCGCAGGTTTTAGAAGGCAACGCCGTGTACTGTCTGTTAACCGGCGAAGCCGGTATTGGGAAAACGCGTTTCCTCCAGGAATTGAAAAAATCTCTCATGGCAAAGTCCTGGCTGGTCCTTGAAGGCAGGGCCGTGGAGCATGAGGGGCGCGAACCCTGGTCACTTTTCCGGAGCACCATGAAGACATACCTGAAGATATTCCAGCAGTACGGAATGGAAAAACAGGAGCGAATAACAGCGGTATTTCGCCGGGAATGCGCCGATTTTGGCAGTATTGTCACGGGACTTGTGCCGGATCTGGAACTCCTGCTGGGGAAGTGCCCTCCCATGGTGGAACTGGACCGCGACCGGGAATCACAACGCTTCATGATTTCACTGGTCAGGTTCTTGCGGGCCCTTGTCGATGCCGAGGAAGGACTGGCCGTTTTCTTTGACGACCTGCAGTGGGCCGACGAGGGGAGCCTGAAACTCATTGAGGATGCCCTGAAGGAGCTGAAACGCACCCGGCTCTTTGTAGTTGTTTCCACGCGCAGCGGCGAAAAAACGACGGGACCCGTACTTGAATTGTTCAAACGGCTAAGGAACGAACGGGGTATCCCGGTGCGGTCCGTGGTCTTGAGCCCCCTGGGCGTCAAAGACGTCACGCGCTGCCTGGGTGCCATGCTACACGAGGACGGCGTATGGACATCGCTCCTGGCGGAACATGTGTTCAGGCAGACCGGTGGGAACCCCCTCTTTACCGGGGAAATGATAAGACACCTGTTTCATGACGGTGTTCTTGTCCGTGAAGAAGGGGCGTGGCATATAAACGCGGAAAAACTAAAAAGTGTCGACCTGCCCGACAATGTCATGGATGCCATAAAGGCGAGGGTCGCGGCGCTCCCGGAAAAGGCCAGGGAAATTCTTTCCCGCGCCGCGGTCATCGGAAGAAGTTTCAGTGTCGATATACTCCTGGAGATAATTCCGGAAACGGCGGACACGCTGGAAAACCTGCGAGAGACTATGCTTGTCATGGCCGACGCGGCACGCCAGTGTATTGTCATGGAGGACGTGGCCGAGCGCGGCATGGTTATATTCACCCATGACCGCATACGCCAGGTTTTTTACGAGAGGCTCCGTAAAAGGCAACGGAAAAAACTGCATGCCATGATTATCGCCGCCCTGGAAGAGAAACAAAACGAGGATGAGTGTGCCACGCTTTTTGATCTGGCTCATCACGCCCTGGAGTCGGGCAGGCGCGATAAAATCATAACCTATGCCTGCCGTGCCGGTACGCGGGCCATGGAAGATTACGCCTTTGATGATGCCATCGGGTTTCTCGGCGAGACCCTTAAGGCCATCGAGAGAGACGATAATTTCAGGCAGAACGAAGATGAAAAAGAGATATGGCTTCAGGCAATGGAGAAGTACGGCGAGAGCCTGGTCTTCGTGGGACGCTCTGATGAAGGCATTGCCGTATTTGAGAGGCTGCTTAATGAAAATATTGATAATAATAAAAATGCATATTATTATCAATATTTGACTCTTGCCTCATTAAGAAAAGGTGATTTTAAAAATTGTGAATCATATGCGTCCGAGGGCCTCAAATTATTTGGAGAAATAGTCCCAGGAAAAAAATCAAGAGTGATATTGGGTACAATCAAAGAAATAATAATTCATCTATTCAGGCCGCGGTATATTTCTAAAAAATATAATGCTAATGAGGAAAAAGCGAATATTGTAAGGAACATAATTAGTTGTTATAAATGGCTACTTTATACTTATTACTGGCATGATGGCTGGAAGGGATTGAGGGTAATTCTGCGAATGGGAAATCTTTGTGAGAAATATTTATCAGGATCAAAAGAGTTGGCGGAATTATATTATCATTATGGGCTTTTATTCACAACAACAGGTTTTTATAAAAGGGCTGAGTTTTTTCTCAGCCTTTCAACGAAATTACATGAAGAAAATAACAATGAAAAAGGGTGTATTCAAACACTTAATGGAAAAGCTCTTGTGCTTATTATGAAAGGTCAATTTCAGGAAAGTCTTGAACTTTGCAAACAGGGAATACAGCGAATGCAGACTATCGGCGATTATGTTGAAATCAGCAAATTCTCGCAATTTATTATCTTTGTTAATTATTTTATGAGCAATTATAGAGAGGCATTTTCCACCTATAATTATTATTTTTATATAAATAAAAGTTTTTTTGATGAACTTACTTATGGAGGAACTTTTTATCCATTACGAGAATACATTGAAAAAGCAGACTACATTAATGCTGAAAAGATGATCAAAAGATATGCAACCTTTTTAGAAAAGAATAAAATATGGTTTCTCTATGCGGTTACATTATCCAGTCTGGGACGTTTATATCATGAGCAAGGACTATATGCTAAAAGCAAAGAAGTGTTTGCGTGGTGCATGCATATCATCAAAAAGGAATTATTGCCAATGCATTTTTTAAATATGGTCTATCCATTCTACTGTGATACTCTTATTATGGAATATAATGACAATAATACACAGAACAGTATTTCAAAAATGAAAACACTGTATATTATTAAGAAATATATAAAAAAAGGTCTTAGATCAACAAAATGTTTTAATCATCACCACGATGTAGCATTGAGGGTTGCCGGTAAGTACTTCTTGTTGAAGAATAATATAAAAAAGGCGGAATCTTATTTTATTCAGGCTGTTGATAAAAGTCATGCCATGGGCAAGCGCTATGAGGAGGCCCGCACGCGGTATGAGTACGGGCTCTGGCTCCTGGAACGAAAGGAGTATGAACGGGCCTGGGTTCACCTCGACCGCTCGTACATGTTGTTCAGGGAAATCGACATCCCCCATTACCAGCAGAAAATACTCGCCCTCATGGAAAATGAAGGAGAACGGCGCAGTCCCCTGCGGCGCTTTCTTGACCGGGAACGGAAGGACCATGTTATGGCCTGTGTCGAAGGGATAGGCAATTACGGAGGATACCGGGAACTGCTTGACTATGTGGCGCAGTGCTCCATGGAAATCTGCGGGGCGCGTTCCTGCGGTCTCTTTATCGCCGATACGGACACGAGCGTCCTGCGCCTCGAGGTCCGGGCCTCCGTTGATGAGAGTGACTTCGAGTACTCGCAGCATATCGTCGATGAGTGTTTCAGTACACGGAGGCTTATCATCACCACCAGCGCCGAGGAGAGCGAAGATTACTCGCCCTACCACAGTGTGGCCTCTGCGGGGCTCAAGTCCATACTGTGCCTGCCACTGCAGCGCAATGACCTGCTTATCGGCGTCTGTTATCTGGATAATTCCCTTGCCGCAGGCGTATTTTCACGCGATGACGCGCGCCTTATGCAGTACTTTCTCTCCACTTCCGTGATCCGCATAGAGAATGCCCTTCTTGCCGGGAAACTGAAGGAGGGCCCTGCGCCGAAGGAGGACGATGAAACTGCAATGGGAAGAGATTACTGCAGCCGCGCCATTGAATGTATCGAAAAGCGTTTTTGTGAGGAGTTCTCTCGGGAAGATGTAGCCCGGGAGCTGGGAGTCAATCCCGATTATCTCGGTAAAGTATTCAAAGCACACATCGGCAGGAGTATCCACGATTACACAAACGAGGTGCGTGTTAAATGGGCGCTGGAAGAGCTTAAAAATACGGACCGCAGAGTCATTGATGTCGCTTTTGATGCCGGGTTCGAAAGCCTGCGAACCTTTAACCGGTCTTTTTACCGCGTTACCGGCGAATCGCCGAAGAAGTATCGGCAAAACTGTAAACCCTGATGGCCTTTTACTTGAAGTGATTGTCTGCAATCCTCGACTCCCCTGATGGAAAGTCCTGTCACTTTGAAAAAAAATAGAAAGCCAAGTGTTCTGACCCTGCACTGAGAAAACCGGTCATTTGCAGACATGCTGCAAATGACCAGACAGCCTGTCGAATATCTGGTGCATTATCCCATATAAAACACTCCAGGGAGGATTCTATGAAGAAAGTGCTCATTATAACCTCTGCGGTAATGGCCCTCTTTATCGCTGCTCTTTTTCTCGTTCCCGTACTTTTCCCCGGGCAGGAATATCCCCTTGCCGAAATGACGGAAAAGTATGCCCCGGGAAAAACCATTACCGTGGATGGTAAGCAGGTTCATTTCATGGACAAAGGCAGGGGCCCTGTGCTGATTCTTCTTCATGGCCTTGTGTTTCATACAATAATGTGGGAAAGGAACATGGAGGCCCTGTCAAAAAAATATCGAGTCATTGCCCTTGACCTCTGGGGCTGGGGATTCAGTGAAAGGCTCGATGCTGATACCTACTCCTTTAATGTGTATGCCCGCCAGGTTACGGGCTTCATGGACGCCCTGGGAATTAAAAGGGCGTCGCTTGCCGGCCAGTCCATGGGAGGCGGTGTTGCGGTATACACGGCAGCCCGTTATCCGCAGCGCATCGAAAAACTGATACTGGTTGCGCCCGCCGTCATTCCCTATGACATTCCTCTCGATGCCAAGATGTTCATTCTTCCCGTTATCGGTGAATTCATGAACGCCATCGCCACCGATTCCATGGTGAAGGACACAGTGCGAAAGGTATGGTTCTTTGACAGCTCAAAGGCCCCCGATGTATATGCCGACAGGGTGATACGACCCTTGAAGGTGCAGGGGACTCTGGACGGCATGGTCTTTATGCAGCGCTCCATGCTGGCGCCGCCCATAGTGACGGCTGAAGCTGAAATGCTTTCGAAGAACCTTCCTCCGATTCTGATCGTGCACGGGCGGGAGGACAGGGCGGTGCCACTGAGTTGCTCCCAGCGCCTGAACCTGATGTGGAAGGGATCGCAACTGGAGATTTTTGAAAAAGCGGGCCACAGCCCCAACCAGGAATATCCGGAACAATTCAATCGTCTGGTTATGGAATTTCTATGAAACGATGAGAGGTGATGATGCTATGCATGAATGTGTGGAATTGTTAAGCAGGTACCTGCGGATCGATTCATCCAATCCCCCGGGGAATGAAAGGGAGACGGCGCGTTTCTTTGCCGATATATTCGACCGGGAAGGGATAGAGTATACATTCTATGAACCGGTAAGGGACCGGATTTCAGTGCGCGCCTGTGTCAAAGGCAGTGGCAAAAAGGAACCTCTTATATTGTTGAACCACATGGACGTGGTGCCGGTCACGGGCCAGGATTTCAGCTTCGATCCCTTCGGCGGTGAAATCCGGGACGGCTTTGTCTGCGGCCGAGGTGCCCTGGACATGAAGGGAATCGGCATCATGCAACTCATGGCCTTTCTGGCAATGAAAAGGGGAGGTGTGAACCTGAATCGTGATCTACTTTTTCTTGCCGTGGCAGATGAGGAAGAGGGCGGAAAACATGGCGCACGTTTCCTCCTGGAGAGCCATGCCCAAGAGTTCAGGGCCGGAGTCGTTCTCAACGAGGGAAGCTTCGGCATATCCAACATGCTTCCAGGCAGGAAAGTGATGATGATTTCCACGGCTGAAAAAGGCGCCTGCTGGCTCCGCCTTTCAAGGAAGGGGATGCCGGGACATGGGTCATGTCCTCATGGTCAGAACGCCTTGGTGAAAATGAACGAAGCGCTGGCGCGACTTCTTGCGACGCCGCTTCCTGTCACCATAACCCATGTGGTTGCTGTTTACTTTAAAAATCTTTCACAGGAATGGCAATTCCTGGCCCCCTATGCCGAAGACGGGAAATTCGAAACCCTGGCCCGTGTATTGACGGAAAGCGGCATGCTGGGTGTTCCACAGCTCAATGCCATGGTTCGTAACACCATCAGCCTCAACATGGTGGATGCTGGCATAAAGATCAATGTCATTCCCGATCAGGCCACAGCCTGCCTGGACATACGCCTTCTTCCGGGACAGGACGTCCAGGAGTTTATCGACTTCGTGAAAAAGTCACTGGCCGATGATGAAATATTAATCGAACCTGTTATGACGACCCCGGGCAGTGAGTCTGCCGTGGACAATGAGGACTACGCGATACTTCAGGCCTCTTTGCGGGACCATTTCCCCGACTCCCTCATGACGCGATCAATTCTTATGGGGATATCGGATTCGCGTTTTTTCAGGGAAAGGGGCGTGCCCGCCTACGGGTTCTGTCCCATTTTCATTACCATGGACCATCTGAAAATGATACACGGCAATGATGAAAAGATATCCGTGGAAGAACTGACCACAGGCTGTAATGTGTACACCGATGTCGTGCAGAGGCTCTGTACGTGATGGATGGTCTGTTGTTCAAAATAAAAAATGACCGTTATGACCGGCCATTTGCAGACATACTGCTGATGGCCAGACAGTGCCTCCAGTTCCGGTTATATTGTTTTCATTGAATGTATTTAAGGGGGAGTAATCGCTTCGGTACGGAAGGGAGGCTGTCATGAAAGCGCTGCGCGTCACTGTTATGACATTATCCATGATAGTGCTGATTTTTTTCCTGTGGATGGTTTTTATTTTTTATCAGATTTTCCATGCCATGCTTGAAATTTTACATTGAAGGGGGATAAACATGTCACTACTGTTCAAACCGTTCAGGATAGGAAAACGCAAGATTAAAAACCGATTTATCCATTCGGCCACTTATGAGTGCATGGCGACTCCCGATGGTTTTGTCACGGAAAGCCTGGTAAATCGTTACCATACACTGGCCCGGGGAGAAGTGGGACTCATTATTCCCGGGCACATGTATGTTCATTCGCAGGGAAAGGCTGCGTTATTGCAGACCGGGATCAATGATGACCGTTTTATTCCGGGATTGAAATCCCTGGTTGACACGGTCCATGACGAAGGGAGTGATATCCTTTTTCAGCTTGCTCATTGCGGTCAGCAGACAAAGAAAGAAGTAATCGGCGGAATTCCCATGTCACCCTCGGCTGACCATCGTGATCCCATAACGTTCTTTAAGCCCAGGGCAATGCGCGAGACGGACATTGAAGAAGTCATTTACGCTTTTGGGGAGGCTGCACTGCGGGCCGCTGCGGCCGGGGCCGACGGTGTACAGATTCATGCAGCACACGGGTATCTGGTGAACGAGTTTCTCTCTCCCTTTTTCAATCACCGGGAAGACCGGTGGGGCGGATCCGACGAGAATAGGTTCCGTTTATTCGTGGAAATATATAACGCCGTGCGCAGAAGCATGCCGCCGGACCGTATTGTATCGGTAAAAATAAATGCCTGTGATTATACGCCAAAAGAAGGGATCACTCCCGATCTGGCAGCCCGGTACGCAGCATGGATGTCCGATCTGGGAGTGGACCTTATAGAGGTAAGCTGCGGCGCGTCGAATTTTTCCTGGATGAATATGGTGCGCGGCGATGTGCCGGTCAAAGAACTGGTCCACGCCATGCCGGTCTATATGAAGCCTGCCGCCTGGATGCTCATGAAAAGCATGTCGGGCAAATACAATTTTTCAGGCCCCTATAATGTTGACGCGTTAAAACAGATAAGGCAGGTTACTGCTGACACACCCCTTTCCGTGGTGGGAGGGGTTCGCCGTATCGATGATATGGAAGGCATAATCAATGGCGGCCACAGCGATTTCGTATCCATGAGCAGACCCTTTATCCGGGAACCGCACCTGGTCAGAAAGATGCGCGAGGGAAAAATTCGCACCGTGAGCTGTGTTTCCTGTAACCGCTGCTTTGGCAATCTGACGGCAAACCGGCCTGTACGTTGTGTAAACATGGAACGGGCCGGTGTGGCTCAAAGATCCGGTGAAGATAAAAGGCCTGTGGAGGTCCGTTGGGAAGAGCATGGGCTTGAGCATGGGGCAACCCGGTGAGTGAAACTGTTGTTCGGAACTACGTGCTCTTCGCGGTCTTCTTGTGATCTTCCCAAAATATGGTGAAGAGAGCATAATATTAAAATAATGCAGGAGGATGGTTATGACAGTGAGTATATTTATGAAGTTCAAATCGGTTGTTTCAGTTATTTTCGGGATTGGCACGCTTCTGGCAGGCGGGTGGCTTGTATCTCTCTTCGGAGCAACAGTGGACAGCGCAGGTATGCTCTTTGTTAATTATACTGGAGCCTGTTTTCTGGGAATAGGCCTCATCTGCTGGTTTGTATCGAATACCGATAAGAATGACCTCCGCCAGGGAGTGCTGTTGTCATTACTGATATGCGACAGTATAGGATTCGTTGTTGCCCTCCTGGCTCAGCTTGCCGGTGTCACAAATGCCCTGGGATGGTTTAATGTGGGTATCTGGCTGGTGCTTGCCCTGGGTCTGGGGTACTGTCGGTTCCTGGCGAAAGATTGAAAAAACCATGTAAAGGAGGATTGAATCATGGCACATGTTGAAAAGAGCGTGAATATCAAAGCCCCTGTTGATCAGGTCTATCGGTATATAACCGACGCCCATCACTCACCGGAGTGGATTCGCAGCATGGAAACATCCAGCGATATTTCCGGAAGCGGGAAAGGAGATCATTTTAAGTGGACGTACAAAATGGCCGGTATTACTTTTAACGGTGATTCTGAAATTATCGAACATATCCCCAATAAAAAACAGGTGGTACACAGCACCGGTGGTATTGATGCTGTCTGGGACTTTAATTTCAGGGACCTGGGCGGAACTACAGAACTAAAGCTGGACATTGATTACTCGGTGCCCATCCCGGTGCTGGGAAAAGTGGCCGAGAAGCTTGTCCTCAAGCAGAATGAGAAGGAGGCCGAGGAAAGCCTCGCAGCCTTGAAGTCAAAGCTGGAGGCTTAGAATTCACAGCCAGTTTTTTCTCCTGAAATAAATCACCATGCCGATCCCGATGAAAAACATGATTCCCATAATGACGGGGTATCCCAGGGGGGTTTCCAGTTCAGGCATAAATTTAAAATTCATGCCGTACACGCCGGCGATGAATGTCAGGGGAATGAAGGTAGTGGAGATAATGGTAAGGACCTTCATGACTTCGTTCATCCTGTTGCTCATGCTCGAGAGATAGATGTCCAACATGTTGGATATCATGTCGCGGAATGTCTCGATGGTGTCAATGACCTGGACGGTGTGGTCGTAAACGTCCCGCAGGTAAGGCATGACGCTGTCCGATATGAGATGCGATTCGGTACGCTGGAGAAAGCCTATTATCTCCCGCAGGGGCCATACGGATCTCCGCAGGTATATCATCTCCCTCTTGAGCCTGTGGATAGACTGGAGCGTGGTCGGCGTAGGGTCCGTGGTGAGTTCCTCTTCTATGTCTTCAATGCGTTCGCCGATTTTTTCCAGCAGCAGGAAATTATGGTCCACAATAACATCCAGGAGCGAGTAGTGGAGATAATCCAGTCCCATTTTTCTCAGGCGTCCCTTGCTGGAACGAACGCGGTCCCATATAATGTTGAAGACGCCGCCGGACTGCTCCTGGAACGTGATGATGAAATTTGAGCCCAGAATGATGCTGTACTGCTCTATCTGTATTTCATCTTTCTCCATATCATAATCAATCATCTTCAAAACAGTGAAGATGTAATCGTCGTAGTCTTCGATCTTAGGGCGATGGTTCGTATTGAGGATGTCTTCCAGTATCAGTGGATGGAGCCCGAATATATTACCGATACTTTCAATGACCGTGGTATCGTGGAGGCCGCAGACATTGATCCAGGTAATCCCCTCGGTTTTCAGAAAGGGTATACAGTCCCTGACATCGCTGATTTCCTGCTCGTGAAGGTCGTTCTGGTTGTAGTCTATGAGCGTTATGCGGACCTCAGCGGCCTTTTGTTCACCCACGTGGAGGAGGGTCCCGGCGGGGAGGCCTATTTTTCCTTTTCTTCCCTTGAGCAGGTTGAGCATGTCATATCTCCGTTAGTTTTTTTGGCGTTTTCAATTCTATACAAGGACCGCCCATCGTGCAATTCATTTTTATTTCAAATTGTGGGATATAAGAACCGTAGAAATGTCGAATGGTGTGTTTTATCGGGAAGTTTTCCGTTGTTGTGAACATGAAAGGCAGTCCATCAGGTAATTTATTAATATTCACAGCGACCGGTCCGGATTTTGGAAACCATTACTGGTTAAGGAATTTAATTAACATTAAATATAAATGGAATAATAAAGCAATCAACGCCATTGACAGAGCTTTTCAGAGGTGATATACTGAGGTTGATCGAATGTTTAACGATAGAATACAGGTGCAAAACAGCAATGAACAGTGTATCCTTGGGGACTGTGTATGAAAAAGTCTTTGATGAGTCATGTAATCCCGCAGTATTGCTCCGTGTCCTTTGTAAGAATGGATCTGCTGGTGACCTGATCGTTGTAAAGGCCAACAGGTCCTTTCATACTCAGATAAAGAATATCGACGCGGGCAAATCGATTATTACTGAATACAAGACTTTTTCAAAAATATTTACCGGCTGGAAAAGCCTGGCGGTCGATCTCGTGAGCTCCAACGGGTGTACAACAATGAAGGCGATGAATAAAGACAGCAAGGAATTGCGGACTTACTCCCTGTTTTCCGTTAACGAAGAGACTCTGTGTCTTAACATTAATATAATAAAAGCAGGATGCATTTCACCCGGAAATGAATTATATCCCGGCACTGCTGCAATGTATGAGGAATATAATCTCCTCTCGGCAATAAACTCCATACTCATCGGTGTTTCGTTCGAAGATATAATCACGCACTGGAACGCCAATGCTGAAGCTGTCTTTCAGATAAAGGCTCATGACGCAATCGGTAAAAACATGAATAAAATCGTCATCGGACTGCAATGGGACTGGAAGGAGATTTATCTCGGTATCGCCGAAGGAATGACGACCGGAGAGGCCGTGAGTCTTCCGGAAATTACACTTACCACCTCTGACGGGGTGGACCGTACTCTCGGCATAACCATCAGTCCCATTAAAAGTAATGACGGCAGGATGAGAGGATTTCTGATCTACGGCAGGGATATAACCGAAAAAAAAATGATGGAAATGCAGATTTTGCAGGACCAGAAACTGAAATCCATCGGTGAACTGGCATCAGGCGTGGCGCACGAAATTAATACTCCCATGCAATACATCAGCGATAATACCCATTTTTTGAAAGATTCCTTTTCGAACATACTCGGCATGTATGAAACCTGTTTGGGATTCATCCGAAGTATCAAGACCAGTTCCGGGGAGAGTGCTGTGGAGGAGGGGGTAGAACGTCTGGAGAATCTGCAAAGCAGCCTCGATATTGAATTTCTTAAAAAGGAGATTCCCCAGGCCATTGACCAGTCTCTGGAAGGAATTAATAGAGTTATACAGATCGTTAAATCAATGAAGACTTTTTCACATCCCGGGAATGACTCGAAGGTATTCTCAAATATAAACAAGATTATACAAGATACTATTACTATTTTACGCAGTGAATGGAAATATGATTCGGATGTTGAAACGGCCCTGGATTTATCGCTTCCGGAAATACTCTGTTTTCCCGCTGAAATCAGCCAGGTTTTATTGAATATGCTGGTAAATGCTTCGCAAGCTATTAAATCATCTATAGCGGCAGGGCATATCAGCAGGGGATATATCGGGATCGGAACAAAAAATGTCGGGAAGAGCGTGGAGATCACCATCAGTGACAATGGGATCGGCATTACGAAAGCGAACATTCCCAAAATCTTTGATCCCTTTTTCACTACAAAGGAAGTCGGCCAGGGGACCGGTCAGGGGCTCGCCATTTCCTATGCTATTGTAAAAAAGAAGCATCATGGTTCCATACGATTGTCGTCACAGGAGAATAAGGGAACCACTTTTTTTATCCGCCTGCCCATTGATGCGCAGGAGACGAATGATGGGAAAGATCAGACTGTTCTTCGTTGATGATGACAATAATGTATTGTAGAGTCTTCAGAGAAATATACACTGAAGACGATCCGGTAATTTTACACATCAGTAATTTGTTATAGAAAAGAATCGTTTTCGATAATTGGTGATGCCATATTTGTTCAGATTAGATTTAAATTAAGGGAAGAAATAATAAACTATTATTTTCTATTGATCGGATTCCTTCTTTTTTCGGTGATCCATAATTCCTTTTGTAAGATACCCTGCGAGGAAGCCAATTATTACAAGCAAATATATAAGGAAAATCAGTGGAACTTCAAAAGTAAAAAACAATATCTTTACGGCTACACTATTCAGGTTTGCCATTGAAATGATTGTCACAATTATGACGAAAGACAGAACTATGTAATTTGATAATTTTTTTACCATGGGTATCTCCACTAGAAAAAATGATAATGAATTGTTGTTTTTATGTCAAGAAAATTCTATGCTACTTCAAGCTTGCTCTGGTCTATATCGATATTGACAATTTCAAACTTATCAATGATACCTTCGGTCATAAAACCGGGGATCTCCTGCTCTCCAGAGTCGTGAAAGTGATTCAGGGTGCGATCAGGTTTATCGATATTCTGGCCAGGGCAGCCCGGGATTGTGGGATTATATTACAACCTTTTGAGCGAATAGTATGCTGTGGAAAACCTTTTTTGGCATGTTTTCGCATTCCATCCTTGAATTGAGGCTATCTTTACGGAAAGGACTATATTTTCTGCTTGCCTGATATTTATTTTCTGTTAGATGTGTCCCTCGTCCACGGGGAAACCGCCGTAAATTCTGAAATAGAACAAGGAGCCTTCAATGAGCGATAAAAGTGTCTGGATACAGTTTGATGTTATGGAAAAATTCATGGCCGATGTCTTCATGGGCCTGGGTGTTCCGGAAAACGAGGCCCGCATATGCGCCGAGGTTCTTATCACCGCTGACAAGCGCGGCATCGAATCCCATGGAATCAACCGTCTGAAACCCATATATTATGACCGCATCAAAGAGGGAATCCAGAACCCGAAAACGAAATTCGATATTGTAAAGGAAGGCCCCACAACGGCGGTCATCGACGGCAACAACGGTATGGGCCATGTCGTGGGGCAGCGCTCCATGCAGATGGCCATAGACAAGGCCCGAAAATTCGGCATGGGCATGGTGGCCGTGCGGAACTCAACGCATTACGGCATAGCGGGATATTATTCCATCATGGCCGCGGACAACGGCATGATCGGCATCACGGGCTCCAACGCGCGGCCCTCCATAGCGCCGACCTTCGGCATCGAGAACATGCTGGGAACCAATCCCCTGGTGTTCGGCATCCCCACTGATGAGGATTTCCCCTTTGTGATAGACTGCGCCACATCAGTGACCCAGCGCGGCAAGATAGAAGTTTACGCCCGTCACGGGAAAGACCTTCCCGAGGGATGGGTCATCCGCGAGGACGGCACCGCCGGTACCGATGCCCAGCTCACGCTGAAGGACCTCATCGACGGCACGGCGGCGCTCACTCCCCTGGGAGGAATTGGCGAGGAGATGGGCGGATACAAGGGATACGGCTATGCCACGGTGGTGGAGATACTCTGTGCCGCGCTCCAGGGCGGGGCCTACCTGAAGATGCTGAGCGGTTTTGAGAACGGGAATAAAGTCCCCTACAGGCTGGGCCATTTTTTCATGGCCGTTGATGTATCGCAGTTTACGGAGCTCGACGAGTTTAAAAAGACCACGGGAGAGATACTCCGGGCCCTGCGCGCTTCGAAGAAGATGCCCGGGCAGCCCCGCATCTACACGGCCGGAGAAAAGGAACACGACGTCTGGCTCGAGCGGAAGGACAAGGGAGTCCCTGTAACCGAGAGCCTCCAGCAGGAGATCATCACCATGCGTGATGAACTCAAGATAAAAGGGTACGACTTTCCTTTTTAAAAATCACTTTCATCCCAGAATCCCTCTTTCAGGATAAGCGTGTTTTCCTTCCAGGCGATGATGCCCCGTTTTGTCAGGCGCAGGATGAGCCGCGAAAAGGTCTCGGGAATGGTGCCGATGGCCGAGGCTATGTCCTTCTTGGGAATGGTGATGGTATAGTGGTACTGTTTCCCGTAGTTGTCGGAAAGAAAATGAAAAAATCGGTCCTCCACATCATGGGCCGTGAGATAGTGGATGCGGTCCGAGAGGAAACGCAGTTTCCGGAAAAGCGAGGCGATGAAACCGTTTCGTCCCCCGGGGCTCTCCAGCATGTGCAGAAAAGAATCACGGTGCAGGGCAAGCACCTCGGAATCGGCCACGGCAATGGCCGTCACCGGATAGGTGGTGGAGCCGAAGAGCACGACCTCGGCGAAAAATTCACCGGGATGTATGATCTTTATCGTTGTTTCCTCTCCCTCAAAGGAAGTCTTGAAAAGGCGCAGGGCTCCCTTCGTGAGGTAATAGGAATGCGATCCCTCGAAGCCTTCATGAAAGAGAACTTCCTTTGTTTTAAGCTCATGTATCCGGCAGAGTTCCGCCAGTTCCTTCAGTGACGTCTCATCGAGGTCTTTGAAGAGGTCCGATTCCTTCAGGGCATGCATAATATCCTTCATGTTCTTTTTCTCTCCCGCTGTTGACTTAGGTCAATGCACAAGTGGTTCATTTCCCTTTTATTATAGGCATAAACAGTTTATTTCCCCTGTACACTCTTCGATCAAGAGTTTTTTCACGATGCCGTTAAAATATCGGACATAGTGACACGAGAAAAGAGAAACGGGCTGTAAATACTGCTATATTATCACTATTATTGTTTAAGGAGATATACCATGAGCATGTTCTGTTATCAATGCCAGGAAACGGCGAAAAACGAGGGATGCACCGTGCGTGGCGTATGCGGCAAGACGGCCGATACGGCAAATTTGATGGACCTTCTCATCCATACCCTGAAAGGAATTTCCCTGTACGCGGAAAAGGAGGGCAAGGCCGATGCCTCCGTGGGATCATTTATCAGCGGCGCTCTTTTCACCACCATCACCAATGCGAATTTTGATGAGGCGCGCATAGCATCGCTCATCACCGAGGCCCTGAAGGTTCGCGATGCCGTGAAGGGCGGAGGTGCAGTTATCGCCCATGATGCAGCCTCATGGTCCGGGAACGGGATTGATGCGTTCCGGGCAAAGGCCGTGTCGACGGGCGTTCTTGCAACGGAAAACGAAGATGTGCGTTCGCTGCGGGAACTCCTGGTTTACGGGCTCAAGGGTATTGCCGCCTATGCGCATCACGCCGAGGTCCTGGGATACCGGGACAGCGCCATCGATGCTTTTCTTGTTGAGGGTCTTGCTTCAACCACGAAAGACCTCACTGCTGATGAAATGGTGGCCCTGGTGTTAAAGGCCGGTGATGTGGCTGTGAAGACCATGGCGCTTCTGGATCAGGCCAATACGTCGACCTACGGCAATCCCGAGATCACCAGCGTCAATATCGGGACGCGCGCCAATCCGGGAATTCTTATATCAGGACATGATCTGAAGGACATGGATGAACTGCTGAAGCAGACCGAAGGCACGGGCGTCGATGTCTATACTCACGGCGAAATGCTCCCGGCGAACTACTATCCGACTTTCAAAAAATATAAGCATTTTGTGGGCAACTACGGCGGCTCATGGTGGAAGCAGCAGGAGGAATTCGAATCCTTCAACGGGCCCATCCTCATGACCACGAACTGTATCGTGTCCGTGAAGGATTCATATAAAGACAGGATATTTACCTCGGGCATGGCGGGATATCCCGGCGTGAAACACATCCCGGAAAGAAAAGCGGGCGGCGCCAAGGATTTTTCTGAAATTATAAAACTGGCAAAGACCTGCAAGGCCCCGGTGGAGATAGAGAAGGGAAGCATTACCGGCGGGTTCGCCCATCACCAGGTTTTGGAGCTGGCCGACAAGGTCGTGGAGGCCGTTAAGTCCGGCGCCATCAAGCGATTCGTTGTTATGGCGGGCTGTGACGGCCGGCAGAAGGGACGCAGCTACTTCACCGATGTGGCGCAGGAACTTCCCGCCGATACGGTCATCCTCACGGCGGGATGCGCCAAGTACCGGTATAACAAGCTGAACCTGGGAGACATCGGCGGTATACCGCGCGTTCTCGACGCCGGGCAGTGCAACGACTCCTATTCGCTGGCCGTCATCGCCCTGAAGCTGAAAGAGGTTTTCGGCCTGGCCGATATCAACGAGCTTCCCATCTCCTATGATATCGCCTGGTACGAGCAGAAGGCCGTGGCCGTGCTCCTGGCGCTGCTTGCCCTGGGAGTAAAGGGTATCAGGCTCGGTCCCACGCTGCCGGCATTCCTCTCGCCAAACGTGGCCAAGGTTCTGGTGGAGAACTTCGACATCAAACCTGTAGGGGCAGTTGCCGATGATGTGAAAGCCATCATGGCAGGGAAATAGCGGTGTCTGGCCGTTATTAACGGCGGGTGAATTTATGTCCCGGTGGAGCCGGGACTTGGCTCTTTGCAGAAGGGGCGCGAGCGCGGCGCCCCTCCTGCACCACCCCCGGCCGGCTCACGGCATCCGTGCCTTCGCCGGCACTTCCAACGTCGTGTTGGTCGCGTTCGCTCAGACGCCGCGAAGGGCTTGAGACTCTCTCTTTCAGGTAACTCGTCCTGTGCGGCCTGCGGAGGCACATCCTGTGCCGTCCTCGGCCGCTCTCGGACATCCATGTCCTTCGCGGCACTTCCCACGTCCTGTGGGTCGGCCGCAGCCACCGCGTTCGGACATCCGTGCCCTCGCTTTCGGGTGGCATTTGTTTCACCACACCATTTTGTGTATCAAAAATACCTGTTTTCAAAGATCGAATAAATGACTGAGCTATATGTTTAAAACCCTGTGCGGGTCCGTTATGCTCTTTGCTATTAATACGCGTCGGGATGATAAAAATTAAAATTATTTTTCCGTTTCTTGCCGAGGTTAAAATTTTTTCTACTTCTGGTCAACCTTTGAAATGTGATAGTTAGAGCATGGACGCATCATGTCAGGAACATGGGAGGAGTAACGGAGGAAGAATGGAGGAGCAACGGCGCAGCAACGGAGGAAGAATCCACGGGTATGGCCACAACCTGGCCGGGGATTTCGGGATCGGCGGGTGTTGACAGAATTTTTATTTAAAACAGGAAAATTGATTTAATGGCAGGGAACGGGATACGTATTGTACTGTAGGAATGCATGTCGGCAGGAGATATGGGCCGCCTTTCCTGCCTGAAATTTCACATTTTTTTGAAATATTTTAGTAATAGAATTGACTTTTCATTGGTATTGTAATACTTTATGTATTACATCAAGGAGTTAAACAATGATTTCTTTAAGACTATCTACAGACTTAGATGACAAATTAAATCAAATCGCAAAAAATGAGAAGATTTCAAAATCTGAAATTGTCAAAAGAGCTCTTGTTCTATATTTCGAAGATTATCAGAAAACACATTCACCGTATGATTTAGGTTCTGACCTTTTCGGAAAATATGGCAGTGGCGATGGAAGCTTGTCACAGAATTATAAAAATATTCTGAAAGGAAAATTACGTGAAAAACATTCTCGTTGATGCTGGTCCATTAATAGCCCTATTTGATAAGGACGACAAATATCATATTTCTGTAGTTTCATTTCTTAAACAATTTAAAGGACACTTAATCACAACCTGGCCGGTCATTACTGAAGTTACACATTTATTGAGCTTTAATATAAATGTTCAGATTGATTTTTTAGAATGGCTAAAACGGGAAGCAATTACTATTATTAATTTAGAAAACAACCACCTTGAAAGGATAATCCAACTATCGAAAAAGTATTCTGATGTCCCAATGGATCTCGCAGACTCATCTCTGATTATAATCGCTGAAATGACAAATATAAATGAAATAATTACAATTGATTCTGATTACTACATTTATAAAACAAAGAATAAAAAGACCTTGAATAATTTACTTTTACCTTTTATCAATAACCTATAGAGCTTTTGACGTGCCACCCATTTTCTGTACCATCAAATGAGGTAAATCTCATGCCATTCTCTCAATAAATTCATAAGGTGAAAGTCCATTTAAACTGCTATGAACTCGTTCGCTGTGAACGGAGGACCAACCTTCCCAGGGGATTTCGGGATCGGCGGGTGTTGATGGTTTTTTTATTAAAAATAGGGAAATTGTTTTAATAGCGGAGAACGGGATACGTATTGTGCAGTAGATATGTCTGCCGTATTAACGTCGTTTGTCTATAGCAGACAGTTTTTGAGTTTTGCAGAAAGATTCTTTTTCAAAATCAATGATGGCTTCATGGAGTCACAAATAAATTATGAAACCTTTGCTTCCTTTTGGTGCTTATATTTCGGCCTAATACTTTTTCCCTTTGGTGTGCTTCTTGATATTGTTGAAAAGAGAAATATAATACCTCCTTTCGGCTTTATATTGACGTATCTTATAGTAATTTTAATTGGCGTTTATATGATACCATACGGGGGAATGACGATATTAATGTTACCACATGGAATTTTTATGCTAATAAAATATAGAAAGAACAAATAATATTATGAGTTACTTGAACAGTGATGGTAATAACCTGACAGTCGCCTGAAATTACCGGTAATCAAATATTAACTAACAAAAGGAGTTCCACCTAAAACATGAAATTACTCTGTCCAAAATGCTCAAAAGAAATGAATTTTTTAACATTCATGACTGCAATGACGCCCTGGCATCTTACATGCAAGCACTGTAAAATAAAATTGAAACTGGAAAAATATAAAAAGCGAATTATGCTTTTCATCATTGTTTTTGCAGGAGTAATTGGATTTTACATTGGCTGGATACATATTTCTTTAAAAATGTTTCTTTTAGTAGCTTTTTCGGCGGTCATGGTTTTGGAAATTGCCGTGTTTTTCATCGTTAAACTGCTGAATATAAAACTTATAGAAAGAAAAATTCATCTTTCCTCCCCAGTTGACCTATGTCAATGAACCTTCTTTACAAAATGGATATACTTCTGATATCATAGTAACAGGAGATACATCCATGAAACGCCAGATAATACATATTGACCATGAAAAATGCAACGGGTGCGGGCTCTGCATTCCCGATTGTCCCGAGGGGGCTTTGCAGCTCATTGACGGGAAGGCCCGCCTGGTGAGCGACCTTTTCTGCGACGGCCTGGGGGCCTGCATTTCCACCTGTCCGCAGGACGCCATCCATATCGAGGAGCGCGAGGCCGAGGCCTATAACGAGAGACGGGTCATGGAGAATATCGTGAAGCAGGGAGAAATGGTCATCCGTGCCCACCTTGAACATCTCGATGCGCACGGTGAGACGCGTTTCCTGAACGAGGCTCTGGAGTATCTTGTTGAGCAGGATATTGCCGTGCCGGAATTCGGGAAAAAGAAGACCCCGGCGCACCAGGCCCAGGGACAGGCTCATCAGCATGTCCATAAGCATATCCACGCAGGAGGCGGAGGATGTCCCGGCGCCGCGGCCATGACCATCGTGAGAGAAGGCTCCGGAACCGGGGAGGCCGGGCAGGCCGGGCCCGTTGCGTCGCAGCTTCGCCAGTGGCCCGTGCAGCTCAAGCTTCTCAACCCGGCAGCGCAGTATTTCGACAACGCGCACCTGCTGCTGGCCGCCGACTGCGTGCCCTTTGCCTACGGCGATTTCCATAACCGGTTCCTAAAGGACAAGATCGTCATCATGTTCTGTCCGAAACTGGACCCCTATGTTGAAGAGTATGTTGATAAAATGACGGCCATTCTGACTACCCATGAGATACAGTCCATCACGGTTCTGCACATGGAAGTTCCCTGCTGCGGCGGCGTGAACATGATACTGAAAAAGGCCATGGAGCGAGCGGGGAAAAATATTTTCGTAAAAGATTATACCATTTCCATAAAAGGTGAAATAATTTGAGAGCGCATTGTATCCAGCATGTCCCCTTTGAAGGACCGGCCCATGCGGCGGTGATTCTGCGGGAGCTGGGCATGCCCCTGTCGGGCACCCGGGTCTATGCGGGCGAGGCGCTTCCCGATCCGGGCGGCGTTGAATTTCTTCTCGTCATGGGAGGGCCCATGGGCGTCCATGACGGTGACCGGTACCCCTGGCTGAAAGAGGAGATGCTGTTTATTGAAAAGTGTATTTCCCGGGGCGCCACGGTCCTGGGCATATGCCTGGGAGCGCAGCTCATCGCCCATGTTATGGGCGCGCAAGTGCGGAAGAACCCGTACCGGGAAATCGGCTGGTTTCCCGTGACGTCAGTTCCTTTAACCGATACCGGTCCGGCATCGCGTCTCGTTCTGCCGCAGCGCTTCACGGCCTTCCACTGGCACGGCGACACCTTCGATATTCCCCGTGGGGCCGTGCACCTGGCCCGCAGCGAAGCCTGCGAGAACCAGGCCTTTATCTATGATGACCGGGTCCTGGGCCTGCAGTTCCACCTGGAGTCGACGCCCGAGAGCGTGGATCTTCTCATAGAAAACGCCCGTCATGAACTGGACGGCAGCGCCTGGGTCCAGGATGCCCGCGAATTGTCGCGCCGTGACTTTTTTAGTGAATCGAACGGGCTCATGAAGGATATCATGGAAAATTTAGTGAAAGGGAACACCGTGTCGTTATGAAGGGGGAGACTGCCCTTATCGATGAAAAAATCAAAAAGGACGTCGATGTGCTGGCGGATTTCATCGCCCTGTACTGCGACGCGAAACACGGAAACCTGCCGCGGGAACCGGTAAGAACCGCCGGTGCCATGCAGATGTATCTTGGCGCGCGGGAAATAACGCTCTGCGGGGACTGCCGTGCGCTCCTGCTTCATGCCGCTTCAAAAAGAATCATCTGCCCCTATGACCCGAAGCCTTCCTGTAAAAATTGCGAAACACACTGCTATGAGCCGGCCTACCGGGACAAGATCCGCCAGGTCATGAAATTTTCCGGAATGCAGATGATAAAGAAGGGCAAACTGGGCCTGCTGAAGAAATACTTTTTCTGAATTTAAAACAGATAGCAAAAAATAGAAATAATTACAGGAAGGGCGCGAAGATCGCGAAGCAGGAACGTGTTAAAGGAAAAAGGAAATCTACTATCGTCGGATTAAAAACCCCCTCCGGGGGTGTCGCTCAGGGATGCATGAATTGACCTTGCATATTTGCGCCGGGGGTAACCCCCTCCGGGGGTGGCGCCTGTAGATTCATGAACGGATCGAGTGCCTGCGCCGCGGTGAACGCAGGATATTTAATCAAAAATATTTACATCACGCCGCAAAGAAATAGAGGATAAGCCAGGTGGCCAGGCCCGGGAACAGGCTGTTGGTGATATTGTCACAGAGATACCGGGAATAGGCGTCGGTATAGATGAAGACCAGGGCGCAGACAAGGGCGATCACCACGGAAATTCCCGGGAACCCACCCGTAACGGGATAATAATGAAAGAGGACGATTATGCCGATGAAGGCCGACAGGGCTCCGGCTATGAGTCCCTCGTAGCTTTTTTCCGGATATACGCCGAAATGAATCATTTTATGCTTTCCGAAGCTTTTCCCCACCATGCTGGCCATGGCGTCGGCCACGGCCGATACAATGGCGGCCGCGAAGAGGACGTGAACCCGGGAGTTGATGAAGAGCATGAGCGTGAGCAGAAAGGGAACGCTGGATATGAGGGTGTGCGCCTCGGTGCGGGCCTCCAGTGATTTGCCATACCACTTTCTCCCCCACTGGGGAATGTACTGGAAGGCGTACTGGCGATACAGGTCTCCCGTGGTGAACATGAAAACGAAGAACATGGCGGCCAGGACATAGAGAAAGTTCCGGAAGGCCAGGGGAGTGAGGCCCCACTGCGCGACCGTTGCCTCCATGCGGAAACTCATTTCGTGGATGCCGATCACCAGGGCCAGGAGTATGAAGTGAAGGGCCTTCCGGCTCAGGTCCTTCAGGATATCCTTTGAATTGTCTTTTTTATATTTCTCATCCAGTTCTTTCAAAAAAACAGCGTAATTGCGGGTGAGGACCGGATCATTATCAACGAGTGACGGGTTGCGTTTCACCTTGAGGTATGTGGGCAGCATGTTGAAGAGATGGAGCCAGAGATTGCTGATGATGAAGGCCAGGAGCATGTACCCATACAGCCTGTTGTGCATCCCTCCTGTTATATTCATGCCCTTGAAAAGAAAGAGAACATAAAAACCCACGATAAAGAATTCCAGGACGTAGAAGAGTTCGGAATACTGTATGATTTTTTTCTCCGGCTTACCCCAGGTTAAAATGACCTGGTAGAGCATGACGGCACTGAAGAACCATAAAAATGATGCGTTTATGAAGGCAAGAGTATCCATATAAGCTCCCTGAGAATATAAGTTGTCCTGCGGCGAATTGTAACTCTTTTGCACAGAACATAATTTGTGTCAATTAATTTATATAAGGCGATGGATGGTGGATAGCGGAGGGTTTATTGTCTCAATTTATCAATCTCTTCCATGGACAGTCCCGTGATATCGGCTATATCCTCGCGGGAGTAACCCCTGCGGAGCATATTCAGGGCCGTTTCTTTTTTGCCGTTCAGGATGCCTTTCTCAAGGCCTTTCTCTATACCTTTCTCAATACCCTGTTGTATCAATCTCTCAGCAGTAGTCATGGCAATGTCTCCTTTGTCCGCCGAAATAAGTCTGTCTATGGAATCCCTCACCTTTTCCGGTTGAATGTCGTTAACCGCAAAAAGGTAGAGAAGCATTTTTTCAATAATTTTCAGGCCCGAATCCTCAAAGAACAGGTCCCTTGCAAGTACTATGAATTTCTCAAGAATACAATCATCCTGGAAATTCCGTATATGCTTAAAAGTATAGAGCAGAACCTTCATTGTCAATGAAATAATCATATCATCAATGTTCCTGCTCTGCAAGTTAATGAGCTCATACCTGAAATCGGGGATATATCTGCGAAGGACCGGCTTCAGTTCCCGGGGAAGGCGGAAATCATCGAGGAATGTTTCCGGTACTTTCCATTTGCCGGTTCCATGGTAGAATACCAGGGGGATGACGGGAGTCAGTTCTTTCATATTTGCGTACAGCTGCGTAAGATATCTTAACAGCTGTGCGAAGAGATGTGCGTCATGATAGGATTTATGCTCGAATAAAATATATATTTTTATCCGGCTTCCCTTCGTGAGTCCTGTTGAAAAAAGAATATCGGAATGATACTCCCTCATAGCTTCATCGATGAATGTCCCGCTTTCATGGACAAACTTTTTCCAGTCAAAGAGCGACGTGACCTGAGGAGGAAGGGCCAGCGATATGAGTTCCCGGGCTTTTTCCGTGTCCGTGAATACTTCCCGGAAGAATGTATCGTGGGGATTTTGTATGCTCATGCAGATAATACGTTTGGGGCGGGATTTGAATGAAATATTTTTTACAGTGGTTTAATAAAATGAAAGGATCTGGAAATTTTTAATTGACAAAGGGGGATGTTTGCGTTCATGGTTTTCTCACTGGAAAAAACCATGAACGCAACAGTTTATTACAACAACCACAAAAGCTATTATTATTTTTGGTATTTTTATTTTAACTGGGCTCGTCTGTAGCCTTTGTGGATATTGTAATACCATGAGGCCGCAGGCGGGAAGCCGGCGGCCTTCTTCGTTTCAGGGAATCCCCCTCAGAGAATAAAGGCCGCCACCCTCCAGGCGGCCTTCTTAATACGGCAACCAACCAATTGGAGGAAGACGATGATAGTTCTGATGCAGGAAAACAGTCCGGGCAGTACGCAGGCCCGCAGGGCCATGCTGGAGGAGCGGGGATACCGCACCTATTCTATGGAGACCACGAAGGGGCCGATTTGCGCCGCCCTGAACGTGAAGGAGAACGATCTCCTGGCCTTCAAGCCCTATTTTGAGGACTATCATCTGCTTTCATGTGATACACCCTATATCCTGGCGGGCCGCAATCTCAAGGACACCGACACGGTCATCACCCTGCCCGGCGGCGGCACTATCGGCGGCGGAAGCCTCTGTGTTATGGCCGGGCCCTGTTCTATCGAGTCCGAAGACCAGATCAGGCAGACGGCCCTGGCAGTAAAAGCCTCGGGGGCCACGGTGCTGCGCGGCGGGGCCTTTAAGCCGCGCACCTCTCCCTATGCCTTCCAGGGCATGGGCGGCCGGGGCCTGGACCTGCTGCGTAAGGTGGGCGACGAGGCGGGGCTTCCCGTCATTACCGAGGTCATGGACCCCGAAGACCTGCCCCTCGTGGAGGAATACGCCGATATTATTCAGATCGGCGCGCGGAACTGTCAGAATTTTTCCCTGCTGAAAAAAGTGGGCCGCTCGAAAAAACCCGTTCTTCTCAAGCGCGGCATGATGGTCACTATTAACGAATTTCTCATGTCGGCGGAATACATCCTCTCCGAGGGAAACATGAACGTGATTCTCTGCGAGCGGGGCATCCGCACCTTCGAGACCGAGACGCGGAACACCCTGGACATATCGGCCATACCGGTGCTGAAGCAGAAGACGCACCTGCCCGTGATTGTTGACCCTTCGCATGGCACGGGGCACTGGAAACTCATATCGCCCATGTCAAAGGCGTCCGTGGCAGCCGGGGCCGACGGGCTCATGATCGAGTGCCACAATGACCCGGCCCGGGCCCTCTGCGACGGCGGCCAGTCCCTGCGGCCCGACAAGTTCGACGCGCTCATGAAGGAACTGCGTCCCCTGTGTACCATGATGGGCAGGGAACTGGTGTAGTTTTAAAGAAAAGAAAATGCAACCAAAGGGGCACTGAGGCACAGGGGGGTTTAATCAGGGCGACTGTGTTCGGGGGATGTCTCAGGAAGTACGCGCAGCCCCCGGCGGATAGATTATATGTGAATTAAAAATTCCTGTCGCCGCCCCCGGAGGGGGCCGAGGAATTTATAGTGATTGAATAAAAAATATTTGCCAGGAGCGCAAAGATACCGGTTCTATAATTGAATTAAAAACCCCTTGAAGGGGTGGCGGGAGTTTGTTGTTCATGAAAGGAGATTTATTCGCCGGGGTCTCTGCGGCGATATTACCTGCCCGCCGTGAAAAAAAAGTACCGCCAGAGCCCCGCGTCGAGGCACTCCTTCTGGCGCGCCAGGGCAACGGTGTGCAGAAGATATGACTGAGGAACCTCGCCCTTCTGGTACCGCAGGAGGGCCGCGGGGAGGGTTTCCTTTGCGCCGTCGTGCATGAGGCTGCTGCTTTTGTAAATGAGTTCGGTCTTGTCGTGATGCTGAAGGTCCCGGAACCCGGCGCGGGCCAGCATGATTTTAAATTCTTCAATGCCCGCCAGGTTCGGCATGGCCCAGCCCCGGAGCCACTGGTTCAGCATTTCTTTCTCATCTTCCGTCATCTTTTTATCCGTGAGAAAAAAATCCGACACGAGAAGGCGCCCGCCTTTTTGCAGCAGGCGGAAGGCCTCGCGGACAAAATCGTTCTTGTCCGGAGTGTGGCACACGCTCTCCAGGGCCAGGACGCGCGAGAAGGACCCGTCGGGGAACGCCGTGTCCGTGAAGTCCATGAGCTCGAAGCGGGGCCGTTCTTTGTCTGGCAGGTTCTCCGAGAGGAGCAGGGCCTGGCCGTGCAGCACCGGCGAAAGATTGATGCCCGTGACCCGGGCGCCGGTATGCCGGGCTATGTACCGGCACGTGCCGCCCGAGCCGGACCCGGCGTCAAGGACCGTGTCCCGCGTGGAAATATCGAGCTCCTTTATTATTTCCTTTACCGTGTTGACCAGGGATTCCTCGTGGTCATTGGTGCCGGGAAGCCAGAACCCGTAGTGCATGTGGTCCGGGGACCAGCCCGCGGCATAATCACCGTAATTTTCGTCGTAGTAGCGGACGAAGTCTTCGCGCTTCTCAGTCATGATGGCAGTCGTGGCCGTGTTCATGGTGCGAGCAGGTTACGCCCGAATCGCTGAGCTTTCCCTGGAGCCATAATTCAGCGGCGGTGCGTACATCGCCGGAACATCCCCTGAGCACGTCGATGCCCTGGGCGTTGAGAACATTCACGGCACCGCCGCCCATGTTGCCGGCCAGGAGCATGGTGACGCCCATATTGGCCAGGGTCCCGGCGATGTCGGACTTGCAGCCGCATCCCGCCGGCGAGGGCACGATTTCTTCTGAAAGTATTTTTTTGTTATCGTCCACGGTGTAGACCGTGAAGCATTCGCAGTGGCCGAAGTGGCCGTCGATGTTTTTTCCCTGGGTGGGCAGTGCGATTTTCATTTTCTATTCTCCTTGTTGTTTGGTTGTTATGTTTTTTTGCTGCATTTCGGGCAGGCGACCCTGCCGTCACCGTCACAGGGCCCTTCGAAATAGCGGTGGCACTGTTCGCAGCGAAGGCCCGGCGGAGAAGCCATTTCCACGTCGCCGCCCTTTATCCTCAGGGTGCATCCCTGGACAAGCATGTGCGCCATCTTGCCCCGGGCGGAATCGACTATGCGGCCGAAGGTCTGGCGCGACACGTTCATGCGTGCCGCAGCCTGTTCCTGGTACAGTCCCTCGTAATCGGCCAGGCGCAGGGCCTCGAACTCGTCCAGGGTGAGGACGATCTCCTCGCCCGGTGTTCCCGTGCCGTTTTCAGGCTGAAAACAGCTTGTTACAGGCCCGCGGCCGATTCTTCTGCAGCATTTTGGTCTGGTCATGCTCTGTCCCCTGTATAGGACAGTTATGGGCATATGCTCAATATAAGTCAAGAGAAAATTGGATTTTCTGACGGGGAGGGGACAGAGCATGGATGCTGCAGCAAGGGGGTCAGAGCCCTCTATGGGCAGTTTTTCCCTAAAAATGCAGGGAAGGCTCTGACCCCTGTTGAAAAAGCATCTTCAATGCTAATAAAAATTCTGTTCGTGCTATTTTCATTTGACAAATGAAAATAAATCTATAAAAATTTGTCCAAATTTAAATAATCTAATCTGTGGGGGGCACACTATGTCAGATTTTATGGATTTCGTGGTAAAGGCGGCGGCAAATCCCAAACTGGGCAAGGAGCTGATTGAAAAGCTTGAAACAGTAAAATCTGTTGAGGAACTGGAAAAATGGTTCAAAAGTAAAAAATATTACATTGCACAGGAAGACCTGGACAGGATTTTTGATAACCGGAAAACTTTGCAAGATATGAAAGATGTTACTGTAAAAGCTTCATACTAGATTTATAGATCTACAATAGACCGGCTAAATTTGTAGATAGAACATTCTGAAAATTTCAGAATGATATCAGTTTTTCTTCACATGGTTGTTGTTGACAATAAGCAATATGATGTTATTCCAAAAAATAATTATCACTGTATCTGCTGTTTTAATACTGGCAGGCCAATCAGCGTCAGCACAAACAAGTGATGGAAAAATAACTATCGATGATACTGCGACAATTACTTTATCTGGTAAGTGGTATTTTAAAAACAAAAAGCATATCAGTGCAGGAGAAATGGCCGGTGATTTTTCTGGATGGGATGCTATCAGCAACAACTTATCCTGGACAAGTTATCCACAATTTAGTGAATACCATGGAATCGCATGGTATGGGCTCAATTGCATTATCAACAATAATTTACAGAATCTGTCTCTGCTTGTCCCTGTGCATTACCGAGGGGCACAGTTTTTCTTCAATCGTACACTCATATATGAAACGCGTCCTTTTAATGAAAGGGGGGACTCACCACTAATTGTAGGCAAACCTGATCTGATAAAGATACCGGCCATGATCATCAGGCCCGGCAATAATGTGTTGCTGATAAAAACAGGAACCTTGAGTTCCGATGGCGGTTTTGATGGTTCAATGCGGATCGGCGGATTCGGTGAAATAAAACGGGAATGGTTGTATTATCTGTTTCGCTTTGCCACACTGACAGTCATCAATCTATTTTTGTCGATTTATTTTCTCATCATCTACTGGAATCGCCGCAAGGACAAGTACTATCTTTACTTCTCCATTCTTTCCCTTTCACTGGGATTATGGATCGGGGGTTACAAGGGACTCATTCTCTGGCTTATCGATTATTACTCCGTATATCTTTTTACGACATATATATGTTCTTTTCTTGCCTCGGTGATGTTGCTTCAGTTTATCCATTCTTTTTTGTCCATCAAGAGCAATATTATTGAAAAACTATTTACCGGCTTGTATGCTTTCATGTCGTTGTGGATAGTGATCGAATATATTGTTTTTAATCAGATAGAGTATTTTACAAAATATATATACTTCCCTTTCATTTTTATTTCATTGATGCTGCTTGTGTACGGAAATATCATATGCATCAAGTCCATGAGGGACAAAAAGCCTTATGCGGGCATGACCTTCATGGGGTTTTTCCTTTTAACTGCCGGTTATGCCTACAGTATTCTCACATTCATGGACATCATTAAAAGTGAAGCTGTTCTTATAGAAGGCTTCTTCGCCATGACCCTGGTCTTCGCATGGGTCCTGGCCTCGCGTTTCGCCCAGGTCCACACGGACCTGGAAACGGCCCATGGCGAGCTGCTGGTCATGGATAAAATGAAGGACGAGTTTCTCGCCACGACCTCACATGAGCTGCGTACGCCCCTGCACGGCATCATCGGCCTGACCCAGTCCCTGCAGTCCCGGGGGAGCGGACCGGTCACGGAACAGCAGATGGAGGACCTCCTGCTCATCGAATCGAGCGCCCAGAGGCTGAACCGCCTCGTGGAGGAAATACTGGACTTCAGCAAGATCCGCGCCGGTCGCGTGGACCTCTTTCTCGGCGAGGTGCGCCTTGACACGGTCATTCCCTCCCTGGTGTCATTGTCGCGGGGCCTTCTGGGGGAGAAGTCCCTGGAGCTGAAATATGAACTGGCACCGGACCTGCCGGCCATTATGGGCGACAAAGAGCGCATAGAACAGGTTCTCCTGAATCTCATAGGCAATGCTATAAAGTTCACCGCGACGGGGTCCGTCACCGTTTCAGCCGTTCCCGAAGAGGGCGGCGTGCACATAACTGTGAGCGACACGGGAAAGGGCATCAGCCGGGAAAAACTGGAGCGCATCTGGAATCCCTATGAACAGGCCGACGATGCCGATTCCCGCGAGAGCGGAGGCACGGGCCTGGGACTGGCCATCGCCCGTCATCTCGTGGAGCTCCACGGCGGCAGGATATGGGCCGGCAGCGAACCGGGCCTGGGGAGCGATTTTCATGTCTTTATTCCCCTGGAACCGCCGCGGAACATGGCCGGCATATCACGCAGGAAAATGGAGCAGGCCGAGACTCTGCCTTCCGTGATCATTGACCCGGGAATGAACCAGGCGAAGATCATGCAGGAAATATCCGACATTGACGCCCGAAGCGCCGGTGGGGGCGGCGATACGGTGCTCCTCGTCGACGATGATCCCGTGAATCTCAAAATACTGCAGCGCATTCTGGCCGAAGAGGGATATACGACCGCTACGGCCCGCACCGGACCCGAGGCCCTGGAAATAATTGCACGGCAGAGGCCCCAGTGCATTCTTCTGGACCTCATGCTGCCCGGCATGAGCGGCTATGACGTCATGATGCAGCTTCGGAGCCGGTACCGCGAGGAGTTCCTTCCCGTCATCATGGTAACGGCGCGCAACCAGATGGAAGACATGGTGAAGGGATTCATCTTCGGGTGCAACGATTATCTTACCAAGCCCTTCAATCCCCGGGAGCTCCTGGTGCGCGTGGAAAACCAGCTGGTCATGAAGCATTTTTTCGATACGGAGCGCCATGTCAACCGTGACCTGGAGGGAAACAATCATGACGCGCCGTCACCCCTGGAGAGGAGCCGCCTTTTCAGCGACACGGTGCGGAAGCTCCGGGACTGGGAGAATATAATCGCCAAGGACCTGGTCCTTTCACAGAATTTCCTGGAAAAAATGATGAACCGAGAACTGCGAACGGACAGGGTCGCCGCCTGTCTCCACTACGATCCCCTCATCACTATCGGCGGTGATCTCTATGACATGGAGGAACTGCCTGACGGCCGCGTACGCTTTTTCATGGCAGACGCCACGGGGCACGGCATCAACGCATCCATGAATCTCATAACGATACTTTCGGAATACAACCTGTTGAAGCGCGAAGACCTCTCACCGGCCCGGCTCATGGAGCAGCTCAACAACCGGTTCTGCATGGAGCAGGCCCCCTATCATATCGTATTCACCTGCTGCCTGGCCGACATAGATCTGCACGCCGGTACACTCACCGTGGCCTCGGCGGGCCACCCGAAGCAGTACTGCACCCTGCCCGGCGGTGAAATTAAAGACCTGTGGACTCGGCGGCCCATCATCGGTATGATGAACAACCTGGAATATCACGAGATAACGTGTGATTTTCCGCCGGGATCGACGCTCTTTTTGTTCACCGACGGCCTCATTGAGGGCTATGCGGGAAGGCCCGCTTCGGAACATGATAACAGGCGTATTATAAAAGGAGAGAGCTATCTCCGGGAAACCATCGGGAAAAACGCCGTCGGGGATAATGTGGAGGCCATGTGCCGGGACATAATTATCGACATGAAAGGCGACTATAAAAAGAACCGTCTCGATGACGATGATATCACCCTCATGGTGGTGCGACGCCTTTCCTGAAGCCGGTGGGTCATGATTCGCCCTGCGTATCGGACACCGTTTCCGCGCAGGCCAGGTCCATCACCCTCATGCAGTAGGGAATCTCCGGGTTCATGTCGCGATACCATTCTGAAGGCCGAACCAGGCCGCATTTCACGCATAAATCATTGTGACGGCACGAGGGGCATGTTTTTTCATCAGGACCCACGGCTGTGTCGTATTCTCCCGAGACCAGTATCTCTTCAAGCAGACCCCGCCGGTACTCTCCGAAGGATTCCCGCGTGGAATGGGCCAGGGTTACATTGCGGTCGGCCATGATGACCAGGCGTCCACTGCGGTGCAGGTGCGGTTCCACGGGCAGCCAGGGCATACCGAGGCAACGGGCCGTCACGGCTGCCAGGGGATTTTCCAGTATGGTGACCCCGTATCCTCCCAGGTCCAGGAGCGCCGTCGTTTTTACCAGGGAAATGAAATCTTCAGGCCGCAGTACCTCGCGGGAAAGATCGAGCGCGTCCCCGGCGACACGGATCATCTGGATGAAGGCAAGGTACTCAATGGCGCTGAACCGCTTAAAGATATCGGCAACGAAACGGGAAAGCCCCGGGAGGAGCGAACGGCCCGTGGCTGTATACACGGCGGTCTTGATGGAACGGTTCAGGAGGTTCCCGATGCCCGCGGCGGCCCTGTCCCATGATCCTGGACCGCGTACAGTATCGTGCAGCTCCCGGGGGCCCTGGAGGCTCACGGAAAGAGACAGGCCGGGGCCGTATCCCGCCAGCACACTGCACAGGGAATCGCTGAGCAGAGTCCCGTTGGTGTTGATGAAAACGGTTTCATATCCTGTTGAGAAAGCCTCATCCAGCAGTTCCAGTATCGATTCATAGAGAAAGGGTTCACCACCCGTTATGTGAAGGCGGTGGTATCCCAGGGTGAAGGCCTCGCGGAGTATGGCCGCCGCGGTATCATGGTCCAGGGAGAAATCCCGCCCGCGTCCGGCCCGGGCGAAGCAGTGCGAACAGGAGCTGTTGCAGCGCGTGCTTATTTCAATGGAAACGGCTTCCCCGGTTAGATTATGCCTGATCCGGTTCATGGGCGGTCATGGAGCCACAGGGCCAGGGGCCCGCGGAGCGTCATGAGTTCATCGGCCAGTTCTGTCATGCCCCGGTCACGGACGATGGTTTCCGCCCTGAGAAGATATTTTTCGGCGGTGAGAATAAGGGTGTCGATCGTATCGGCGGCGTGGATGTGAAGCATGAGCTCGTTTATATCGCGCACGGTCTCGTGGGAGTCCCAGAGGATCTGCCACTGGCGGGGAAGCAGGTAGTACACGGCGCTGTGCTCATGGTTGTGCATGTCCTCTTCTACGTCATTGATGTCGTCGAGGAGCCGCCAGGCGATGCCGAAACATTCATAGGCCTCTTTGATGTCGTCGGCGAAACTGCGGTCGCGGTAGCGCTTCAGGCTTGCCAGGTAGGGTATCAGGGTCCAGGTGGCCATCTGACGGCGGAAGAGGCGGCAGTATTCGTCGAGCCCTGAAAGGGTTGCCCTGCTGCTTATCCCCTCATAATAGGTGTTGATGAAGTCGTCGATGGTTGCCCGGTCCACGGCATTGCCGCCGGTGAAACGTATCAGCTTTTCCTTCATGAGAAGCCAGGCCTGGCTTCTCAGCAGCAGGAGCAGGTGCGACGGGGTCATGGAGCCGTCATGGATATGATCGTCCAGGGAGTGAAGAAACATGGCCATGGCCTGGGCCCCGGCGGCGCATTCCATTTCGTCCGGTGTCAGGCGGCGGGATACCTTTTCGGCATGGCCGATCCAGTACAGGAAGGACCATGACGGCGAATGATAGTTCCTGAAGAGATCAAGTTTTTCGCCGATCCGCATCCCCGCATACTGCATGAGAAAGAGGAGGGACTCGGTCTGCATCGACACGGGCAGGGAATATACCAGGTCGATCATGTGTCGGTTGAAGGCATCGTAGAAAGCCCTCTCTTCGCTGGCAAGTAATGGTCTGCCGAAGGAGAGGGCGGTGAATTCATGTAATAGGTTGAGTCGTTCCTGGTACATATTGCAAGTGTCCAAATCACTTTTAAATGATAATGAAAATACGTATTTACATATACCAATGAAATGTTTATATATTTTGCCGGCAATAATTTTTTTGGCCTGTCGTCCAAAAAAATTATCAGGCTTCGCCATGGTGTTTTCATGATCCATAATAACTGAACAATGGGGGATTTTGATGATAATTGCAATTTAAATTTGTCGGTAAAACCATGACAAATACGTGAAAAAATGTGAAAGAGCATATTTAATGATGAAAAAAATATTGACAGATTTATATCCCTGTTTTAAAATAAACCGTCCGGACGTATTATAATATTGTATAAAAATAAATTTTAAAACCGGATAGCGTACTTGTCATTTTACTGAATAATTGAGGGAACAGTAACGTTATTTCTGTTCAGAGGCTATTTTAGAAAAACTTGCAGATTGGGGGGCAATCATGATGAGAAAGGGTTTTGTGCACATATGTTTCCTGGCACTTGTACTGGCACTGCCGTATGTAACTACGGGTTGCGGTAATTTTGATCAGAACTATACTCCGGCTTCCATTGAGTTTATCAGTCCCGGCAACGCCACGGTGTATGCCCCGGGAACGGAATCGGTGGTTATCACGGGCCGTGTCATCCCGGGAGAGACCGTCGATGACGACGGACTTGTCGTGGAAGTTCCCGTGGAAAAACTCTATGTGGGCAACAGCATCCTGGGTGAGAACCTGGCCTTCGATGAGACGACGGGAGAGTTTTCCTATACATTCACACTCGATCAGGATAAAGTCCATTCCACCTGTACTTTTGAGGTTCTCGATGCCGAGGGTATATCAAACCTGGAGCGCATTTCCTTTACCATGGGTACAACAGTGAGAGCGGGAGATCCCGGTGTGGTGGACGACGCTATCGGCGCCCTTCTTACGCAGGACATCATGGATACGCTGGCCATAGTCATAGCCAGGGTGATCAACACGGTAAAATACGATCTGGTGTATGGATATGACGATCCAGTGTACGGTTCAGGCACTCCCGATCCGCTTTTGGGAAATACAAAACTTCTTCCTCTCGATGTTCCCGTCGATGGGCTCGGCAGTATAGTAATTGACAATGATAATAATGTGGGCGGCAACAAACAGGGCTTTATCAATTTCGGCAAGGTCTCCCTGGGCGTTGATCTCCAGAACGGCAACAATATCGGCGCCACACTGACCATGGCGCCCGAAAGCGGTGTAAATCCCCGCGGCGGCGAGAGTGCCATTTTTGTCCAGGGATACCACGACTGGTGGCTGACGGGCTTTCCTCACTTCACGGTGTATGCGGCCGCCGTCAACGTGACAAATCTTAAAATACAGCTCCATATCAACTCGGAAAACAAGATATGTGCAAAGCTTGATTTTTCCAATTGCTCGATCGATATACCACGGGCGAATGTGGAATACGGCATTTTAAGCATTCCATCATGGCTCATGGGCATTGTTATCGATGTCGTTGAATTCGTACTCAAGCACATCCCCATCGATATCCCCATTATGGATGCGGGAAGCCTGGGGGCCGATATCATGGGTATGCACCTGGGCGTATGGCCCATGAATGCCAATCCCATCTTCACCTCGACGAACGACCAGATGAAGATTGACCTGGGAATTGCCATGTCTCTCGTGGACTGGAGCGCGGCTCTCAATCCCGGCGTGGATCGCTTCATCTCCACTCCCGGCGACGCCATGCCTGACTACGCCCTTACCGGCGATGAGAATGTTCTTGTGGCCGTTTCCGACGATTTCGTCAACCAGGCGGCCTTTATACTGGTTCAGTCCGGCATGCTTATGAACCTGGACATCACGGAAAAACTTAAAAAGGATATGCCGGATCTGGCGCTGTATAACGAGGACCTGAAAGTGACGGTTCAGATCAACACGCCGCCTGTTGCTGATTTTAATGAGGAAGCCATAATAAGCGAGGATTTCCAGAAATTCGGACGGTTCAAGATCGCCAACCTGGTGCTCAATATCAAGAGTCTGAAGCTCACGCCTTTCTCCTCGCCCATGGACGCCAGGGTCGGTGTTGACGCCGATGCGGTGGTAAACCTGGTTCTCAGTGAAGACATGAGAAAGCTCGAGGCGCGGGCCGATTTCACTCTCAGTGATGTCGATCTGAAGCTCCTGTACTGCACCGACATCAATGCCGGTGTGGGCGATGCTTTCGTTTCCACGATTAAATCCGTGGCGCAGATGCTCATCAACGATACGCTCTCGCTCACCATGGATCAGGACATACCGGCCATTGATTTGTACGGTGCGTCTCCCAAAGTGGAATTCGTGGGTAATGATTTTGAAAACAATTATATCATTGCCCGTCTCATACTTGGATTTGACATATAAAAATATCCTCGATTGACATATAATAGACGGCCCTTTCCTGCCGGCACAGACCGTCGGAAAAGGGCCTTTATTTTTTTTAAAAAAAAAGGGGGCACAGCAATATGTTGTACCCGTCGTTAATCAACCAGAGAATAAAAAAGTTATTCTGTTTTCATCTCATCATACTGATCGCCTTCATCTTCTCGGCCTGCGGCGGAAGCGGCGGCGGAGATGATAATCCATTTACCTGGACCGATCCTCTCATGCCCGAAATTTCTGTAACACAGGAGGGGGAGGAGTTTCTCTCCGGATCACAGTATGATTTCGGGAACATCCCTCTTGCCCAGGAAAGATCAGTTCAGTTCCTCATCGAAAATGCCGGGATAGGTCCTCTCACCATACACGATATGTTCATGTTTGACGAAGAATCTCTTTTCACCGTTGATGGTCTGGATGATATTGAACTCCCTATGGAACTGCAACAGGGTGAGAGTGTCATGGTCTCAATAATCTTTGAGTCAGAAGAAGAGACTGACAGCGTGGATAATACATTTTGTATCTTCAATAGCGATGGCGATGATGCTGCCTTTCTCATCGATGTAACCGGAAGATGTAATCAGATTATTGAGGATGAAACCTGGAATCTGCGTTTTGACGGTGATGGTGGTTATGATAGTGTGAAGGCGCTGGCCGTTGACAGTCTGGGTAATGTTTATGCAGCTGGCTTCGGAACGAATGTGGCCAATACGGATTCAGGCATGGACTGGTGGATTAAGAAATTCAGCAGTCTGGGAGCAGAAATTGGCGATGACCAGGGTTGGGATAAAAAACTGGATATCGATGGAGACCTTGAAGAGGTAATCGCTCTGGCCGTCGATTCAGGCAATAACCTGTATGTTCTGGGGCTTAGTTCGTCAGAAGACTTTACCGAGGATTATGTTCATATCAGAAAATACAACAGTGCCGGTGTGGAAGATCCAGTGTGGAACAAGAAAATAGGAAATATAAGCGGTAGTGCAGAGTATATATATGATTATCCCGGGGGCATTGTCGTAGGACCGGGTGATACTATCTATATAACCGGATACAGCACAGATGAATATAACAGCAGCAGTATCTTTTGGATTAAAAAATACGGGTCGGACGGAGTTGAAGATGCGACTGTATTTAATACGCAACTTCATACAAATTCTATCAGGCGTGATTGCGCAACAGCAATCAGTGTGGACAGTGCATCAGGAGATATCTATGTGGCTGGATACGCCTATGGGCTTGTGAGGTATTCCGAAGTAACCTTTGAAGAATCCAGCAGGGAAGACTGGTGGGTGAAGAAATTCGACAGTTCCGGCGTGGAGCAATGGTATGCAATCATTGGTTCGGAAACAGAAACCGATGATTCTTTCAGTGATATGTTGTATGACATTGCCCTTGATGCTTCGGGAAATCTGTATTGTGCAGGAAAAAAGGGTAGTGACTGGGCTATAAGTAGAATTGATACAGATAATGGTGAGGTTTCTATAGACTGGCAGCGCGAATCTATCTGGGAAACGGAAAGTGCCGCAAGGGCTTTATCTGTTGATGGTGACGGTAATGTCTTTGCAGCCGGATACGGCAAGAATATCGTGGGGGGGCAGAGTGATTATGACTGGTGGGTCAGAAGATTGAATCCCGCAGGCGACTATGCTTCCGATTTGTGGGAGGTCATGTACGACGGGTCTTCTTCGGCGGGAGACGACGCTGTTCTGGCCCTCTGTGCCTATGGTGACTCTCTCTATGCAGCGGGTTACGGCAGCAATCTTCTCAGCAGCAGCGACCCCGTCAGCAACAACGACTGGTGGATAAAAAAATTCTATGTCGATCCGGTGGATAAGTGATGAAACGGAAAATGAAAATAACCGCATCGTCTTTGTTTTTAAATATAATGTTATTATGTGTTGCCATGATATCTGCGTCCTGCTTTTCCGATCCGCTGGCGGAAGAGAAGAGTAAAATTGCCCCCGTGGCCCTGGCCGGCAGCGATCAGACGACGATCCCCGGCGCACTGGTGTACCTTGACGGATCCTATTCCTATGATCCCGATGGAAAGGTGGTTCTGTATAAATGGGCCGTTACCGATTCTTCCTGGAATACCAGAAGTGTCACCTCACCTCTTCTGTCCCGCGACGATGTTGCCAGTCCGGTCCTGCTAATTCCCACAAATGCTGATGATGGTGATACAATCGACCTGCACCTTACCGTTACCGACGACAGCGGCCAGACTGCCGTTGATAATGTAACCATAACGGTTGAAAAAACGGTCACTCTCAACAGTCTCGGTCAATATAAGGATATTCTCTTCGCTGCCTACGCCGGAATAGCATCGGAGTCTCCGGGTTCAGGCAATGATGTCCCTGTACTCTACAAAGTGATGATAGATGATCTCAACAGGGTCTCCATGGAGATGGCTGATTCAATGGTAACAGGACTTGAGCTGTCGGAATATTATGATCTGCTGGTAGACGGTAAGGAAATAGATGTGATCGACGAGGAACATGATACCGATGATGAACTGCTCTACCGTACGACATTGACCATGAAAGCCTGGTTTGATACACTTTGGGATCAATGGAATTTAATATACACCTTCAATGGCAGCCTTGTCATCGATGTCAATGAGTTTATCCCCGATTCCTGCGACTGCATATATACGGGAGCCTCTTCCTCCGATATAACCGTGAAACTGCAGGGAGAGTTTGAATTAAACGTTGACTATGAAGTAAAGAGATTCGAAATCACCTCCGTATCGATTTCAGCCGCCGATACTCTTCAGGCCTCTTATGACGAAGCATCGGTAGATGTTTCGTACGGCGGGTGGGAGATAAACTACTCCGTGAGTGAAGACTATAACCGGGGGATTCTTCCTGATAGTCTGTACTGGGAAGAGGGAGTCACCCTGTCAGATAACGATAACCGTGATTATACGGTGACCGGTAGTTTTAGAACTGCTTATACGACCGCCGAAGAGGTTGAAAGAAAGAGTTACCGCTATCTCAGCGGCTTCCGATATCGGCAGTACGAACCTGATAGCGGTGATATAATTCTATCGGTAAACGGAACGCTGGAAACCGACGAGTCGGGAGGAGCGGTGGTCATCGCTTCCACATATAATACATCCAATCCGACTTCCTATAATTCCATAACGCGCAATGCCGGCGGTCTCTTGAATTCGGGAGCTATGACCATCAACGGCACTGCCATGAACGTTGATTTTTATGTTGATTCAGGTACCGATACAGAAATAGCTGACTTCAGCGGTAGTAACAGTGAACTTACCGGAACGGAGTCTAACTGGCAGACGTCACTGGATCCACATAATTAAATATCACTTACTCCGCATCGAACTGAAATACCGGTTATCGGCCAGCACCACCGATGTCTCCACCTGCCGGTCCGGAAGGGACCAGTATGCTGTGAGCAGCCTGTTTTTTTCCTCTTCAGTCACCAAGGTGAAGCCGTGTTTTTCGTAAAAACGTACGGCCCATACCGCCGCAGACCAGGTCCCGATAAGAGTGGGCCGTTCCGTCCGTTGAACCAGAAATTGCAGAAGTTCTGAACCTATCCCGCAGCCTCTTTTTTCCGTGAGAACATAAGCGTGCCGCAGAAGCGTGACATCGCGGACATGCTGTATCCCCATCACCCCGAGAAGATTATTTTCTTTGTCATATCCATAGAACATAACACCGCTGTCGATTTCAGCGCGGAGGTAGTCTGCGGTCATGTAGGGTATATGATACCGGTCCGGGGGGATGACGCCGCGGTATGCCTGCGCGGAATCGTTAATGACCAGAAGCATTGTCTCGAAATCGGCTTCATTGCAGGGACGGATCATTACATTATCTCCATTTGTATGATGGGACAAGTATATACGGTGAGTAAAAATGGCAATAAAATTTTCAGGTTGACCGGCCTTTCACATCTTCCCTGCGACGGGAATATCATAGAAGGAGGCCAACTGGTCGCTCCGGTTGGTGAAGAACCCGTCGGCGCCGAACCAGCTGAAGAGCCGGTATTGCCAGTTCTCATTGATTGTGTAGATATGTACAAGAAGGTTTTTTTCATGGGCTTTTGCGGTATTCCAGGGCCAGCCCAGATATCCAACGGGACCCACTCCGGCGCAACGGGCCGAAAGGGCGTTTTCAAGAAGCCGGTCCCAGCCCTGGGTCTCTTTCATTTTTTCCTTTATAAGATAGATACGCGGCACCTGCGGTGAAAGGGCCTGGAGTTTCATCAGGCTGTCCAGATCAAAGGACTGGAAGATGACCGCCGCAATTTCCTGCCCGGTGACTGTAGTGACCAGGTAATCTCCGGCGGGTTTATTTCCGCCCGGGGCCGGTATCCACCGCCTTTTTGCAAGTGCTGATGCGAGTTGCTCTTCAATGCCGGGATAGAGGTGTGCGTCCTTGGTCTCGATGTAGAGGCCCGATTTCCTGCCCGAACCCTCGGCAATATCCAGGACTTCCTCCAGAGTCAGAATTCGGAGGCCCCTGTAGCGATCATCGGCCCTTTCGGGATAACGAAGGTTAAACCAGGTCCCGGCATCGAGTTTTTTCAGCTCGGCCAGGGTGAAGCTTCCCACGGGATCTTCTTCCCTGCCGGGAAAGGTTTCGGCAACGTTGGTATTTCGTGACAGGGTCTCGTCATGAAAGCATATAAGAACATTGTCCCTGGTCCGTTGAACGTCCATTTCCAGGTAATGGATTCCCATATTGCGGGCAAGCAGGTATGCCGGTTCCGTTTCCTCCGGGGCCAGGTATGAGGCACCGCGATGGGCAATGACAAGCCTGCCAGGGATGGAATATTTTTTATAAACAATATTTCCTTCGGGCCAGCGGGCCATGATGCTGCCCATAAGCAGAAAAATAAAAAGAATGAAAAAAGGGATGCCTGCCGCTATGGATGTGATTTTCAGTATTCTCATCGCTGCTACCTGCCTGTATCCGGTTTATGGGATTGCCGGAGTATCATGGTGTACAATTTTAATATTGTATGATACATATCCCCGGTAATAATTCAACCGGTATTTCTCCAGGGGAATGTCATTTTTAAATAAATTTGACAGGTCAGTTTGAGTATATAAAACTGTCATCAGGAAATTACTGCATTCCAGTCCGGGAATCGTCTCGCAGCAGTGATTATAAATGTTACTATAAAAGGGGATATCATGGAACAAAGCCTGATTTTGCAGACAATAGCATTGGAGCTGTCACTGAAAGTTAATCAGGCTGAGGCCGTAGTGGCCCTCTCCACCGAGGGATGCACCATCCCTTTCATCGCCCGTTATAGAAAAGAGAAGACCGGCGGCCTTGACGAGGTGGCCATCAGCGCAATACTGGAATCCTTTGAAAGGCATACGGAGCTGGAAAAGCGTCGGGAATATATTCTCCAGTACCTCACCGGGCAGGATAAACTGACGCCGGAGCTCGATACGCGGATCAGGAAGGCCCTGACCATGGCGGAACTCGAAGACATTTATCTTCCCTACAAGCCACGGAAGAAAACCCTGGCCGACCGGGCCATCGAGCTGGGCATGGAACCCCTGGCTGATCTCATCGTGGAGAAAAACCCGTCGCTTGACCGGGTACTGGCCCTTGCCGCTGAATTTACCGGCGGGGACGTTGCTGAACCCGGTATAGCCCTTGAGCATGCCATGAACATTCTGACCCAGCGTGTGTCCGATAATGCCGATGTGCGGCGGATAGTGCGCGTCGATCTGCAGAAGGGGAGCGTAAGGGCCGCGGTGAAGCGCGGTAAAAAGGAAGAAGGACAAAAATACCGTGATTACTTTGATTTTTCTGAAAAGGCGCAGCACATGGCAAGCCATCGCATCATGGCTGTTCTGCGGGGAGGCAAGGAGGGAATTCTCAATGTATCACTGGAATCGGCTGTGGGAACTGAACAACTGGCCGGGACGGTTATGACGGCTTGTTTCGGGAAGAGGGGCGAAGTCCTCCTGAAGAGCGCAACGGAATCTCTCGAGAGGCATCTCCTGTCCTCCATGGGAAATGAGATACTGAAGGAACTAAGGGAAAAGGCCGAAAGGGAGTCCCTGGAAATTTTTGCCCGCAACCTGGAGAAGATACTCCTGGCCGCACCATTCGGGGAGAGGGCGGTTATCGGCATTGATCCCGGCATCCGCACGGGGTGCAAGGCCGCGGTGATCGATAAGAACGGCGTGTACCGTGATTTTCTCACGATGCAGCTCAATGGAAATCCCTCCGAGGCAGGGAAGATTCTCCCCTGGCTGGCGACATACGGCGTGGAGGGGATTGCCGTGGGAAGCGGAACCTTCGGGCGGGAGACATGGTCCATGATCCGGGATCTGCTCGGGGAAAGGGGAGTAGTGGCGGCCCTGGTTGATGAGGACGGAGCCAGCGTCTACAGCGCCAGTGAAACGGCCCGGGAAGAGTTTCCCGGCCTGGATGTGACGGTAAAGGGAGCCATCTCCATCGGTCGGAGGTTCCAGGACCCACTGGCAGAGCTGGTCAAGATTGATCCGCGTTCTCTCGGCGTGGGCCAATATCAGCATGACATAACTGCGTCGCTCCTGGAGACAAAGCTCCGCCAGACCGTGGAGTGGGCCGTGAACAGGGTGGGAGTGAATCTCAATACGGCCGGTTATCATCTTCTGGCCTTTGTTTCGGGCCTCGATAAAAACAGGGCGCGGGAGATTGTGAAGTACCGCACGGAAAGCGGCCGTATCAGGTCCAGGAAGGAACTGAAGAAAATAAAGGGCATCGGTGACAAGGCCTTCCAGCAGTGTGCCGGATTTCTGCGCATCATGGACGGCGATAACAGTATCGAGCGGACCGGTGTGCATCCCGAATCCTACGATGATGTTGAAAAGATCGCTCATTATTACGGTAAAAGTGTTGTCGAGCTTGTGGCCGGCCCGGAGATAATGAACAAGGATGATATTAAAAAGCAACTGCACATAACTGAAGCAGAGGCTGTCATGGGCGAGCTCCTGAGCAGGGGGCTCGATCCCCGCAAAGAATATACGCCCGTATCCTTTGACGAGAAGTTAAAATCTATTGATGATATCGGCGACGGCATGATTCTCCACGGCATAGTTGACAATGTCACGGCCTTCGGCGCCTTCGTCGATGTGGGGATAAAGGACAAAGGGCTGGTCCATATCTCGGAGATATCGGTGGAATATGTGAAGGACATAAACAAGGTTCTTTCCGTGGGCGACCGGGTTCTGGTGAAGGTCATTGCCGTGGACCGGGAACGGGGGCGCATAAGCCTCTCCATGCGCCGGGCCGCTGAACGCTGATGCATGGCCGGCTCTATCCTGCTTCGCGCCTTTATCTTTTTTCTCATAGAAAACAGGCATTTGTCCCGTTTTATGCTTTACTATCGGTTCCCTGATGGTATAATTCAGTCATATCCCAAATTGGGATAAATATCATTATATGGTTATTATTGTATGGGGGCCGCAATGCAAAGACTGGCAGGAATTAAATATGTCATTGGCTGCGTTATTTTTCTGATTGCTGCAATTGCGGCTTTCGGCTGCGGGAAAAGCAGGCATGGGTATACCGTGGGCGTTATTTCCAATTTTGAAGGAAGCAATGCCCAGCCATCCATATTCGGTTTCAATGCAATCAAGCTTGCTTATGAGGAGTCCAGGGCCGTGAATCCCGCGTCGCCGGAAATTGAACTGCTCGCCATCGACAACAGTTTTGATCCGGAAAAGACCCGCCAGGCCTATGCGTCAATCGCAGATAAATGTGATATCGTTGTATTCCTCACTACCTCTACGTCATTTCTCGCGGTATATGACGATGTGTTGAAGAATCCCGTTAAACTCCACTGTGTAATCGGTCCCTCTACGACGATCATCAGCGGCCACGACGACAACATTATCCGCGGCAGCATGGACCTGGAACAGGAACAGAAAAATATTGCCTGGTTTTTGAATAAAAAGAACGCGGGCAGGACCCTGGTTTTTCTGGAAACGGAAAGCAACAAGGCCTATACGGAACCGGCTTTCAAATTATTTTCCCGCTATTTCAAGGGACCCCTGATTGTCAGCCGGTTTTCAGCCCGGCGGATGGATATCACGAAGGGACTGGAAATACTGCGCAGGGGAGGAGTCGGCTTTGTGTATATCCTGGCGGGTGGAGCATCCAGGGAAGCGGGCCTTATCATCCAGAATGTGAGGAAAATAAATCCAGCCATCGGCATCATGAACACCCTGTGGATAACGAGCACCATTTTCGAGGAAGCGGCGGGAAAGTCGGATAAAAATGTATTTATCCCTTCACAGTCTTTTATGTCCGAAGAAAATACCCGGTACATGAATTTTAAAAATACCTATGAGAAGCATTTCGGACCTTTAACCGGCTATTACGCCCCGGCCGCCTATGACATGGCTAAAATACTGCTCGACGCCCTGGAAAAAACAGGGAAGGCCGAAGCGCCGGTGTTGAAGAGTCATATCCTCTTCCGTAAATACCAGACAACCATGGGGACCATTTCCTTCGACAAATATGGAGACCTGGAGGGCAGGCTGTACTATTATTCTTACGGCGGGCGAGTCTATGAGAAAATCGAATAGAAACGTCTCACTGAGAAAAACCTCCTATATCATTGATGCGCTTCTGATCGTTCTTATCATACTCATCTCCTACATGATCTATGTAAACGCCACGGAACGTATTGTCATGCAGCTTGATCAGGAGCGGGAGAATCGTGTCCACAGCATGATCGGGAGTATTGACAACTACATTTTAAGTGAAATGAACAATCTCCAGATTGCCGCTTCAATGGTGGAAAGGACGGGATTACAGTGGCAGGACAGGAAAAATTTTCTCGCCAGGGTTCAATACCTCCAGGCCCTTTATCACGTGAACAGACGCCAGATTATCGGCGATTTTTATTACCTGCGCAATGAAAGCGGAGCCATGGATTTTCTCGACCTCTCGGGAACCGGAATGGCCCGGTATCTGCGTGAGGTTCAGGATACACAAAAACCCCTGGTAACACCGGTGTATTCATCGGTGATAACGGGTAAGGAAACATTCAGCTTCATTTTTCCTCATCACCGGGGGGTCATGGTGGGGGAGATCGATATCAGAGCCCTCTTCAGTCTCATCAAGAGGACCGGACTGATAAGGCTCCATTCCGAATCGATTATTCTTCTTCTCAAGGCCGACTCAAAACAGGTTTTGTACCGTTCATCCCCTGAAAAGTATCCCTACTGGGAATTCAGGGGAGGCCCTCATGAGGAGACGGTGATCAATGATGTCCGGTATCATTATCTTGAACAGATCATACAGAGCCTGAAGCTCCATCTCGTCATACTCACTCCCTACAAAGTGTACCACGAATCATCGTCAATAATCCGATATTATTTTATATCCCTTGTTTTTCTTGTAATCGGATTTTATTTTATAAGGATATTCTGGTTCAATAAATCATTTTTTGCCCCCCTGTATGAATTTCTCGGTTTCATAAAGAATAAGGCAGCATCGTCTCTGGTTCTTCAGTCCCGTTATGCGGAATGGAAAGTTCTTGAAACGACTTATAATGATGCAATTACTAAAATGAAGGAAACTGAGAAAGAACTGGAGAGGGCGCACAATTACCTGGGCAACGTATTCGATTCCATGCCATCGCTCTTGGTGGGAGTTGGCAGGGATGGCATGATCACGCAGTGGAACCGTGCAGCCCATACGATGACGGGCGTATCCGCAATCGACGCCCTGGGAAGGCCTTTCTGGGAAGTAACGGGGCTCCTGAAGAAGTACAAGAAGTATTTTGAGAATATAATACGAGACGGCAGGGAAGTTCAACTGCGTCGCGAAGTATTCCATGAAGGCGATATATCCTATCATGACGTGACGCTTTTCCCCATCGCAGGTGACGGCAGCAGCAGCGGTATCGTGATACGCATAGATAATACGACCGAAATGGAGAAAAAAGACCTGCAGCTCAGGCAGGCGCAGAAAATGGAAACCGTGGGAAGCCTGGCGGGCGGCCTGGCCCATGACTTCAATAATGTCCTGGGGGGGATTATCGGCGCTATTTCCCTCCTGAAAGTGAAGTTTGCGAAACTGGATGTTCATGCGCCTGACATCGAACGGTATCTCTCTCTCCTCGATGAATCATCACAGCGAGCTGCGGATATGGTGCAGCAGCTTCTTACACTCACGAGGAAGCAGGAACTGGTTCTTGTTCCCGTGGACCTGAACGAGGCGGTGCGGCACGTGCTGAAGGTCTGTCAGAGCTCTTTTGATAAATCAGTGACCGTCTCGGCCGAATACTGCAGTGACAGTGCCGTGATCAGGGCCGATCTTACCCAGATGGAACAGGTCCTGCTGAATCTTTGCGTAAACGGCTACCATGCCATGACACTTATGCGGGGGGAGGGAGAACCACAGGGTGGAGAGCTCAGGGTTGATATTCAAAAAAGGTTCGCCGATGACCGTTTCTGCGCCACGCACCCCGAATCGGAAATCAGGGACTACTGGGCCATTTCCGTGAGCGACACGGGCGTGGGGATTGATGCCACCGTGGCTGCAAAAATATTCGATCCTTTTTTTACCACAAAGGATAAAGGCAAGGGAACGGGCCTTGGTCTTTCCGTGACGTATAATATCGTCCGGCAGCATCGGGGATTCATCGACCTCTACTCCGAAGTCGGTGAAGGGTCAACATTCACCATGTATCTTCCTGCCGCAACTGAGCTCCTTCCCGAGATAAAGGAAAGGCCCGGATCAGGAGAGCTCACCCGGGGATCGGGGCTTGTTCTCGTAATTGACGATGAAGATATTATGCGCCGGTCGGCACAGTCCATTCTCGAGGAGTGCGGCTACGAAGTGATTCTGGCCGGGGATGGCGAGGAGGGAGTGCGTCTCTATAAAGAGAAACGGGATGATATTATCCTGGTGCTCCTGGATATGGTGATGCCGAAAAAATCAGGGAAGGAGGCCTTTATAGAATTGAAGGCATTTGATCCCTCCGTGAAAGTAATCCTCTCTTCGGGTTTCCGTCAGGATGACCGCGTGAGTGCCATCATCAATATGGGTGTGTCCGGTTTTCTTCAGAAACCTTATACGGCAGAAAAGCTTGCTGAAGCGGTTCATCAGGTTCTGTACAGTGCATAAAAGGTACAATGATTTTACCGTGGCGTGTCGTTGAAAAAGCGGTGTGCCGGTTATTTTTTCTGATACATTTCCCCCCGGTCATGGTTCTAATAATCGGTAAGCACGGGCAACGGCACCGGGCAAATATGTATAAGCAGGTATGATTATGGATAACTACCGGTACATCGAAGCAGAAGATTACTACGATATGGCATCGGCGTGGATAAATCACCGCAATTATGAAAAAGCGGAAGAATGTCTTAATCATGTAATTGATCTTAACCCGGGATTTGTCTATGCCTATATCGATCTCGCCTATATTCATGCCCTGAATGGCGCCTTTCATGATGCTATTCATGTTCTGAAAAAAGCCACACACCATGACCCGGCCTTTGACCGTATTTATTATCTCATGGCCAAATACGCTTACAAGGACGGCGATTTTCGCAATGCCGTACATTTTATAGGCCAGGCCTGTGATATCAACCCCTCGGCAATCAATGAAAAGGTTAAACGTATTATTGAGATTGCCTATCACCGGAAAAGAAGGTGAGGTCTGGGTATAGCCGCTGCCCCATACACTGAATAATTCCAGCCCGCATTTTTTTCTTGTCAAATTTGCCCCCTCTTTTTAATACTCACTTTTTTTATGTAAAAGAAAACCGTACATATGGGAACCGGGAGTATGCAGACAATGAATTCCGCGGCAAAAACAACCACCATTATAAAAGGTGCGGGTATTGATGATACCCGCACCTGGAGCCGGTACAACAAGGGCATGTGTTCCCGTTGTGCAGCCCGCTGCTGCACACTCATTGTGGAAGTAAATGCCGAGGATATGATTAATTGCGGATATGCTTCTCTCTGGGAAACGCAGCATGACATGAAGGGGCTGGTTAAGTCTCTTAAAAAGCAGGGAATTATAAAACGATATAACATCAGAACGGGAAAATTTGTCCTTGAACAAACGGCCAAGGGCGAGTGCATTTTTCTGGATGAAAGGAAACTCTGTTCAATTTATGACATGAGGCCCAGGGTCTGCCGGGAACATCCCGATGTGGCGGGCCCGAGGAAGGGGTTCTGTCCTTTCAGTCTCAAAGCCTGAGGGACCGGGCCCTGGTGGGAAAAGTTGAAAAGATGAACCGCGATATTGAAGAATTCGGCGATGAGCCCGCCGGCCTACAATGAAAACATCACATACCTGATGGATTTATTCTGGAGAAGGTACCGTTTTTCGTAGATGGTCTGGATTTCCGTGGCATCGCCGGAAAGGGCTGAAGAGTAGAGATTGTCGGTATTTCGGAGTATCATCCCTCCTTCCCGCCGCACCGTATCCATGGTATAATTATAGAGAAAACTGTCATCGGTCTTCAGATGCACAAGCCCGCCTTCTTTCAGAATTTTTTTGTAAATTGAAAGAAACCGCGGCGACGTGAGCCTTCGCCGGTCGCTTCGCACGGGACTGTCCTTATGGGGATCGGGGAACGTGAGCCAGATTTCCGAAACACTCTTATCGGGGAAAAAATAAGCAAGGTGGCTGATCTGCATCCGGATGAAAAATACATTGCTGAGTCCCTCTTCCAGGGAACGCACGGCGCCGTGCCAGAGCCGTGAGCCTTTGATGTCGATGCCGATAAAATCGCGTCCGGGGTGCCTTTTGCCAAGGTTAAGGGCATATTCTCCCCAGCCGCAGCCCAGTTCCAGTGTCAGGTCCTGACGGTCCCTGAAAATGCTGGTTTCCCAGCAGTTGCTCAGCACGAGGGGATCGGGGCTGATCAGGTTGTTCTCCAGGACATTGGGAAGGGTCCTGATGTGGTCGAATTTACGCAGTTTTCCTCGTGCCAAGATAGGGAGCTCCCGTCAATGTATTATGCCCCGCTGCAGTGGGGCATACATAACCTGACTTTGTCGTGGCTCTTTTTGTCAATTAAAAAGTCGGACGGGATTATTCACGGGAAGGATGGAAGGGCGCGCACTTCCCGTGAACTTTTTTTATCAACACTTAATCAGGACAACTGTTTCAGTAGAATCTCAACTGTCCTTTTCAATATGATATCGCCGTCTTCGGGCGCGATGTCCGAATCATACAGAGATTCCGTTTCATCGCCGGGAAATGCCCGGTCTAAACCTCTGGTAGCGCGCATAATAACCTTTTCCGTAAAATAGTCCCGCAGACGCTGTTCCCGTTCCTCGCGGGAACGCATAATATAGACGTTTTTCTCAAACTTTTCCATGGCTGCGGGAGAAATCATGATCATATCCTCGCCGCCTGCAGCTTTCTTGAGAAATGAATCCGGGCCCGGTGTCCCATTGTGACGTCCGGTATGGTTCCATCGAGTTTCGCTGAATTGTGCAAAATCATATATTTTCATACTGTTCCCCCTGGATTATTGAATTTCATATCGCAGGCTTTTTATATAGCCTTTATATACTATACATCGGTATAACTATATAAATGTTTAGCAAAAATTATGTGTAGTAGAAATATTTTTTTAATTTTCTATGATATTGATGTATTGTTTTCATCTACGGGACGAAATAATTTTTAAATATTCAATTTTTCTTAATAAATTTTGTCCACTTTTTCCACTCCCAATTGTATAACAGGCAGGAGATACTATGGGGTCTGCGAAGATTTTACTCTGAGCAACTACCCTGCAAACCCGCATATTATTTTCATACATGATTATATTTCCGGTTTTCAGCTGTCGCTCCCGCATATGACGGTGGAAATAAGGAAATAATAAAGAAAAATAGAAATATGGGAGTACTGATTTATTTTTAACAGTCTCAAATTTTTAAATTTTAACGGGGAGATTTTATGAAAAAGAACCTGTCGATGTATCTCGGTTTATTTCTTTCCGCCCTGCTCATCAGCTCCGGTCTGCTGGCCAGTCCGAAGATCATGAACAAGGAAGTGGAAGGAAAGAAGGTCCATTTTGCACAAAAAAATGGGCAGGCAGTTAACAAATGTGATTACTGCCACAAGGTCGCCAATATTGAAAAGAAAAAGCTTGGCTATTTGAAAGGGGAGACCAATTTTCAGAAGATCAAGGGAATTCAAAATTGCGCGGGAAGCGGATGCCACTAGGATCATATTTTGTCTGAGAATCATGTCTGATTACGAATGATAATATGAAGGCTGATGGAGCGGCAGATTTCATCAGAAAGATGAAATCTGCCCATCCAGACCACCGTTTCTGGGTCTGAAAAATATTTTTTAAGATGTTATACATCGGGGACAAAGCCCTATGAGACATAGAATGTATTCCTGCAGTTGCGCACTGCTCGTCATAATAAGTTGTTTTGCCATGTCGGCCTGCGGAGATATAAATTCCAATTTTGCCGAAGAAGAAATGTATGATACTGACGCGTCATGCGAAGCATCACTCTGTCATGTGTCTACAACCCTGGGCTTGTATCCGCCCCGAAGCGGTAAACATGAATCCCATTTATCCCCGGCGCTCAATATGACCTGTGATGATTGCCATAGCGGCTATCTTGATCATCCGCTCCACAAAGACCGCATACTGAACGGATACGATAGTGTCAATGAAACACAGACCGGGGGTGATATAATATTTTTCAGTGCTAAAAATGCCGATGCAGTCTGGGACAACAGCACCGGAACCTGCGCCAACATGAGCTGCCATGGAACGGTGAGCTGGTACACGACAGAGGAATCAAGCTGTCAGCTCTGCCATGGCCCGGGTCTTGCCAATGACCCTCTTGTGCTGGGCGGTGACGGGATCAATGGAAAGCATTCGATTCATGCCCAAGACCTGGACTATTCCTGTGAGACATGCCATAGTAATTATAAAACCAATCCCCTGCATATGAACGGCCAGCTTGATTCGGATAGTACCGCAGAGCTTATTTCTTTTGAAGGGGAAGATTCGGCAGTCTGGAATAACAGTACCGGGACATGCGACAATCTAAGCTGTCACGGATCGGTGAGTTGGTATACGACTGAAGAGTCGACCTGCCAGCTCTGTCACGCATCGGGCCTGGCAAACGACCCGATGACTCTTAACGGTTCCGGTAGCGACGGGAAACATGTTGCGCACGTGGGTGAGCACGGCTATTCATGCGATATCTGTCACAACGGATACAAAAGCATGCTGGATGCCGATGGAGCCGGGCAGATCATTTATTTTGCCGACGGATTCACCGCAACATGGGACAACAGCACCGGGACGTGCGCTAATTTAAGCTGTCACGGATCGATAAACTGGTACACGACAGAGGAATCAGGCTGTCAGCTCTGTCACGGACCGGGTCTTCCCAATGACCCTCTGGCTCTTAACGGTTCGGGCAGCGATGGAAAGCACTTGACTCATGTGAGCGACCGGGGCTATTCCTGCGAGACCTGTCATAACGGATATAAAAGCAATCCTCTGCACAGCAATGGAGAACTGGATACTGATGGACTGGCGCAGCTTGTTGTCTTTGCCGAAGAAGACACGGCGACCTGGAATAACAGTACCGCGACATGCGCAAATCTGAGCTGCCACGGATCGGTGAGCTGGTATACGACTGAAGAGTCGACCTGCCAGCTCTGTCACGCATCGGGCCTGGCAAATGACCCCATGACCCTTAACGGTTCCGGCAGTTATGGGAAACATATCGCTCACGTGGGTGAGCACGGCTATTCATGTGAGACGATGCCGATGGAGCCGGGCAGATCATTTATTTTGCCGACGGATTCACCGCAACATGGGACAACAGCACCGGGACCTGCGCAAGTTTGAGCTGTCATGGATCAATCTCCTGGTATACCACGGAAGAACTGGATTGCGTATCGTGCCACGCGCCGGGAACGGTCCTGGACCCCCTGGGGAAGGGGAGGCACAGCGTTCATCTGTCGACAAATCAGGCTGAGATGAATGGCATGATCTGCGAAACGTGTCATTACAATTACCGTGACAACGCCGCGCACACCGATGGAACGACGGACCTGTCGGGAATGGTGAGCTTCAGCGTGGAATACGGCGGCTCCTGGAATGATGTCCAGGGGACCTGTGAAAGCATGAGCTGCCACGGGAATGCCTCATGGGAAGGAGCATCACTGATGACATGTACATCATGCCACAGCAGCGCCTATTCTGCCTACTATCCTGATCCTCTTGATTCCGGTCACCATGACACGCATGTCGGGTATGCCCGTAATTTTGGCTACGCCGATACATGTGATTGTTGTCATCATGAATACACTAACAGCGGGACGCATATAAACGGAACGGGGGACCGGGATAATGAGGCGGTGAACCTGGTAATTTTTGAAGATCCGGCGAGCATTCTCCTGCTCTGGGATGATTCCAATAATTCCTGCGGACGGGTTGGTCTGGGCTGCCATAACAAATCGGCCCCGGGATGGGAAACTAAATACTGGTAAAAGCGGCTGTATGGTCTGAGAGTCGGGGTCTCAAACGTGCAACACGGCTGTGCCGCCTTTATGAGAATACAGCGAGTTCTGATATGAAGATTAAGTATTTTTATATTTTCTTTTTGTTCTTTGTGCAGGTTATAGTAATGAATCAAGGAGCCCGGTCTGAAATCAAATTCAGCGGGGTTTCCGATACTTCAGCCTATATGTATCCCACGGAGAATAAGGATCTGACAGGAACCGAAACTAACTGGCGCTTCCAACAGGGTGTTCTTTTCGATGTGGAGTTCACCGATGCGTTCGGGTTTCATCTCAACAGCAGGGTAATTTACCGGACCAATGAATATGAAAATCCCGAACAGCTGGCCTTCAACTGTTATTACGGCTATTTTCAGTACGCCTTTACGGAAAAGCTGGTTATGCAGATGGGCCGCATTATGGACGCCGGAAATTTATCCCTGACTTATTTTGACGGCGCCAATCTTGAGTATGGCCTGACTATGTTTAAACAGGATTTTACTTTCAATCTCTACGGCGGTATGCTGGTCAATGACGATTATCTTGACGAGGATTCGATCGCCGGGTTTAACAGTTTTGATTTCAAGAATTTTTTCATAAAGCAGAGGGCCGGGGACTATACGGCGGGTATGAAGACTAACTGTCATATCAAAGATATTGCCTTTGTGGGACTTGATTATCAGACCCTTTTCAACGGCGGTTCTCTGGCGGAGCAGTATATATCCCTTGACTTTGACACTCTTTTTTCAAAAAAGATCCGCTTCTACGGCTACGGTACCTTCGATCTCATCGAGGGACTTCCTTCAAATACTCTTGCGGCGACGCAGATCAACGCCGTGGATAAGCTCTCTGTCATAATTGAACATGAATACTATCGTCCCGTATATCCCCGTGATTCCTATTTCTGGAATTATTTTATTCCCTATGGCAACCAGGAGATAAGCTGCATGATGGTTTATTCCCTGACTGAATACGTCACGGCCGATATCAGGTACGGGGTTATCCTCTATGAGGCCGAAGGTACGCCGGGTCATGAAGTTTCGGCCGGATTTGAGCACGGCAGCTTTTACAATACCCGGATAAAGGTCAACGGTGAATATATCTTCGGGCCCGAAGGCGATAAAATAACACTCATGACGGTTCTCAACAGACGGTTTTTTATAATTGATGCCATAGCCGGAGGCGGTATAGTATTTTATCAGGATGGCGAAGGCGGCGATACATACGATACAGGCATCTATGGCATGGGCGGAGCCGAGGCTTCCATTCTTAAGGATCTTCTTCTTTCCGTTACTATGGAATATTATCATAACCCTAAATACGATTATGATCTACGGGGTATTTTTTCGCTAAAATATTTTTTCTGACAGGACATGACATGACCAGGAACGGACGACACATGCTTATTATCATATCGGCGGCAATTATGCTTGTATTTGCCGTATTTCTCTATTCGGAGAACAGCCGGGTGTTCCCGCATAAGCCGCATATGGATATGGAGATGGAATGCACGGCCTGTCACACCGGTGCTGCGGCCAGTGAAAAGGCCCGTGATAATAATCTTCCCGACCTGAAAAAATGCAGCGGGGAATGTCATGAGAAGGATATCCTGAAGAAATTCGCCCCTGCCGGGTCCAGGCCCGGATACCGTCTCGACTTCAATCATAAAATGCACGCCGATCTGGACATGAAATGCCAGAAGTGCCATAAGGGGATTGCCGCTGATAAATTTGTTCCAGGCAGCGCTTTCCCGGCAATGAAGCTCTGTTTTGAATGTCATAACAATGACATGGCGGAAAAGAAATGTACAAAGTGCCACAGTGAAAAAGTCCGGTTTCCTCATAAAACGCATATTGACGCGTCGTTGAGCTGCGATGGGTGCCATACGGAAATTGCCAAAAGCATAAAAACCGATAACGGCCCTGATATTCCCGGCAAAGCATCCTGTAATGACTGTCATGAAAAAGAGGATGGTTACGGCGAGGTAACGGATTTTCAGTACAGGCAATCATATAAATTCAATCATACGTATCATACGAAGGAGCAGGGCCTTGAATGCAAGGGCTGTCATGAGAGCCTTTTTATAAAAAACAGGGTGGAACAATTTGAGATCGTTAAGGATTATAAGGATTGCTGTGCCTGCCATGATAATGAAACGGCATCGGGGTACTGCATGTACTGTCATATAACGCCCATAAAACCGGTAGACCATGGCCCCGACTGGGACAGGCAGCATAAGGTAAAGGCGGCTACGAATCTGAAAGCATGCAAGAGCTGTCACATCAGCAAAGATTTCTGCAGCAGCTGCCACAACGGGGTCCGGAAACCTCTGAACAGTCATAATCCGAATTTCGAGCTTACGCACCGGTATGAGTCCCGTGTATCATTGAAAAATTGTAAATCCTGTCATAGCGAACGATACTGCAGGAACTGTCACACCGCACGGGGGGTAACCACGGCGAGCAAAAAGTATCGTAGTCCTCACCCCGCCGGATGGCTAACAGCCGGTTCGCCGAACTTTCACAAGCGCAAGGCCCGTTTAAGGCTTTCTTCATGTACATCATGCCATACGAAGAATGACTGCAGTTTCTGTCATTTTACAAAAAGAAGGCGGTAGCTGGAATTGTAATGGAAGAATTCATTGATCAAACCGCTGCATGGAGTGGAGCAGGTAATCGGAATTGCTTCTGACGGAAGTGTAAAAATTACCGAATTTCCCTGCCCAGATCGCGGGCGCCTTCGCGCAGGTCATACAGGGCCCAGTTACGGCTCTCTATATCCATTTTTTTCTTCTTCATCAGGCCCAGAAATTTGCGTATACCCACGGGTTCATTCCCGTTGCCATGCACCAGGATAATGCTTCCATTGTGGGGCCACTGGTTTTTTGCCAGCCATGAATCGGTTCCGATGGGTATAAGGCCGAAACCGGTAATTTTATTAAAAAGGGTCAGGTCCGATGTGAGTCCGGGAAAACGGAAAAATATTGATGGCTTGATAGATCTTTCGATCATGGCCTTCTCGGTTTTCAGAATCTCCTCCTCAATGTGCAGCTTGTCGCCCAGGAGAAAGTTTTTGCGCAGCGGTGTCCCTTTTTTACTGTGGTGATAGTATGTATGGTTGATCCAGGTAATGGCAATCTTGCCATCGGTCTCCATGCGGCGGAGCCAGATGATATCATCCTCATGTTTTTCCATCCAGAGACCCGTGACCGCCACTGCCATGGGGACCGGCCTTCCCGCCGTCGTGAATTGCTGGATAACCTCGGTAAAGAGCTTCCTGTCCAGGGGATGCCGTGACGGGCACAGGTCAACGGTGAGATAGGTTTTCCGGTTCTGCGGTGAAAAATGGGTGATTCCCGCGTTGAGGAGCTTTTTTCCCCTTGATTCCGCATAGGAGAACAGCCGGCAATAGGGAGTACCCCTGAAAGTTTCCCGTATCTTTTTCATGTCGGCCGGAACCATGGTCAGGGAGTCGCGGGAATATATGGCGGTCTGAAGGGTTACGGGGTGAATTGTCAGAATCAGGTTGTTGCCGTTATGTCTGAATTTTCTCAGGGCAATTACCTGGACTCCGGTGTTCTTGATGGCGCATATGGCGTAATATTGTTCATAGAGATCGACGGTCCGGGCCGTCAGGGACAATGGCAGGAGTGTGAGCAGAATGATTATCTTTTTTTTAATACCCATGTGCCTTTGGGGGAAATCAGTTTTTTCAGGAAGGCGTCACCTGTGCAGCATGAAATCACCGCTTTCCCCTGCCACCTCCATAATTAATCACACAAATATACTGAAAGTCATGATATTTGTGGAGTAAAAATTATGGCATTGGCGATAATTTTCGATTTATCTCACAAATTTCTATTCTGCCCGAACAGGGGCTCTGACCCCCCAATGAGGATTTACAGTGCCCCGAAATATTCCTTCGGATATTCCACTTTCCCGGAGATTTCCGCAAGCCCGCCCGGGACAAGTTCAATGGCCAAGGAAGCTTCGTCAGGGGCGTCAAAGGGGAGGCGGATATTCCATGCCGAAGCACGTTTAAAACCAAAGCGGGGATAGTAGTCTGCATGGCCCAGGACATGCACTGCTTTGAATCCCTGTTTCACGCAGGCCTCGAGCCCGCTGCGTACGAGCCTGCTTCCTATGCCGCGATACTGGTATTCCGGTAGAACGGCCATGGGGGCCAGTGACAGTATAGTATGACGTTTGGCGTCGTCCAGGAGCGGTACGGGGAAAAAAAGGATGTGGCCCGTGAGTTCATCGCCCACCATCGCCACGAGAGACAGTCCGGGAATGAAAGCCTTATTCTTTCGCAGTTCCCTTATCATTACTCCTTCGTTGGTCTGGCCGAAGGCCAGGTCATTGACGGCGGTGATCTCGTCGTAGTCGCTGCTGTTTTCGAGGCGGATGATTATGTTCATGATGTGATAATGGCCTGGATATTTTCCCGTGTCAATGGAAATATATTTCCGGCGATGCTTACAGTTACGCATATCATCTTCGCGATGACGATATTCCTGATTTTTCCCGGTGTTTAATTCCCCTGATGTAATTGTTAAAAATGCTTGACAATTACACTGTTATTGCGATAAACGATTATCGATAATCGATATAATAAAAAAATATTGATCATATGTGGAGAGGATGTATGAATACCGCTATCAAAACTGAACAGTGGAATGTGGCCGAGACCCTTGATTCGCAAAGAAGCTTTTTCCTTACACAAAGAACAAAGGATGTTAAATTCAGGATCGAAAACCTGAAAAAATTGAAAAAGGCCATATTGAAGTACGAGGACGACCTTTTTGAGGCCCTGAAAATGGATCTTAATAAGGCGAAGTTCGAGGCCTTTGCCACGGAAGTTGGTTTTGTCCTTGAGGAAATATCCCATCATATAAAGCACCTGAAAAAGTGGATGAAACCGGTAAAGGTCAGGACTGACCTGGTGAATTTTGGTTCGCGGAGTTATGTCCTTCATGAACCCTTCGGAGTCGTGCTCATCATGTCTCCATGGAATTATCCGTTCCAGCTCCTCATGGACCCACTTGTAGGCGCCATTTCGGCGGGTAACTGTGCCGTGCTCAAACCGGCAAATTATTCCAGGCATGTTACCGATGTCATAGTACGTATGATAGGTGAAACTTTTGACCGTGAATATATCAGTGTTTTTACCGGGGGCCGAGACGCTATTCAGGAAATTCTTGAACACCGTTTTGATTATATCTTTTTCACCGGCAGTCCTTTTCTTGGGAAAATCGTCATGGAAAAAGCGGCACGGCACCTGACACCCGTGTCCCTGGAGCTGGGAGGCAAAAGCCCCTGCATAGTCGAGGATGATGCCAACCTGGATGTGGCGGCCCGGCGAATAGTTTTCGGCAAGTTTCTCAATTCCGGGCAGACCTGTATCGCACCCGATTATCTTCTTGTAAATGCGAAAGTAAAGAGCCGGCTCATTGAAAAATTAAAACATTACATTACACTTTCTTATGGAACCGATCCACATGTCAGTCCTGATTACGGCCGGATAATTAATGACGCCCAGTTTAAAAAATTATCGGAATTACTGAAAACTGGCGAGGTGATTTTTGGCGGTGATGTCGATGTGAGGGACCGCTATATGGCACCAACGCTCATGGACAATGTGAAGCCCGGGGACCCCATAATGCAGGAAGAGATTTTTGGACCGATTTTCCCCATCATGGAATACGATGATCTCGACGAGGTCGTATCATACATTAACAGCGGAGAAAAGCCCCTGGCCTTCTATTTCTTTACATCGAGCCGGAAAAAAGAAAAACTGGTTCTTTCGCAGACTTCATCGGGCGGCGGTTGTATCAACGATACTATGGTGCACCTGACTAATCCGCGTATGCCTTTCGGCGGTGTGGGGAACAGCGGCATGGGAGCCTATCACGGTAAATACAGTTTCGACACCTTCAGTCACCACCGTTCCATTCTGGCCAAGACAACGCTTTTTGATATTCCCCTGAGATACGCGCCTTATGGGGATAAGCTGAAGTATGCGAAAATGGTTTTCAAATAGTACTTAATCCACACCGGGGGAACACCGCATCGGCGGTTGATTGTCACTGTTTCCCTGACAGGTTTTTTGAAAATACTGATCGCAGGTATTCCCCGCCGCGTGGCGGGGCTGCCTGCAGGAAAAAGTCGCGTGAAAACCCATCAGGACTTTTCCAGGATGCCGATGGCGATTCTTTTTTCATTCCGGGTATATTCTTTGATCGTTTCAATCAATTTATCCAGGTTGGCTTCCAGCATGTATTTTTCCAGCTGCTTGAAATATTTCAGGTTCTTTAACAGTTCGTCTTTCCGGTATTTCAGGGTCATATATTCGACCCTGCGCTTGTTGGGCCACAGATCGGTGATGATATTTTTCAGCAGGGAGCTGTCTACGGCCCTGAGGGCTACCATGGCGATTTCGAATATGTTATTGAAGTAGTTTTCCACATCATTATTCTTTGCCGATATCTCGAGTTTTTTAAAGACCTCAAGAATTTCTTTAATGTAGAGCTCTGTTTTGCGCTCCATGGCTTTTCGTATAAGCAGCGCGTAGAGCTCCGAAACGATATCATACATGATATCGATATTCGATATGGATAATTCCGTTACATAGGTGCCCCGTCTCTGGTTTATTTCAACCAGGCCGTTTTTTTCAAGGATGCGCAGGGCCTCACGGACGGAACTCTGGCTTACGTCGAGATCTTTAGCTATTTTTGATTCGATCAGACGTTCACCGGAGCCCAACTCCATCCTGATAATCCTGCCCGATAGATGTTCCGCTATTTCATAAGCGAGGTTCTGAGATTTTAGCACAGCCATTTGTGGATCACTCCTATTTTTGGTAACAGATTATGGATAATGACAGGTACTGTGTTTATTTGTTAAGTATTTTTTAAATTAAAATTATCGTTGACTTTAAAACGATAATCGATAACCGTTAAACGGTTAATGGTGATTCTTGTTTGATAATAATAAGAATTCACAAAATAAATATATAAAAAGAACTCATACATGCCTGTCTTGAAACCGGTTAAAGCTCTTTGCCTGTTCATGTTTTATTTCCAATTCAAACATAGTTCTGGTGAATTATCCAGAAAAATTTAACAAAAAGAGAGATAATTATGAACAAACCGAAAATCCAGAAAAAAGCCTCATCAGGGAAAAACACAACAATCTGCATCAATCCTGCCACGGGGGAAAAACTGGCGGAATATGATGTGAACAACGTAAATGACGTTAAGGAGGCTGTGCGGAAGGCCGGGAAGGCGCAGCCCGCATGGGAGGCTCTCCCCCTTAAAAAGCGGATAGCTCATATCAAAAAAATGCGGCGATACATCATTGATAATCTCGATGAACTTTCAGAAATTATTTCCCGCGATAACGGCAAGACCCGCGTCGATGCCCTTGCCACGGAAGTTCTCTGTTCCGCCATGGCCGCTTCATATTACTGCAATAATTCCAGAAGATTTTTAAAAGACAGGAAACTGAGCATGGGAAATATCATGTTCATTAACAAACGAAGCAGGATAGCGCGCGTTCCTTTCGGCGTTGTGGGAATTATTGCGCCGTGGAATTATCCCTTTTCAATTCCCTTCTCTGAAATTGTCATGGCGCTTCTGGCCGGCAATACCGTAATTTTTAAGGCCGCTTCGGAAACCCAGATGGTGGGACATGTTTTGAAAAAGTGTGTCGACGCAGGGGCTCTGCCTGAGAACGTCTTTACCTATATCAATATGCCCGGGAGCCAGGCTGGCGACGCTTTTCTTGAGGCCGGTATCGACAAGCTTTTTTTTACCGGATCAGTGAAGATAGGCATGTATCTCATGAAAAAGGCCTCGGAAACCCTGACACCGGTATCCCTTGAGCTGGGAGGCAATGATCCCATGGTGGTATGCGAGGATGCCGATCTCGAGAGGGCCGCGAAGGGCGCTGTCTGGGCTGGCTGCCAGAACGCCGGGCAGTCATGCGGCGGCGTCGAAAGGATATATGTTCACAGTAATGTGTATCATGAATTCCTGAATCTGCTGCGGAAAGAGATACTTGCCCTGCGTATCGGTTATGATAGTGATTACAATGTTGATATAGGCGCCATGACAACATCGCGGCAGATGGACACGGTCAGGTCGCATATAAAGGACGCCCTTAAAAAAGGCGCCAGAATTTTTGCCGAATCACAGCCGCCGCAGGGAACCGGGGGGCAGTTTCTGCCCTGCACGGTCCTGGTTGATGTCAATCATGACATGGACGTGATGAAGGATGAAACTTTCGGTCCGGTACTGGGCGTAATGCAGGTGAACAGCATCGACGAGGCCGTTAAGCTCGCCAATGATTCATATCTGGGGCTTACCGCTTCGGTGTGGTCACGGAATAATAAAAAGGCTCTGGCCATTGGCCGGAAGATAAAATCAGGGGCCATCACCATCAACGATCACCTCATGAGTCACGGGCTTGCCGAAACGCCCTGGGGCGGATTCAAGCAGTCGGGGATCGGCAGGACCCACGGGGATATCGGCTTCGCCGAGATGACCCAGCCGCAGGTCCTGGTCAACGAAATACTTCCCTTTGCCAGGAAAAATTTCTGGTGGCATCCCTTCAGTCGGAATATTTATGAGGGACTAAAGGGTGTTGCTTACGTTCTGTATGCGAGAAGCCCCTTTTTACGGATTAAGGGCGCGATAAATCTTCTGAAGGTTTTTCCGAGAACATTTACCTTGCGATAGAATTTCTACTGAGTAAAGAAAGCAGGCTGATAAACCGGGACGGAAGGATTTCTGCCCGGTTTTTTTGCCCTATGGTACTGCTGAGCTGGATTACGGTTGCTCGGTTATAGTTGCTCAGAGTAAAAATTTTACTCTGAGCAACAGATTATTTTTGTTTACCCCTGTAATTACTGTTGACGATGAAGACTTTTATCATTAAATTGGACTCATAAACCGAAACGGACTGATAGTCCAAATATAATCAGATTAAAGCAGGATATCAATTTAACCATGGGACCCCGTGACAGAAAACTGCGTGAGCTGGAGGACCGCAAAAAATACATTCTGGAGAAGAGCAGGGAACTGTTTTTCCGGAAGGGCTATGAGCAGGTTACTATCCAGGATATCTGTGATGCCGTGGAATACGGCCGCAGCGTCATTTACTCCATGTTCGAGAGCAAGGAGGAGATTTATTCCTACATCTATCTCGATGCCCTGGAAATCCTCATTACGCTCAATTCATCCATTGATCCGCATAGCGATGACTTCGATGCGCAATTCATGAGGGGAGCGGAAAATCTGTACCGGTTTTACGCCGATTATACTGACTACTATAAGGCACTGTCTTATTTTAACAATAATTCCATGGCCTATTCAAAGATACCTCCGGCGCTGCTGGAACGGAAAAAATTTTTAGGGGAAAAAGCAGGGGAGCCCTTTGCCGTTCTGCTGGAGAGGTTTATGCAAAAAGATCTGCTCCGCCGTGTGAATATCCCCGACTTTATTAATCTTTTCTTTTCCGCTGTGATCGGTGTTATCGGCTTGTTCATTCATACCGAGGAAGAAGAGGACAAGGAGCGGATTCGGTCCTTTGTCATGCTTCATGCAGAACTGTATCGTGAGGGATTGAAAAAATAAATTGTTTTTTGCAAATACCGGACTGGCAGTCCGTTTAAGACTACTATATTAGTAAGATCGGATATTCAGAGAAGAAAAAGTGAAGTGAATAATCGGGTAAGGAGGATAGAGATGCTGTACAGAAAAATGCCGAAGAACGGTGATACCCTTTCAATCCTGGGTTTCGGCTGCATGCGCCTGCCGGAAAAGAACGGCAGGATCGATGAGGAACGGGCAATGGCCCAGGTGCGTCACGCCATTGATAACGGGGTCAATTATATCGACACTGCCATGCCCTACCACCTGGGGGCCAGTGAGCCCTTCCTGGGCCGGGCCCTGAAGGACGGCTATCGCGAAAAAGTGAAACTGGCCACGAAGCTGCCGCACTGGCAGGTGAAAAAAGCCGGTGACATGGAAAGGCTTCTGCGGGCCCAGCTGAAAAACCTCAATACGGGCAGCATCGACTATTACCTGATCCACAACATGAACGGTGATGACTGGGAGCGGCTCCAGGGCCTGGGTCTGCGTGAATTTATCACGGCGTCGAAGAAAGAAGGACTCATCGTCAACATTGGTTTTTCCTTCCACAGCAGGCTGCCGGAATTTAAAAATATCATCGACTCCTTTGACTGGGACTTCTGCCAGATCCAGTACAATTATCTCGATGAAGAAAACCAGGCCGGGACCGATGGCCTGGAGTATGCCGCGGCAAAGGGACTGGGGGTCATCATCATGGAGCCCCTGCGCGGCGGGAGCCTGGCCGGAGAGATGCCGCCCGCCATTGAGGATATATGGAGAAAGTCCCCGGTGAAACGCAGCGCTGCTGAATGGTCACTGCGGTGGATTTGGAATCATCGTGAGGTCACGGTGGTGCTCTCAGGTATGAACAATGAGGATCACATTGCGGAAAACCTGCGCATCGCCGGCGAGGCCCACGCGGACTCCCTTTCAGCCGAGGAGCTTGCCCTGGTCAGGGAGGCGGCGGAGAAATTCCAGTCCCTGATGAAGGTGGGCTGCACGGGTTGCCGGTACTGCATGCCCTGTCCATCGGGGGTCGATATTCCGGGCTGCTTCGAGATGTACAACAGCCGTCACATGTGGGGCAAGGAGAAGGAATCCATGATCAACTACATGGCGCGTTTCATGGGTGCCCTGGGTAAGGAACCGTCCAACGCCTCGCTGTGCCGCGAATGCGGGATGTGTGAAAAGGAGTGTCCCCAGGAACTGCCCATACAGGAACACCTGAAAGAAGTGGCCCGTGAGTTCGAGGGATGGAAGATGACCATGCTCGCCATGGTGGTACGCAGGATATTCGCGTTCCAGCGATGGAAAGAGCTGAGGAAGGGAGGCAGGTGATGGCCATGACTGTTTTTATGAAAACGGCACTATTCATATCCGTAGCAGGAGTCTTTCTGTTCGTGGCATCACAGTGTTCGAAATCAGCGGTGCGGAGAAGTGCCGACGGAAATTCCCTCCGGACACTGAAGGTTTCGCGTAACTATGACGGGAAGAAATTTTATAACACGGAATACACGGTCGTGACCAGGCCGGGGACCTTCTGGAAGAATATGGCAAACTTTTTCAGGGGTGATGAAATCCGCCGCCCTCCCTTTGCCCTGAAAAAGTTTACTGTGAACAGCTCCGCTCTGCATGATAGCGGCGCGGAACATCTGTGCGTCACCTGGATGGGACATTCAACGGTCCTGATTGAAATTGACGGCAAACGCTTTCTCACGGACCCGGTCTGGAGTGAGCGTGTTTCTCCCATCCCCTTTATGGGTCCCAAACGATTCTTCGATCCTCCCTGCGCCCTGAGTGAACTGCCTCCCCTGGACGGCGTCATTATTTCCCATGACCATTACGATCATCTCGACAGCGATACGGTCCGGTGGTTTGCCTCACGCGGCGTTGATTTCTACGCCCCCCTGGGCGTGGGCAGGTACCTCCTGGAGTGGGGTGTGGCCCCGGAGAAAATTCATGAGTTGGACTGGTGGGAGGATATTGTCCTGGGACAGCACCGGCTCGCGGCCACCCCGGCCCGGCATTTCTCGGGCCGGAAATTCATAAACGGCAATGATACCCTCTGGGCCTCGTGGGTGATCGCCGGACCGGGACACCGGGTATTTTACGGCGGTGACGGCGGCATGTTTTCCGGGTTTCATGAAATCGGTTCGAAGCTGGGCCCCTTTGACGTGACCATGCTTGAGATCGGCGCCTATCATGAAAACTGGAGCGAGATACACCTGGGGCCCCGGGGAGCACTGGAGGCCCACGCCTCCCTGCGGGGAAAGATTCTCATGCCCATCCACTGGGGAACCTTTACCCTGGCTTTTCATGACTGGGATGGGCCGGTCAGGGAATTGATCAGGGGGGCCGACGATGATGATATAAAGCTCCTGGTTCCGGAGCCGGGGAGAAGCATTGTACCCGGCAATGATCCGGTGATACAGCGCTGGTGGGAAGAAGGGGCCCATTAAAAAATAATTGCAATAAGAAATATATTATCGCAGTGCATTATTGTGCCGCGATAATTTTTCAGTGTGCGTTTTTAAAACTGTCAAAGACCTCCAGGAACTGTTCGGGAATGTCGCGGCGCTTTGATTCGTCATAGGTTCCTGCCAGTACGGACTGGAGCAGGTGGAGATAATTGCCAATGGCCTGGGGCGGAGGATTCGTTGAAGAGAGTAATTCCTGGATAACCTGCGATACCGGTATCCTCTCGGCGGGCGGGCCGTTCAGGGATTCGGCGAATGCGGAATCTGTCAGTGTCGTGAAGAAGTCCATCATGTCCGTGCGGGCCATATCGCGTATGACGCCGGTATATAGCTCCGCGAGTTTCCGGTCCAGGAGGGGAAACATTTCGGTCGTATCCTCACCTTTAACAAGGGCCATGAGAAATGCCAGGTAGCGGGCAATATCCTGAGATCCTCCCTCGGGCTGGGATGCCAGGATCATCTCCAGTTCCTGCAGGGCCATATCCTGCTCCGTCTTTTCTCCTTTGGCTGCCAGCACGGTCTTTTGTGTGATTTCCTTGAGCCGGTCAAAAATTTCATTGCCCTTGAATTTGCGCATTACCTGGCCGAAGATGTCCTGTAAATCCGGTGTCAGGCGTGACCATAATTCCTCTGCATCGTCGCCCTTCACCACGGTGAGAAGAAATTCCAGGTAGAGGAGCATATCCTGCGGCGCTCCCTCTGGCCGGTCAGAGAGCAGTGTATCCAGCTCGGATTGAATTTGTTGACGTTCCAGGTCGCCGGTACGGGCGGCAATAATTGCGCGTTCGGTGAAGCTTTTCAGATATTCCTGCATTGATTTATTCTCCCAATGAGGTTATTTTTCTCACAGGGACATTCAGGGCAAGACTTTTTCGCAGAAAATGACGCGTGGTTTTGAAAAAAGAGTCTTTTATCGGGGAATGAATGAAGGGGCTCTGACCCCGATCGCGGGAAAAAGTAAAAAAGAGTAGCCGGAAATGGCCTTTTTTCATATCTGGAGTGAAAAAGCAGGGGGACAGAGCATAATGGTGCAACCGGGAAAACATAACAAGCTGAAGGTCTTAAAAGTACATGAATCAGGCGTGCTTCTCGATGGAGAGGATTACGGTCAGGTGAAGCTGCACCCCAGGGAGGCTCCCGCGGGATGCAAGGCCGGTGATATAATCATTGTTTTTCTTTACCAGGATGCCGGCGGGACGCTGAAGGCCACGACCCGGGAGCCCCATGCTGAAGTGGGGCAGTTTGCCCTTTTAAAAGTGGTGTCGGTCAATGAGACCGGTGCTTTTCTCGACTGGGGTCTGCCCAAGGATCTCCTGGTTCCTTTCCGGGAACAGCACAAAAAGATGGAAGAGGGAAAAACCTACGTGGTCCATATTTATTTTGATGAAACGAGCGGCCGGATCGTCGCCTCGTCAAAGCTGAACAGGTTCGTCGATAAAAGCCCCATAGCCGCAAAGGAGGGGGAGGAAGTTGACCTGTTAATCTGCGGACGTACTGACCTGGGATACAAGGCCGTCATCAACGGCAGGCATATGGGTGTGCTGTATAAAAATGAGGTGTTCCGGTCGCTGCATACCGGGGAGCCCGTCAAGGGATTCATTAAAAAGATACGTGATGACGGAAAAATCGATCTGACGCTCCATAAGCCCGGATTTAAAAAGGTGAACACCTTGTCAAAGGTGATCCTGGAAAGGCTCAGGAATGAGGGCGGCTTTATTGCCGTGAACGATAAAAGTCCACAGGAACTGATTTACCGTCTCTTCGGTGAAAGCAAGACTACTTTCAAGACCGCCATAGGCAATCTCTATAAGAAAAGAAAAATATCCATTGATAAGGACGGCATAAGGCTTGCCGAAGACAAGGGGAACGCTGATCGGGGTGAGCGATAATATTCTTGACAGGGACTATCTGAATTAAGACTATATATCGATACGTTGCAACCAGGCGGAATTTTCGCCGCTGCTTAAATAAAACAGTATAACGATTGTGTGATGAAAGAAGCAATAAGAGAGCTGAGTCTCAGACGCCAGGAAATAGACGAGATACTCTATGAAACCATGTCGGCGATATATCAGTTCGACCGCCTGAAGGTGTCGCTCTTCGGCATGACGTACCAGGACTCCTACCTGCTTTATTATATATCATATAAGGTTTCAGCGCGGATCGGTGAAATCGCCGAGGAAATGAATATTCATATCAGCACTGCCAGCAGGGCCGTTGATAAGCTGGAAAAACGGAGACTGGTGGTGAGAAAAAAAGACCAGGCCGATAGACGGAATATGCTCGTAGCCCTGACACCGGCAGGCGCCATGCTGATGAAGGCCTCGGAAGATCATTCGTTCAATACGATCCTGGCCGGTTTGAGCGATTTTACCGACGAAGAGATAATGGCCATTATCAAAGCCGCGAAAAAACTGAATAAAATTCTCGGAGTTCCTTCCATTTCCAATTTACAAAAAACCTCAAAGCCCTGAAGGCAATCTTTTCTTCTGTCCTGAAACCGGAATAGGAGCCCCATTGACTGTCAAATAATACTTGTATATATACAAATAATATTTGACAAATTAAATAATCCCTGAATTATTGAACTATTACATAAATATTCAATGATTGCATGCATGCAACCAAAATATACATCGCGGAAGGTTATATAGAAAAAGACAAGTAGTGAAAATACAGGCGACAAAGAACTCCGGAGAAATCGCACAAAATTTTATAACCGAGGGAATCTATGAAAACCATCTTTTTTGAGGTCAGTATTCCACGAATATTACTTACAAAAGCACTGGCGAAGCTGAGTCAGCGGGTGTATTACTCGCCGCTCTCTCCGGTGAGGTTCAGGAATATACCCGACAGGTCACTGCCCGGGGAAAACTGGGTGCGAGTCAAGACCCGGATCGCCGGTATTTGCGGCGCCGACATGTCGCTTTTCTATGTAAAGGCCGACCCGCGAATTTCAATCGCCGCCCTGCCCGGAGTTCCCAGGGTTTTCATGGGCCATGAACTGGTAGGAAATGTTGTGGAAACCGGTGACGGCGTCACGCACCTTTCTCCGGGCGACCGGGTTGTACTCCAGCGTTATCTTCCCTGCTGTTCGATCAAAGAAATAAAACCGCCGTGCAGGAGTTGCAGCGAAGGCAACTATACTCTCTGTGAAAACTTTTCTGAAGGTGACATGCCCGTAAACCTCGGTGCCGGATTCGGCGACCATTTTATAGCGCATAGCTCGCAGTTGATAAAAATTCCCGATGATATTTCCGATGAAACGGCTGTCATGATCGAACCGGCTTCCGTATCGCTCCACGCCGTGCTGCGCCGCCTTCCCCGCAAGGGTGAACGGGTGCTCGTAATCGGTGCCGGTGTGATAGGATTGAATGTAATACAGTTCGCCCGACTGCTGCAGCCCGAGTGTTCAATTTATGTCCTCGAGAAAATGGATTTTAAAAAGAAGCTGGCCGGACAGATGGGAGCTGATCATATCCTGGAGGGAGATCCTTATGAGGCTGCCGCAGGGATGACCGGAGCTCGACTCTACCGGGGGCCCCTGGGCAACAAATATATGCTGGGGGGCTTTGATCTCATTTATGACTGCGTCGGACAGTCCTCTACCATACATGATTCTCTCCGATGGCTCAGGGCCAGAGGCGATTACATGATGATCGGCAACCAGCTGTCCCCGGTTCGATTTGATCAGACGCCGGTGTGGAACCAGGAAGTCAATATCATCGGCGTAAACTCCCACGGCGGCGAAATGTATGAAGGGGAGAACATCAGCACATTCGATCTTACCGTCAGGATGGCCCGGGAGGGCAGGGTGGGTTTTGAAAAGTTTATCACACACCGGTTCCCTCTTTCGCGTTATCGCGAGGCTTTCAAATTTATCAAAAGCGGCACGGGTAATAATATCAAGACCATACTCGAGATGGAATGACCGTGAATTTATCGGTACGATTATTCCGCTTTAAATGATATTACAATAAGGAGTGCATCATGCCAGTTACAGACGAAGAAATCATCAAGCTGCGACAGCACGCGAAAACGCTGAGGATGGATACGGTAGACGTGACATTCTGGGCCGGGGGCGCACATATAGGCGGCGCCCTCAGCATGGTCGAAATTATGATCCTGCTTTATTACAGGTATATGAAAATTGATCCAAAGAATCCCGATATGCCGGACCGGGACAGGCTGATACTGAGCAAGGGCCACGCCGGCGTAGGATTTGCCCCGCTTCTAGCGCGCCTCGGCTATTTCGATTTTGAATTGCTGAGAGACTTTAACAAGTTTAATTCGCCCTTCGGTATGCACCTTGATGGACAAAAGGTAAAAGGAGTCGATGTTTCAACCGGGTCCCTGGGCCACGGTCTGTCCATGGCCGTGGGATTGGCCCTGGGAGCGAGGCTGCGCGGCAAGTCATGGCGCACCTACTGCATTCTCGGTGACGGAGAATGTAATGAAGGGTCCGTATGGGAGGCAGCCATGGCGGCTTCCCACTATAAAACTACGAACCTGATCACTTTTATAGACAGAAACCGTCTTTGCGTGGACGGTTCGACTGAAGAGGTTATGGCCGTGGAGCCCTTTGCCGATAAATGGAAATCTTTTGGATTCATTGTAAAGGAAGTTGACGGACACAGTTTCAGGGAATTGTCGCAGGCAATCGAGGAGGCGCAGGCCGAGACCGGGGCTCCCGTGGTTATAATTGCGCATACCGTTAAAGGTAAGGGCATCGGTTTCATGGAAAACGACGTGCGCTGGCATTATGGCGGCCTCGATTCAGATAAAATAGTTGAGGCAAAACAGTTGATAGAAAGTTCCGTCATAGGTTGACGGTGTTTTGGAAACAGAACAATAAGGGCACCTCTAAAAATTTGTTTTTGGAAGTTCCCTTGTGGGCACAGGCATATGGAAAACCTGATTTTTAGAGGTTCCCATAAATAATATCCGGGAGGTTTATCATGGCGGTGGGATTGACGTGGAATGTCTATGACGCGAATACCATGACACAGGCAGAGATATATGGCAGGGTACTGTGTGCCCTGGGAGAGACAAATGAGGACATAGTCGGTCTTTCGGCAGACCTGGCGAAATCGACGAAGATCGGGGAATTCGCTGCAAAATTTCCTAAAAGGTTTTTCAACGCGGGGATAGCGGAACAAAACATGTTCGGTATGGCTGCAGGACTTGCGAAGGCGGGATTTATGCCCTTTGTGTCGACCATGGCGGTATTCACCACCATGAGGGCAGCGGAACAGGTCAGGACGGATATTTGTTATCAGAAACTCAATGTTAAAATCATCGCCACGCACGGGGGCATTTCCTTTGGTCAGGCCGGGACCACGCATCAGTGCACGGAAGACATCGCAATTACGCGATCTATGGCGAATATGACGGTCATCATACCGGCTGACGGTATCGAATGCGCCAACGCGATAAAGGCCTGCATCGACCGTCCCGGTCCAGTGTATATCCGTATCGGGCGGGGGTTTGAGCCAAATTGCCATACGAGTGATGATTATGGTTTTGAAATAGGAAAGGCCCTGGAGATGCATCCCGGGACGGATATTACGCTCATCTGCTGCGGAGTGACGGTGCTGCAGGCGCTGGAGGCTGCGCGGATGCTCCAGAAGAACGACGGCATCAGCGTTCGTGTGATCAATATGCATACTATCAAGCCCCTCGATGAGGACATCATTCGTAAGGCCGTGACGGAAACACGGAGAATTATCACCTGCGAGGACCATAACATTTACGGGGGACTGGGAAGCGCTGTTTCCGAAGTAATCGCCGAATACGGGAAGTCCTGCGTGTTTACGCGGGTTGGGATACCTGACTGCTTTTCTATCGTGGGATATCCGGAAGATCTTTATTCCCATTATAAACTGGACGCCGACGGAATTATGGAAAAGGTCAGGGAGATCATGGGCAGGGATTTCGAGGATGATGACAACTGGGAGGATAATTTCTGATATGGCATCGCACGATGAAAGGCTGGCGGCGGAACTGGTTCTCAATGCGCTTTTTCCATTACTCAAGGTCGTCCTGAAAGAAAACCCGGCAGTGAGGAAAAAGTTTGAGGGTGTCGAGGCTGTGGTTCAGTTTCACGCTCGTGATCCTGAAGGCGATGTGGGTTCTTATCTTCGTTTCAGCGGCGGCGGACTCGAGGTAGTCCGGGGGATATGGGAAAACCCCGATATTTCCTTCGTCTTCGGCAGCGTGGGACGAATGGTCAGGATGCTGGGAGGCAAGCCGGCCCTTTTCAGGATAAAGGGTCTCTTAAAGTTTTCCCTGCTTCTTAAGGTGCTGGCCCTTCTCATGAATCTGACGCTGCTCATGCCCACGGCACGTCCCGGTGATCCGGACAAAAAAAGGATGAAGGTCAAGTTGACCCTGTACATGATGGCGGCGTCGTTGAGCCAGTTCAACAAGCTGGGTGATCCGGAAATGAAAAAATGGACATCGAAACAGCCGGAGCGCATTTACCAGTTTTCCGTGGCGGGTAATGAGGAAATGGCCGCCTATCTGCGTGTAAAGGCCGGGAAGTCACAGGCCGGTCCGGGGATATGCGGAAGACGCCAGCCCTTTGTCCATATGAAATTCCGCAGTATCGACGAGGCCCTGCCCATTATTCTTAATGACATAAACATGGTTGTTGCCGTTGAAAAAGGGTATCTGTCGCTGGAGGGGTCCCCCGAATACGCAAGGGACATCGGTACTTTCATGATGAGGATACAGTCTCTTATCATGTAAATGTAAAGCGGAATCACGATTTCTGTATTAAAAAGAATAATCAAAGGAGAAGGGTATGGCTGGATCGAAAAGAGTACTTTGCATAACAGGGGCCTTCGGTTATATCGGCAGTCGCCTTGTGGAAAGGCTGCGAAGCGATACGGTTTTCACAAAGATAATATGCATGGATATAATGCAGCCATCGGTGGACCTGCCGGAAAAGTATAAATATTATTTTTGTGACATACGCGATAAAGAAAGCATGATGTCAATTGTGGGAGATGAAGGGGTCGATACCATCATACATCTGGCCTTTATCGCCAATCCTACGCGTGATCCTGACTTTGAATTTGACGTCGATGTCAACGGAACGAAGAACGTGATAGATGTCTGCGGAAAAATGAAAATTAAAAAACTGGTTGTGGCCAGTTCGGACTGCGCTTATGGTTTTTTTGAAGGCACGCCGGACTATCTTCCCGAGACCGCCCCGATTCGCTCCACACCGGGATTCCCCTATTCAGAGAATAAAGCGGAAATTGAAAAGCTGCTTTCCGATTTCATAAGGAGCGATCATGGCTGTGAAGCGGTTATAATGCGGCCGTGCATCGTTATGGGTCCCAACGCGAAAAATACGACATCGAAATCTATGAAGGATCCCGTCATCATCGGCGTACGGGGGTATGATCCCATCATGCAGTTCATTCACGAGGACGATGCTGCCGAGGCCTTTTATCTTGCGGCGGTAAAAAAAGTGAAGGGAGCCTTCAATCTCGCCGCCGATAAAGGGCTTCGCTATTCGGCGCTCGCGCGGGAGCTGGGCAAACCCATGATCTCACTCCCGGCGTGGCTCATCTATCCCCTGGTACAGCTCCTCTATAGCCTGCGTATTGTACCCTTTGGAAAGGCGCAGGTGGATTATATCAGGTATCCCCTCTCCATGGATGTCAGTAAAATAGGAAAGGAACTGGGGTTCAGGCCGAAGTATTCATCGTCAGAAACGGTCAGAACAATTATGCCTGTGAAACCGCAATAGTAATCTTTGTTCCTGGAAGCATATCGCTACAACTCCCACCTCTGGTGGGGGTCGTTAATTAAAAACCGGAATGCATGAACTTGCAGTGACAAAAAGCATCATGAATTGGTTCCGAATGCCGTAGTATCTAATGGCGACGGGTCACCATTTCATGGAAGAAACGCTTTGCATTTTTCATGTGGGAAGAAGTTTCGTCTATAAACAAAGTGGACGTTTCCGATAGTTCGAAAACGTCCACGTATGCAGGTGACGAGGGTCTCGAACCCCCAACCTGCGGTTTTGGAGACCGCTGCTCTACCAATTGAGCTAGTCACCTAGGTACTCAACCATATACTAAAACAAAGAATATCAGCGTCTTGTTTCCGTCAAGTAATTAATTTGCGTGTATTTTCTAATAGTACTCGCTGCAACTCATATCCTCGAAGAGATATTTCTGGTTCTCTTCAGCGCAGTCATCCAGGGGAGAAGGATAATTGCTGTCGAAACAGGCCGTGCAGAAGCCCATTTTGGGACGGTCAATAGCCTGCAGCATGGTTTCAACGGTCATGTATTCGATGGAATCGACGCGCAGATATTTCCGTATCTCCTCGATGGTGTGCGATGCGGCGATGAGCTCCTTGCGTGTCGGTATGTCTATTCCGTAGAAGCAGGGAAAGCGCGTGGGCGGTGATGATATGCGTACATGAATCTCCTTGGCGCCGGCATTGCGGAACATTTTTATAATCTTCCGCATGGTGGTGCCGCGCATGATGGAGTCGTCGACAACAACGATCTTTTTGCCTTCGACGGCTGAGCGGACCACGTTGAATTTAATTTTTACGCCGAAGTCACGGATGCGCTGTTCCGGCTCGATGAATGTCCTGCCGATGTAATGGCTCCGTATCATTGCAAGCTCATAGGGAATGTTCGATTCCCGGGCGTACCCGATGGCCGCCGATACGGATGAGTCCGGTATGGGTACTACTATGTCGGCTTCCACGGGAGCCTGCCGGGCCAGCATGCGGCCCAGCTGGATGCGCATCTCGTGAACCGATTCTCCGAATATGATGCTGTCGGGCCGTGAGAAGTAGATATATTCGAAAACGCAGAGCGATTCGGGCTGTTTTTCAAAGGGATAGTAGGACTTGATGCCATAGCTGGAGAGTTCCACCAGTTCGCCGGGATGTATTTCGCGGAGGTACTCGGCATCGACGATATCGAAGGCGCAGGTCTCCGAGGCCACGCAGTAGGCGCCCTGTACTTTTCCCAGGACCAATGGCCGAAGTCCGTGGGGATCCCGCACGGCATAGATTTTTTCACGATTCATTATGAGAAGGGAATAGGCGCCCTTTACCTGTTTCAGCGAGTGAATGAGGGCTTCAAGGAAATCTTTTATGCCGGAGCGGGCCATGAGGTGAACGATGACTTCTGAATCTATGGTTGTCTGGAAGATGTGTCCTTTTTGTTCGAGCTCGAAGCGGAGAGTTCCCGCATTGGATAGATTGCCGTTATGCGCCAGTACAATGGGCCCAAGGTTCGATTCGGCGCGAAAAGGCTGGGCGTTCCTGAGATAGGATGATCCCGTGGTGCTGTACCTGTTGTGCCCGATGGCCCGGTCACCCTGCAGGTTGTCCATGTGCTTCGGTTCGAATACGTCTATGACTTTGCCCATGCCGGCATACCGGACTATGTGATTACCGTCCGATGAGGCAATGCCGGCCGATTCCTGTCCCCGGTGCTGAAGGGCGTAAAGACCCAGGTATGCGAGATTTGCGGCTTTAGGATGACCGAAGATGCCGAAAATGCCGCATTCCTCTTTTGGTCTCCCGTCGTCTGACGATAAAAATTGATTTTCGGATAACTCCATATTAGCACCGCTGATGGTTTATGATGACTCACATATAGGTTCAGTCTCAATACTGTAAAGTAATTTTACGATAAATTACTAAAATAATCAAGTTAATTTACAGCACCGTAATTCAGTTCCCAAAGGGGCCCTGTTAATGCAGGTCATCGGTGTAATTTATGTTTCTGAACACCTTATAGGGATCGTCATAAAATGTGATCTCATCCTCACCGATGACACGAATTTCGGCATTGTTATAAAAATCAATGAGTTTTCCTTTACCGGCATCGATGAGCTGTTTTATAGGTTTGATGCAGGAAGTTGAATAAATGGCATGAAGCGGCTGATAATGTCCGTCAAGCATGGGCACTATCACGTCATATTGTGGCGGGATAGAGGCCATGTAGGCTATTAATGAAGAATTCAGAAAGGGCATGTCGCAGGGAACTACAAAGGCCCTGCCGTTTTCACAATTGCATAGAGCGGAATATACTCCGCCTATGGGGCCAAGACCTGGAATGATGTCGGGATACACTTTCACGCCGGGAATTGAATATTTATCCCCTTCATCGGCGATGATGGATATCTCTTGGAATACGGGGGACAGGGCATCGTAGACATGCATGATCATGGGCTTTCCATTGAATTCATAGAGGGATTTGTCCCTGCCGAAACGGCTGCTCCTGCCGCCGGCGATAATATAGGCGCGGGTAATATTAGTATCAGTCATGGTAACAGATTCCTTTTTTTTAACACCATACGAAAGAGTCATTGAATCATTCAATGATTTTTTTATTAAAAATCATTTGATAAAACGCCCGATATAGGCCAGGGTGTCCCGTGAAAAGTACGACCGCGCATACAAACCGGGAATGGTTTATGAAGTCTGTATGCACAGGGCATGAGAAAGGCGGGAACCATAGCAATGAAGATATTCGCTGTCGTTGGCAGATCTAATTCGGGCAAAACTACCCTGGTAGAGAAACTTGTGCGCCATTATACGCGTGGAGGCCTGAAGGTTTCCACTATTAAGAGCATCCGACATGATTATGAAATGGACCATCCCGGCAAGGATTCGTACCGCCACAGGGAAGCCGGCGCTTTTTCCAGTGCCATTACCAGCGGAAAAAAATTCAGTCTGATCTCCACTATTGATGATGATATGACCCCCCTGGAGCTGGCACAGCGTTATTTCTCACATTCGGACCTGGTGATCATTGAAGGATACAAGGAAGGCGATACACAGAAAATAGAGGTCGTCGGCGATTCTTCGGAAGACCCGCTCTTTCTGTCAGGAGTGGATAATATTCTCCTTGTTGCCTCGGATAATAGTCTTGAGACGGTTTTACCTCAGTACAGGCGTGATGACGTGGAGGGAATCCTCCGCGGCATCGAGGACCTTATCCTGAAAACAACGAATACATGAAAGGAATTTTTCAGCGGTCCACGCGTCTGACCGTGATACATGCCTCGCCCAGGAAGTCGGTCTTTTCTTTTACGGGATGATCTCCGTCATTCAGTTCCAGAATTTCATCTGTGGCAAATACGCATACGTTGAATATGTTGTGATTTCCCTGCCGGGGGTTTCCCAGCCAGGTGATGGCTCGCCAGATGCCCTTGCTGTCAAGGGTGCCTTCCGGTTCAATATGCCATATCTTTTCCTTTGTGCTCTGTTCAATGAGATATACATGAAGATTATTTTTCAATTTGGCATCCAGTTTGTCATAGTTGACCACGGTGCCGCTCATCTTCAGCGGCAGGGAGCGGGAGACCACGGAGCCGTCTTTATGACTGGTGAAGTTAAATTGCACTGCCGTGGATTTTTTCCCGCATGCGGCGGTCATGACCGTGATGAAGATCACCGATAAAAAAAGAACGCTGTTTTTCGCCAGGTATGTTTTTTTCATATTTTGCCTCTTGCCCCTAAGATATATTTATAAATTATCACTTTTCCACAAAGGAATTTCCGACATCGTTACGGTAAATAATCTTCCCGAAGGGGAGAGAAGACCTCTACGGCAATGGAGTCCTCGAGAATCTCCGCTTCATGCTCCACACCGCCGGGGATGCACCAGCTGTCGCCGGGATGGGCTTCATGAATGAAATTACCGATCCTCAGGTTGATCCTTCCCGATACAAGGTAGCCCGTCTGCTCCTGTGGATGGCTGTGCCTGGGGAGGATATGGCCCCTCTCCAGGCGGAATTCCGTCATGAGCGTGTTATCTCCGTAGGCAATGGTCTTCATTTCTACTCCCGCCAGGGGTTTCTTGTACCCGTCGTCGGATTTTTTGGAAAACATGGAATCTCCTCCGGTCTCTTTGCTTTATGTCCACTGTATGATCGACGGTTCATAGTCCGCCGGCGGTACCAGGTCCATGAGCATGAGGAGTGTGGCAGCTACGTTGGCCAGTCCTGGTTTCTTAATATCGGCCAGAGCGTACTCTCCGGCAAAACCGGGATCATAAATGATGGCCGGTACGGGATTGAGCGTATGTGACGTTTTCTTCATGGGAAGTCCCGTTTCCTTGTCGATCTTTGCATTGCCGGTTTTTTTATCCATCTCGAACATCTCATCCAGGTTCCCATGGTCGGCCGTAATAAGGGCGATACCGCCCTGTTCATGTATGACCGGTAGGAGCCTCCTGAGGCAGAGATCAATGGTTTCAGCCGCTATGATGGCCGCCTCCAGGTCGCCCGTATGGCCCACCATGTCGCCATTGGGATAATTCAGGCGCAGAAAATTATACTTTCCGCTTCTCAGTGCCGTCATGACGCTGTCGGTGATTTCGGCCGCCTTCATCCAGGGACGCTGGTTGAATTCCAGCCTGTCGGAGGTGATCTCCTCATAATCCTCAAGCTTCGCATCGAACTTGCCGCTGCGGTTGCCGTTCCAGAAATAGGTGACATGGCCGAACTTCTGCGTTTCGGAAATGGCATACTGGGTTTTACCTGTGTGGACCAGGTATTCACTCATGGTCTCCTCAATGGCCGGCGGGATCACCAGGTATTTTTTCGGGATCTTCAGGTCTCCGTCGTATTCCATCATGCCGGCGTATACCACATCGGGCCTGCGCACCCGGTCGAATTTATCCAGGGTCTCTTCCTCGAAGGCCCGGGACATTTCGATGGCCCGGTCGCCGCGGAAGTTGAAAAATATGACCGAATCACCGTCATTGACGGTCCCCACGGGTCCGCTGCCGTCCGTTATGGTAAAGGAGGGGAGATACTGATCTGTTATCTCCGGGTCGTCGCTGCGGAAGGTTTCGATGGCCTGGCGTGCCGAGGTGAAAGCCCGGGCTATGCCCAGGACATGGGCGTCCCAGCCCCTTTTTACAATGGACCAGTCGGCCTCGTAGCGGTCCATGGTGGTTATCATCCTGCCTCCGCCCGAGGCTATGGCGTAGTCGAGTCCCTGTTTCCTGAAGTCCTCTAGAAAGGCCTCCATCTCGTCGACGTACTGCAGGGCCGAGGTTTCGGGAACATCGCGTCCGTCAAGGAGTATGTGAACCTTGCATTTTTTCACTCCTTCCGACGCGCTCTGTTTTATTATACCCATAAGGTGATCAATGTGAGAGTGAACATTGCCGTCGGAGAGGAGCCCTATGAAGTGAAGGGTCGTTCCCTGTGTGGCGGGTTTTATAACCAGTTCCTTCCAGGTATCGGTGGTGAAAATATCACCGGATTCCAGTGCCCTGTTGACCAGCTTGGCTCCCTGTTCGAAAATTTTTCCCGCTCCCAGGGCATTGTGTCCCACCTCGCTGTTACCCATATCATCGTCGCTGGGGAGTCCCACGGCTGTTCCATGGGCCTTTAGCGTGGTATTCATGTATTCCCTTCGCAGGGAGTCGAGCAGGGGAGTACGGGCCTGGCGGAAGGCGTCGCCTTCATCTCCCTTTCCCAGTCCGACGCCGTCCATGATGATGAGGACAACGGGTCCCTTTCTTTTTATTTTATGTGATTTCTGCAGTGCTTTCATTGTCATATCCTCTATGTTGGTATATATACCATTTTGCAGAATGTTTCAATTATTAATTATCTTTCCACTATTTCCGCCGGGTTGTATAATCTCAACAAATAAATGAACCGGGCCCGTTGATTTTTGACAGGGGGTGTTGTGTAGAAAAGGAGGACGATTAGTCCAGCAGAAAAGCATCGAGGCCGGCGAGTTCCAGAACACGCATGACCCCTTCAGTTGGGTTGATGAGGTTCAGTTTCCTGCCTGATTTACCCAGCCTGTTTTTGACACGGATAAGTGCCGCCAGAGACATGGAGTCGATTTTGGTGACATTAGTTAAATCGATTATGGCGTTTCTGTCATCTTCCCGGATAAAATTATTGAGCAAATCTTCCAGTTTGAGCAGTTTTACCGAAATAACTTCATCTTTCAATAAGAATGTACGATCATTGTCGTTATCAATAAACTCAACCATGGTGAAGTTCCTATTGTTTATTCTATAAAAGTATGATTTATTTAGTCAAATAAAATATATATGTCTCATAAAAAAGAAGTGATTATGTCGTTAATTAGCAATGTCGTTTTTTTCTTCCCTGCCCAGAACCATTTTCAAGTCCCTGGACCTGTTTTCCAGCGAATCGGAGAGAAGCTTCAGGTATTTCAGGTTTTCCATGATATCGGTTCCCAGCTTATTCATGCTGTTGAACCAGTCCGTGATTTTTTCAACAGACTCGGTCTGGATGACGGACTGCTCATATACCTCTTTTGCCGCCTTTTCAACCTCGACGGAAGAATCGTAGAGTTTCTTGCTTTCTTCAAATTCTTTGCTGGTATTATCATTCAGGCTCTGCATGAAGATAGAATTTTCCCTGATGAAGGATATGGTCTGGTTCAGGTACTGGGCCAGGTTGCCTATCATGGCCGAGATATTTTCAATGTTGCCCACCGTATCCTGTATGATCTTGGCAATCTCCTTGGAGGAATCAATGCTCATGGTGGCCAGTTTTGATATTTCATCGGCGACAACGGCAAAACCCCTGCCGTGCTCCCCGGCACGGGCTGATTCGATGGCGGCGTTGAGGGAGAGCAGATTGGTCTGGTCGGCGATTTCACTGATGGTTTTTGATATTTCCTCGATTTTCTGGGAATTCATTTTCATGTCCGTTATAGCCTTTGTGGTACTCTTGAGGTTGTCCTCGTTGATGGTGGCCAGGTTCAGCGCCTCCCGGGCTTTTTTGCTCTGGGCCGTACTGTCACTGTATATCCCTTCCATGAGGTTGGATATCTCTTTAATTTTAAGAAAATTTTCCTCAACGGTCCTATACTGGAAGTCCGACTTGCTGCGTATCTCTTCGATGCTTCCCGATATGTTTGTTTTGATGGTTTCCACGTCGTTCATAAGCTTTCCGTGGGCGCGGATACTCTCGCTGATTTCCTTCAGAGAATTGGCAAGCTCTCTGCTGCTGGCCAGAAGTTCCTCCGAGGTCTGATCAACAGTGGCAAGGACATTTTTCATTTCACCATAATTTTTCTCTGCCCCGGTTCGGGCATCGGCCAGTTCGTCCATATTTTTGTTGGTAAAATCGGCCATCTTGTAGAGGAAGTAGGTGAAGCCGAGGAGAAATAGTATCTTGGGTGCTTCTGCTGATCCCCGCAGCGTGTTTGTGGCAAAGAATTTTGTTACATCTTTTGTAAAGGTCATTCCTCCGTCTATGATGGCCAGGCTGAGGAGTGCTATGTAGGTAGTCACTGCCAGCAAGCCTGCATAGAGCGTGAGTTTTTTATTATACCGCATGGCGTTCATGGCCATGAACAGGAAGTAGACGAGGAAGGTGGCCGGCTCTTTCATTGTCAGTCCGTATCCCACGCGTTCGTCAAAGTGCATGGTGAATTTCAGAAAGAAAATCAGCAAAAATTCGATGGTTACCGAGGTATAGATGAGGGGAACTGATATGGTATTTTTCATTATGGAAGCCTGGTTTACAATGGCCAGGGTGAGGAAAATAGTATCGGCTGCCAGGATGGCGCCCCAGCTCATTATGCTGGATCCGCTTACGTAGGCTGAAACAGCTGCTATAAAGAAAAAAACGATGAATACATACCGGGCGCGGTTGATGATGCGTTCAGTAGCAATGGTGCTCATGATTACCTCGGATTTTTTAGCCGTTCTGAGTGCATAGAATATAGGGTCTGTGCATATTTTGCAAGTTAATTGTGAAAAACAAGGGAAAATGTTGTCATAAACTGCGGAGTTGACAGGCTTATGTCAGTTAATTGTATCCACTAGTTTTCTGATGTCTTTTACGAGCTTGTCGGCCTGTGAAGACAGGATCTCATTTTTATCATTCCCGCCATTGTTTTTCTGTAAAGTAATATAGAGGGAGAGAGACTTCAGCATGAGCTCCCGCGAGGTCTCGCGGGTCAATTGATCTCTGAGTCTTCTCCCGCTTCCGGGCAGCAGTCTGAACAGGACATTCCTGATCTGCGGGAACAGAAAGGGGACGAAGGCCTTCAGTAAAATATAGGTTATGAGGGGAATGAGCAGAATCAGGTTTGCCCGTAAAACGGGAACCAGGTATGAAAGAGATTCAGGATTAAAACTGTCCTTCCATAAAATCCAGAGCGTATCAGCCATGGCAAGGGAAAGGAGGAATACGGTTTTCCCCTTCGGCAGGCCGATGGCTGAGAGACCCGAGGATATGATCAGGACCGATATAAAGAGGAGAATGGTTTGGAATCCCACAAGTCCCGTTACCGTACTGACCCGTGAAATAAAGGTATTGATGCCCGTGATAAGGTCCTGGATGTCGCGGATTACGGAGGGAACGGCCGGTTTGAAAAATGACGGACCATCGCCGCACGAGATAAAGACCAGGAACAGCAGGAATAACAGGGCCGGAACTATCCTACTTTTTTTTTCGCCTGACATACTCAGCTCGATAGCTCAAAATTCATAATGATCTGGTTGCCTTTTTCGTTCCATTCAATATGGCAGAACTGATTGATAATAAAGAGGCCCCGCCCCCGGCGCTTAAAACGGTTTTCTTCCGATAGCGTCATTTTGAGTTCATTGTAATTGAATCCCTTTCCGTCGTCGGTAACTATTATAACAAGATGAGATCTGTCGACAGAAATGGAAATGTGGACATTTTTTGACGAAGACCATTTGTTGCCGTGCTCCATAGCATTGGTTATGGCTTCATCAAGGGCCAGATACAGTTCCTCGTATCTGATGCGTAGTCCTATCTTTTCATGTTTTATGAAATTAGTAACTGCATCAACAATGTTCTTTTTAGAATGTTTGCTGGAGGGGAACTGATTCTGATAAATGTTGGTATTTTGGTTATTCAACATTGTATAAAAATAAGCTAAGATTAGATTAACGTTAATAAAGTGGACATATTGTTCATCATACTATATGTGATTCCGATGTCATAACTCTCAATGCCAGGTGAAGAATGTTAATCTTATATCTTGATATTTCGGGATGGGGAGATTCGAACTCCCGACTTCTTCGTCCCGAACGAAGCGCGCTACCGGGCTGCGCTACATCCCGTCATGGAACTTGCTCAATTACTCAATAATTGAGTCACTTACACATACAATGGTGATATTTGCAATTAATTTTTTGATGCTTTATAATTATTTCGTATACCGCACAATTGTTTTACAATGCCTCTCTTTGTTGAAGATAACTATTTTGTGTTGCCAAAAAAAACTTGTTTGATATTATGTTTCCATATACATTCTGATAGTAACAAAAGAATGTTAAAATTTTCATAATAATGGTCGCTACATTAAGCCATATTTCTCAAGTGCTAACGATTACATTATGATGTCTCGCTGGTGAAAACAAATTATATACAGAAGAGGCGATTATGGATCTATCTTACCGATACTCGGGCAAGTCAGTGCTGATTATTGATATTGATGAGGCAAGCGGCTCATTGGTAAATGGCACTATAGAGGATTTTATTGAGACCATGTTAACCATGGACAGAAAGAAGAGCACTATGATCGCCCTGGATATGAGCAGGAAAAAATATCTCAACAGTTCGGGCCTGGGTGATCTGATCATGACAAAGGACAGGCTCTTTGACCAGGGAGTAGAACTGGTCCTTATCGGTGTAGCGGGAAACATCCAGTCGCTCCTTTCCATGGTGGGAGTGGAGGATTTTTTTAAACTGGCGGGAAATGAAACAGATTTATAAGAGCGAGTGCGGAACATGACAGAATCAAATATCACAGAAAACAAATACACATCGTACATAATGGATGGTATCGTCCAGCGGCGTTCCAACAGGGTCTTCGAAAACATCGTGCGGATGCTTTTCAGGAGAACCGAATTCGACGGTGAAAGCCTGGCAACGCTGAAGGATTATGAGGAAAAGGGGAAAATTGTATACGTTTCTTTTCAGAGTTCCACCACGTCACTGCTTATTTTCACGTATCTTCTGAAGCGGCATGGACTGAAGGCGCCGGTGCTGGCCCTGGGCTATAATCCCTACCTGTTCCAGGTTGTGACAAACCTGGTGCGCAGGATATACCGGTTTTTGTGGGGGGGGCTGGGACTCCGGAGTTTCCGCATGGTGACCGATGAAGAGTATATTGAGGATGTCCTGGAAAAAAACGATCCCATGGTCATATCACTGCTGTCGGGCAAACTTTTTGTGCGGCGATACGTGGAGATCAAGATGGATATATTGCAGCATCTGATTGAAAGTCAGAAAAAATCATCACTCCCCATATACATTTTGCCCCAGATAATGTTCTGGAACCGGAACCCGGAAAAAACCAGGACCTTTGTTTCCTCCAGGGCCACGGGCGACCGCGGGCTGTGGAGCGGATTTTTTACCGTGGCGAAAAGCGCTACCCATCCCTTCATGCGGATCTCGGGTCCCATCAACCTGCAGGAGGAGATCGAAGCGGCATCCGTTGATGACTCCAACCACATCGCCAGGATCGTCAGGAACAAGATACTGGAGATGTACAATCACGAAAAGAGAACGGTTCTAGGACCCGTAATGAAATCCAGCAGCGAGATGATGGAGCGCGTACTCTATCACAAGAACGTTCTTGACGAGATCCAGCGGCAGATGGAAGGCGGCAAGTCCGGTGAAGAGAAGCTGCGCAGGAAGGCATACAAATATTTTCGGGAAATAGCGGCTGATTTTTCCATAATATACATACGGTTTTTTGAGAAGAGCCTGAACTATGTTTTTAGAAAGATATTTGACGGCATTCATTACAACATGGATGATTTCAAGATGCTCAGGGAGGAATCGCAGAAGGGCCCCTTGATCATTATGCCCAGTCATAAAAGCCACATGGACTATCTCATTATCTCCAGTCTTTTATTTCAGAATAAAATCATTCCGCCCCATATCCTGGCCGGTGCGAACCTGACTTTTTTCCCCATGGGCAAGATATTCAGGCGGTCCGGGGCCTTTTTCATGAGGCGGTCCTTTAAAGGCCTGGATCTCTACGCGGCCGTATTCAAACAGTATGTAAAGATCCTGGTAAATGAAGGATATAGTATCGAGTTTTTTATCGAAGGCGGCAGGACGCGCACGGGAAAACTCCTGGTGCCGAAACTGGGGATGCTGAAGTACCTTATCGAGTCCGTCGAGGAAGGATACAACAAAGATATCATGCTTGTCCCGGCTACGATCAATTATGACCGGATACTCGAGGAAAGTTCCTATCAGAAGGAACTGAAGGGGAAGGAGAAAAAAGAAGAATCAACCAGTTCCTTTGTGAAGAGCCGGTCGCTCCTGAAGAGAAACTACGGGAAGGTTCATGTCTCCTTCAGCAAGCCTGTAAGTCTGAATGAATTGAAGGCGGCCGTGGGGGGCGGTGAGGATGAAACCTATAATGTGGCCATGTACGTTATGCGGAGAATCAATGAGATCACCATGGTCACACCCTTCGCCATCACGACCTCGGCCATTCTTTTTTCATCGGTGCGGGGAATATCACGGCTGGCGCTTTATGAGAAGGTCGGCATTCTCCATGATTTCCTTGCCTTTGCCAAAGTCCCCATGGCTGAAATGCTGCAAAACAGGGATAATATCGGCCCCGCAGTGGATATGGTTTTGCAGTCCTTCAAGGCCGACGGCATCCTGGGGGAACTCAAACTGGAAGGAATAGAAACCCTGAGCAAGCAGGCCGTCATGGAAGACCTGTTTGTCATCAATGAAGAAGAAAGGATTAAAATCTGTTTTTACAAGAACACTATCATACATTATATTCTTCCCGTATCTTTTACCGCTATCGCGATTCTGCGCTTTTCCGGAAAGGGAAGCATGAGCTACGAAAAGGTCAGGAAGGTCTACAGGGCGATCATCGATCTCTTTAACGAGGAATTCATATATCCCGAAGTCCTCATTGAAGGGGATGGCGGCATAGAGGCCATGGTTGAATACCTGGCGGGGCGGGGAATAATTTCCCGTACAAATGGGAAAATATCCATAGAGGGTAACGGAGAAGAGGAACTGCTGTTCTACGCCTACATGGTTCATGATTATTTCGAATCCTATTATGTCGTTTTCGACACGATAATTCATCTTGAGAGAGAAAAGATTTCCCGGAAAGACCTCATGGCCGATATCCGGAAAAACGGCATTCGCCATTATCACCTGGGGAAAGTAAGGCTTATGGAGTCGCTTTCCATTTCCAATTATAACAATGCCCTGGTTTCCATGGCCTATTCAGGTATAATAAAGGAAAGAACAGTGGGTAAAAAGAATATCGAGGTCACCATTGCCGACAAAAAGAAGGCTGTGGAGGTTATGGAAAATATACGGCAATATATTGAGAGATCATAAATATACTATTCTGGAGGATTTTTAATGGATCACAAACCAAGCAAATCAGCTGAAAAACTGGCCGCCATGATTAAAAAGGCCATTGATGATGGGAAAGTTACCGCAACGGAACGGGAAAAAATCATGATGCTCGCCGACGAGGATCATGTTATCGACCCCCAGGAGCGGAGGCTTCTCGGCGAACTACAGAATATGATCGATAACGGTTCGGTAAAAGTCGTTCCCGACTGATCCCATGAACCGGTATTGATTATACAACGCGAAAGAGGCGGCCTTGAAGGGCCGCCTCTTTCGCGTTGTATGTGCGTGTAAAATTTCTACTTCTTTTTAATGCCCAGTTTTTTCAGCAGCCGGTCCGTGGGGATTCCGTTTTTATCGAAGCCGCGTTCCCGGTAATAACTGTCCAGCATCTTGTGCAGAGGGACTGTCATTCCCTTGGGATCGCATTCACGGCCCTCGGTGAGCATGCGCTCCGGAAGCGTATCATCCTTGCGGCTGATGCCTTCCAGCGTGTTCATGTAACGCTCCAGGACATGAATGCGTTCCCCGGCCTTCAGCATCTGCCACTGGTTCAGCCTGAGACCCGTGATCCCGGACCAGAGCCTTGACCACGTGGCCACATCCATGGCCATGAGTGCAACCTTGGGCAGGTAGGTCATGAGCTGTCTCAGCACCGGGACCGGTGAAAATTTCACCAGAGGCGGCTGCAGCGTATAGGCGAAAGCCGTGAACTGGCATGTATGCAGAGAGTTGACTGCGCTGTAGAGGTTTTCAAAATATTTTACCAGGGTCGGTTTGGCGCTTGTATTGTAGGGCTTTACCATGTTGAAGAAGGCCTCCAGTACCATCATGGATGTGGAGAGATGGCAGGCCCCGCGGTTAGCCGTGGCATAGGAAAGCCCGTGTCCCCAGACACCCCGGGGATCGTAGGCAGGCATTTCCATTCCCTTTACCTGGATGGCGAAGGATTCACCGCCGTATTTTCTGGATAGCGACCGTGATCCCATGGCCATTTCCTTCCCGAAACCTTTGCCGAGGGCCATATCCTTGAGCGCCTGGGAAACACCCTGGGGAGATCCGAACTTAAGATCGCTCTTTACGAGGCCCTTCTGTGCAGCTTCCATTACCCAGGCAATGGTACCGCCGGCAGAAATGGTGTCCATGCCCATGTCTCCGCATATCCGGTTCCAGTCGGCGATCTGAGCCTGGTCAAAGATACCGATGTTGGATCCCAGCAGTACGGTTGTTTCAAATTCCGGGAGGGGGAGTTCCTTGCCATTGAAGGTCCCCATTTTCCCGCAGAGAATCTGGCATCGCTTGCAGGTATGGTATTTTGTGCTGTACTCATCCTTGAAGAATTCGCCCGATAGTTTATAGGCCTCGTCATGCCTGCCCTTGGTGAAGTTATTCACGGGCAGAATCCAGGCCTCGTTGTCGGGCATGGTATTTGCGTTGGTGCCGAATTGTTTATAATTATCCACCGGCGCGGAGTTTTTCAGGTAATTCATGGCCCGCTTTCGGGCTCTCTCGAATTTTTTTCCGTTTTTGGGAATAACCTTATAGGCTTTTCCTATTGCCACGACAGCTTTAAGGTTTTTGGCGCCCATGACCGCTCCCATGCCGCCCCTGCCAAGGTATCGTTCCCCGGAGATGACGTTGGCAAAAAGATTGATGGTTTCACCGGCCTGACCGATACAAACCGCAGCGCTGCCCGGGATTTCCTTGTTCAGGGCCGCCTGCGTATCGATGGATCCCTTTCCCCAGAGTTTATCGGCCTTTTTAAATTCAACGCCCGAGGAGGATATAACCAGGTATGTCTTATTTTTTGCTTTTCCCCTGACAATAAGTCCGTCATAGCCGGCCGTTTTCAGGCTTTCACCAAAAGGCCCACCGCATGAGGAATGGGTCATGATGCCCGTGAGGGGCGATTTGGTTATGGCGGAAAATCGGGCCGAACAGGGGGCCGTAGTGCTCATGTATACACCCATCATGAAGGCGATCATGTTGTCTTCGCCAAGAGGGTCCGTCCCCGGTTCCATACGGTCGTACAGAAGTTTCAGACCGAGTCCCTTACCTCCCAGGTACATTGTTCTCTCTTCATTGGTAACAGTGTATTCGCGAGCAGTTTCATCGGAAAGATTGATCTCCAGTATTCTGTTGCTGGTTCCAATTATTTCTTGCATGAAGCTTCTCCTTTTTTGTGTATTGTATATTTTTTATATATTTGTTTGCTGAAGATCAACCTCCGGCCGAGGGTTTCAGGCAGGATATCTGATCGCCGTCATAGAGCTTTGACCAGAGGCCGATCCTTTCCCCGCTGCGGAAATACGCGAAGGACGATGTGCCTGTAAGGCCGAGATCTTTGAGTACGCTTCGCAGTCGCCTGTTTGTCGTGGTGATATCCACTCCTTTTGCCGGATCGTAGTTTTCCAGGGACAGAGCCTTGTGAATACCGGAATAGAATTTCAAATTGATGGTGATTTCCTTTGCCATGGTTTTTCTTTTTACCGTATGAGATGTATTGTTGTATGCGGAGCAATGAACTCTTCCGAGAATGAATAGTCGCTCACTGTCCACGATAATTATCCAGTATAACTTAAAAATCAATGAAAAATTTGTTCAGATCAGAAATCAAAGTAAATAAAAATGAATTTAGTCCAGTTTTATGAAAATGGACTAAATTCACATATAATATATACTGTAGGTATATATTATATGTGATATACTGAAGGATATTTTTCCGCAAGCAGAAAACAGATTTTAAGGAACAAAAAAAGGGATTGTGGGTGTATATGTTGTACGGGCGGGTTTCAAACCCGCCCGTACAAAAGGAATATGTTTAGATATCGAGACGCAGGCCCAGGTGAACAGCGTGCCCTGTGGCCTTCTGGCCATCCTGTTTTGCTATACTGTAGAGGTATTCGCCGAAGAGCTGAACTTTCATCACCGGCAGGGGAAGAATAGTGAAAAGGAGTCCTCCGCCAATGGAATAAGCCTTGAAAAATTCAGTGCTGTTGTACGATGAAGATGTGTCGACCTTTTCCCAGATGGCCGTATTGAACTTCACGTAGGGGTCAATGGGGAAAAGCGGGATATCTACCTGATTGTATATATCAAGACCGATGATCTTCTTATCGTAGTCGCTGCTGCTGCCGTACTTGAGGACCGAACCCTGATAGAAGGCCCCTACCCCCAGTTTGAGGATCACCAGGTAGGTAACATTGAGATGCGCATCAAGCCCGTACTCGAAGCCCGCAGGGTCCACATTTGTTCCTTCAATTTCAGTACCGAAGGCATAACCGCCATAAGCGCCTACATCAACGATGGCAAAACTCGCTGTAGGTATTAAAAGAAGAAAACCTGCTGCAATGATGAAAGACTTTATTCTGTTCATTAGTATTCCTCCGTTATTGTAATCTACTTCAATTTCTATAGTACAGGATTACGGGGGCAATGGTCAAGAATTATATTGCATAATTATTTCGAGCAGCTCTTTTCGTCTCTTCTGGAGTTGACGGCCAATCCAGGTATCCTTGATTTTTTTCGGCATCTCGTAGGTGGCTATATGCTCGAAGAGAAGCTTTGCCGGTTCCTTCTTTGTTTTCGATTCCTCCAGTTCCTCTTCGGTGGGGAGGATAATGGCGAAGAGGGAGTAGGGCGTGTGGATAAGGGAGTGGCCGCGTCCCAGGTAGGCATCGGAAAAACCACCGTCGATGTTGATGGCCCGGCCGTTCGATGAGGCGAGTTTCTGGCCCTTCATTATGTTCACCGGCGTGTGTCCGTAGACCACTCGTTCCGCGCCGAATTCCTTCTCGATGAGATCCATGAATTCATCTTTCTGGATATTCTCGCCCCAGTGCAGTGTTATTTCCTCATGTGTATCCTTGTCGCGGAAGAAATATCGCTCGAATGTTTTCATGGCGTGCTTGCCGAAGAAGGGGGATTTCGGCCCGCACCAGAGATAGAACATGACCGCGAGTTGGAAGTCTTCCTGTTTGTTCCCGTTCAGATAGTTTTCGCCCACGTCCTTTACCGTGGCTTCTATGTAGTCCAGGAGCTCCTTCCCTTTTTTTCCGTATAGCTCGTCGAACTGGCCATCGGCGGTACTGGGTATGAGGGCGTGGATGTTGAGGATGAAATTATGGACATGATAGAGTTTTCCCTCGCGGAAAAGGAATTCCATGAGGCGTTTTATCTGCAGGCTACCCGTGAACTGTTCCGCCAGGTCGTCAATGATTTCCCGCTCCTCGGCGGTGAGTTCCAGGGGATTGTCCGGATTGAGTGTGGGGAAGTGCGTGTCCGTGAGGCCTGCCATGTCGCCTGCCTTGAGCATGCCGGCAAGTTTTTCCAGATTGAGCCGTGAATCCATGTCCAGCTGGGGATATTTTTTTATAGTCTGTTCTTCAAGTTTGAACTGGATCATGGTCAGGGTTTTTTCGATTTTTCTCGAGAGCGGTTCTATGGCTTTGAAATTTCCACTTACGTTGTCGGGGTACAGGCGTGAGGCGAATTCCTGGAGGCGCGTTGTGTCGATGCCGAGCCGGGTGACGAAGACCAGATTGTCATACCTGAAGGATATACGCAATGCTTCGGCTATGAGCGACCTGTTGCCCGCTGCCGCCCCCATCCAGAGGATGTCATGGTTTCCCCAGACGAATTTCACAAAGGGCTTTATCTCCTTCGAAGAGAGTATCCTGAGAATCTTGTCAGGTTCATCGCCCCTGTCGAATACATCACCCAGCACCACGAGCTGACCCAGGATGACCTGTTTGGTTATTTTGGCCAGGGAGCTGATTACCTTGTCGGCTATAAGTGTATTTTCATAGACCACGTTAGGGACCGGAAAGTTCAGCAGGAGATTTTCCAGCAGTGTCCGCAGGTCCTTGTTGATGCTTCCCCGTATCTGATCGAAATCCTGTATGTTCTGCATTTTGTATCGTATGATGGTAACCAGTGAGGAAATGACATCCTGTCGCTCCATAGCGTATTCATCACTGATGAAGTATTTCTCTTTTCGTATTATCCGGTCCAGGTAATCGAGTTTTTCATCGGAAAAGGTTTTGGGCAGGGCCTCCTGGGCCGACCGAAAGACCAGGCCGAAGCGTCCTTTTAATATGGCGACGAAGCGGTCGCCGGCACCGTGGGGGTCGCTTACCCACAGGGTCGTCTCGATGAGCTGCTCAAGTTCCGTTTCTATCTGGGCCAGTTCTTTAATGTATTCATGCAGTGATGATATTGACAATTTCTGGTTCATGTCGTGCTCCGGGAAATTGAATTTGGCGTCTGTCAGTATCAGGTGTATGAGCTTAATTCACGACGGGGATATGTCAATGCTAATTTGGGTCGTTATTGCGGTGATGATGTGTGCCTTGTAAATGAAAGAATGATTGCTCAGTCATTGAAAAAAAGTGATACAGGCAATAAGTTTTTGGACCTCATTTCCCGACACTCCCCCTTTAATAAGCCACCCCTTTTCCGCCTCGGAGAAGCACACAGCAGGATGATGCAGTGTCGAGCGCAGACAGGAGGTCCAAAAGGCGCTCGACGATGGCCGGGGGATGATATCATTTCATTATAATGAGAAAAATTCGATCTCTCCCGCCAGGGTATCGGCCCTGTCATCCAGCACCCTGGACAGGTCGTTGACCGATGATGCCTTGGTGGCTATGTCCTGGATGGCCTCGGAAATTCTGGCAACGGTGTCGATGAACTCCTGGTGGGTCGTGGCCTGTTCCTCGGCTGCCCGCAGATTGGCCACGGCCATGTTGATCATGTCGTTGAAATGCTTCTGTATCTCCTCGCTTATGGTGGACTGGGACTGTGCTTCCTCGGCGATCTTAACTACTATGGCCGCGGTTTTTTTCACGAAGGCTATTATCTCGCTGAATTTTTCCGATGTCATCTTGATGGAGGCGATTCCCGTATTGACGTCGGCGAGCGTCATGGTTATGGACTTTGTTATCTGGTCGGCGTTTTTCTGTGTGTTATCGGCGAGCTTGGATATCTCTTCGGCGACGACGCTGAATCCTTTCCCGTAGTCACCGGCCCTGGCTGCTTCAATTGAGGCGTTAAGTGATAGCAGGTTTACCTGGTCTGCGATATCCTTAATGATTGAAGCGGAGTCGTTGATAGACTGGGTGCTTTTCTGGATGTTCTCTATTTTTGAAATGGTATCGTTGAGGATTATCTCGCCCTCTCCGGCCTTCTGCTCCGTAACCTTTGATATATCCGCTCCTGACGAGGCGCTTTGTGCGATGGTCTCGGCGTTTTTCAGGATTTTTTCCATGAGCGATGAAACCATTGTTGTCTGCTGATTCTGCTCCTTGGAATTGTCTGCGATGCTCTCGCTGGAGGCCGCCAGCTCTTCGATGGAGGCGCTCATTTCCTCAACGGACGAGGCCACGTCCTGGGTGTTGTCACTGAGCTTGCTGATGGTGTCCGACAGGTTCCGGGAATCAATGCTAAGATTTTTCGCTTCCCCGTCGATTCCCGAGATGATTTTATTGAGCACGGCGATGAGGTTGTTGAGATAATTATTCATGGAGCCCATTTCATCCCGTGTTGTTACCGGTACTGAGATATTAAGATTTCCATCGACGATCCGGTTTATGCCGGTACGCGTATGCTCGAAGGTCCTTTGCACCGAGGATGAGAAAACATGGGCAATGTAGACAAGGTTGAGAAGAAGAAGTGTCGCGATGACGATCACATGGAGACCGATGTTCTCGAAATGAACCATATTATGGTTCATTTCCAGGATGATGAAGCCGAAAGCCATAGATGGAGAAAAAGACATGGTGAAGAGCGATATTGCGATCTTGACCCTCAGTGAAAACCGGGTGGAAGTCTCACAGTTCAAAGCGGCGATTCTGGGTGTATCGAGAAGACGGGCAAATTCCTTCTCTGCTATAAAATAGGAGTACACGTATCCCGGGGGCACGATGACCAGGAGTACAATGAAAATTGCATAGTATTGCAGCGCTTCCATGGGAACGAATAAATGTCCGACCATTACGGCAAGCGTTGGATTGATGACCCATCGGATTGTTATGCTCAGGGCCTGCTGCACGGGCTCGCGGAGCAGGATTTCATGGGCCCATTTCAGATCGGCATCATTTGAATTTTCATCGAATATTATGGTGAGGGGCTTCTTGAGACGCAGGTAATTTATCATGATCCCCACGGCAAGCACGGGACCGGCACTGATGAGAATGCCAAGGAATATGGCCATGAGTTTATCGCCGCGCACATCGCCGCAGATCACGGCTATATATACAGCCAGCGGTACTGCTAATATGTAGGTGACAAGATTCTGTCGTGCTTCCATCGAAAAGAAAAATTTTTTTGCCTGCTTGTTCATGGTGATACCTCAATATTAATGAGTTGAAAGGAGAAGGTTGTTTATAATTATAGAACAGGTATCGTCAGTTGTCATGCACTTTTTAAGAATATTTATGATAGGGTGACGCATGACATGATAGAATGAGAGATTCTACGGAAGTGTTTTTCGGTGTCTTTAACCTATGATACCAGCAGCATGCCAGGTCTGGAGCATGAACACTGAAAGCACAAGTGTGAGTATGGTCACGATAATGCCGGCCTTGAAAAATTCCCTGAACCCGATTTTCACGTCCAGGGACCGGGCCGATTCTATGACGATGAGATTGGCCATGGCCCCGATGATCGTGGCATTCCCCGCCAGGGTTGAAGCCGAGGCCAGGGCAAGCCAGAGCGTGGGGCTGTCGCTGCTTTTCATGAAGGGGAGCATGACTACGGTGTATGGAACATTGCTTACGATCTGGGAAAGGACCAGGCTTATGCCATGCAGAATGCCGATGCCACGGAGATCGGGTGTGAGGAGTTTCGCGTCGATGAATCCGGCAATGAGCCCGGTTTTTTCAATACCGCGGACAACAATGAAAAGGGATGCGAAAAAAAGAAGGAGGACCCAGTCAACTTCTTTGATGATTTCTGATGGCCGTAATTTCCCCAGGAGCAGGATCAGGGAAGCGCCGCAGAGAGCTATGATGGGGATGGACAGTCCGATACGGTGATTGATGAAAAAGAGGAATGTCACCAGGATGAAAACGGGAACAGAGAATTTCATCGATGCATAGTTATATTGCCGGGGCTCCTCCCGGAATACGATCCTGTCGCGGTGGCTGAAATTTTCCGGGTAGAGGAGCTTGATGACAAAAACAATGATGACCATGCCGATAAGTGAAACGGGAAGCAGTAGAAAAAGGAACGTTGCGTAAGGAATGCCGGAGTTTATGCCGATGAGCATGTTCTGGGGATTCCCCGTAATGGTCATGGCGCTTCCTGTGTTGGATGCCAGGATTTCGGCGATGAGGTAGGGTATAGGGCTCAGGCCCGATGAGCGGCATATCCTTATTATGACGGGCGTAAAGAGGAGAACCACGGCATCATTCACCAGGAAGGCGCTGGATATTCCCGTGGCAAAGACAATGATGACGAGGAGCCGAAACTGGTTCTCCGACATGGCCGTGGTTTTCTGTGCTATGAGGGCGAAGAAGCCGTCAAGTTCCAGTGTGACGATGATAATCATCATGCCTAAAAGGAGGGCAATGGTGTTGAAGTCAATGGCTGCCACGGCCTCTTCAAAGGAAAGGATTCCCGTCAGGATCATGAGCACGGCGCCGAAAAAGGCCGCCGATGGACGGTCCATGTTGACGCCGGGAAGGCGGGTGAAGATTATCCCCGTGTAGGTGATGACGAATATTATCAGCGCTGTCCACTGAACGTATGACACGGTGGTAACTCCATCCCGAATTAAATTTTGAAATAATTATCTTTCTTTTCTTTTCGGATTTACCCGATGACAGGCATAGCAATGTAAAATGTCAAATACTTATTTGTGCATGTACTCCGGATGGACCCGTTGCATCAGTAAAATTTCGTGATAGAAGTTGACATAAATATATATATGTTGAGGATGGTCATCATAACGAAATGCAAAATGTTGAGGTTATGTCATGGCAAATCCCTTTTCACGATATTTTTTAAAGAAATATGATGAGAGTGATTACCTGGTACGAAAAAAGGCCGGGCTGGTCATGTTCTTCGCCCTTTTGCTTATAATTGCTCTCAATGCGGGGGCTGTCGCATCATTTATGATCAGCGTGGAACGGGGCATTGATTTTTTTAAGTCAGCCTTTCTCGTGTCGCTGGCATCTCTGTTTACACTGGTCCTGCTGAGAATAGGAAAATCCGAGATGGCGGCCTATGTCTATGTCTTCGCCTGCGTTTTTGTCGTCACCCTCATGCTGTTTACCAAGGAACCTCATCTGGCTTACAGCACCATGATCTACTTCATGTTTGTAACCCTCATCTTCGCTTCAGTCTTCACGACGCTTTTTGTATCAACGGTGGTAATGGGTATACAGTGCATCGGCAATGTCGTCTATTTTCTCATGCACAAAGATGTTGCTGATCCCCTCGTTAAAACCATTTTGAAAGCCGGCCTGGTTGACAGTCTTGTCGCGCTCTTCCTTGCTTATTTCATCAGCCTTTTCAGTATAACGGTGCTGCAGAATTCAATTAAAATGGTAAACGAGGAAAAGGAGCGCAACGATTCCCAGTTCAAGGAACTGCGGGGTCTTCATACCATAATCAGTGAAATAGCCCAGAAAATATCATCGTTCGCCGAGTGGATATCGGAAAGGACTAAAAACTTTTCCGGTAACATGGAGGAACAGGCGCGCTTTGCTGCGGAGATCGACGGCTCTACGGCCGATGTGGCCGCGGGAGTGGCCAACATAAGCGGCAATATCGAGGGACAGTACAGTGCCCTCATGAGCGTCATCGAAAGAATGGCATCGCTTTCCAATGAGACGGATTCATTGAAGCAGAGGTCCGGGGATGTGGCCGGTGCCTTCGGCAGCATGGTGGACCTGGCGCGCCAGGGCGAGGAGGCGGTGAATCATATAAACAGGAACTCCCAGTCTCTCATCGAGAGCTCGAACCGTCTCTCGTCGATAATGGTCATGATAGAGGATCTCTTTGACAAGATACAGCTCCTGGCGCTTAACGCCTCCATAGAGGCAGCCCGGGCCGGCGAGCACGGCCGTGGTTTCGCCGTTGTGGCCGATGAGGTGAACAAGCTCTCGGAACAATCGGTGAACAATCTCAAGGAAATAAAGGAACATATAAACAACAATACCCGGGGCGCCGAAGAAGGACGTCAGAGCATCCAGGTTATCGTGGAACTCATCAGCCAGATATTCAAGACCATCAATAATCTCGAGGACCGGTCGCGGGAAATATTCAGCCATATCGATAACCAGGAAAAGATCAAGAATGAAATCGTGCAGATGATAGATGACCTGAAGAATCGTTCTGTCGTTATACGCGAGGATACTTCGAAGCAGGATAGCGCCGTAAAGGATATAGCTGGAAGGATATCCAATATCAATCAGCTCCTCCAGTCAAATACATCGGTAACAATGGAATTGACGGATAAGTCCGTGGAACTCGCCCAGATATCCGTGGAACTGACGCAGAAGGTGGGGAGCTGATGCAGGGAGGGCGCCGGACAAACCTCCGGGCCCTTTCCATTCCGGTTTACAGCTTCGAAACGATGAGGACACCCATCTCTGCCGTGCCTACCTGTTTTTTCCCTTCACTCATGATGTCAATGGTGCGGTATCCTTCGGCCAGTACGTTCTCGATGGCGCCGTATATCCTGTCGTAGGCACTGTCAAGGCCGAAACTGTATTTCAGCATCATGGCAGCAGAAAGAATCTGGGCGATGGGATTAGCTATACCCTTGCCGGCAATGTCCGGGGCCGATCCGCCCGACGGCTCATAAAGGCCGAAGGTCCCTTCGGAAAGGGAAGCCGAGGGCAGCATTCCCAGGGAGCCCGTGATCATGGAAGCCTCGTCGGAGAGAATGTCGCCGAACATATTGTCGCAGAGCATCACATCGAACTGCCGGGGATTGCGCACAAGTTGCATGGCGGCGTTGTCGACGTACATATGGTTCAAAGCCACATCGGGATATTCTTTTGCTATTTCAATGACTACCTCGCGCCACAGGACCATGGTGGCCAATACATTGGCCTTGTCTATCGAAGTGACCTTTTTGTTCCGCTTGCGCGCCGTTTCAAAGGCCACGCGGGCGATGCGCTCGATCTCTGGCTTCGTGTAAACCAGGGTGTCGAAGCCCTTGTCGCCTTCCCGTCCCTTGGGCTGGCCGAAATAAATGCCGCCCGTCAGTTCCCGGATTATCATGATATCGAAGCCGTCACCGATAATGGATGATTTCAGGGGTGAGGCGTCCCTGAGCTCTTTGAAGACTATGGCGGGCCGTAGATTCGCATAGAGGTTGAACATTTTTCTCAGGGGGAGCAGGGCGCCCCGTTCAGGCTGTTTCTCCGGCGGCAGGCTTTCCCATTTCGGGCCGCCCACGGAACCGAAGAGGATGGCCTTGGCCGCCCTGCAGGTATCGATGGTGGACTGGGGCAGTGCCTCGCCGTGATTGTCAATGGCGGCCCCTCCCACATGGGCCTGGGTATATGAGAAGGAGATATCCTCCTTTTTAGCGATCGTATCAAGCACTTTCAGCGCTTCCTTCATGACTTCGGGGCCGATTCCGTCTCCCGGGAGTACGGCAATTTTTTTCATGCTCATTTGTTTCTCCTGCTTCAAAAATGGCCTGGTGCAGACCGTGGTTTTGCGCCGTTTTTTTTCCAGCGGCCGGCAGTCTTTCCTCCGGGAAAATAAAGGGGAAAACATGCCGGAATTTGTACAGTGGCAATTCCACGGGTTACTTGTCAATTGGAAAAAGGTCTGCCGTGAGGTTAATTTGGTCCGCGTGAAAGGGGGTCAGAGCCTCATAAAAAGGATTTTCTGCAAGGGAAATGGGGCTCTGACTCTATCGGGAGATAATTTCTTACAGGGAGGCTCTGACCCCTGTTATCGGCAGGTGCAGGGAAGGTGAACATCAGTAAAAAATGTATAGCAAAGTTAAAAATATCTTGCTATGTTTATTCCCGTTGTTCAATATTGACACAACTGAGCATCCGCTCATTTCTTGTTGGCAGAAATAATAACTAAAAATAGAAGGGGTAAATCAATGGGTAACTATGTACTGGACAAGCCCGATAATCTCGTGGAAATGTTCGAAGAAAGCGTGGCGAAATTCGCCGACCGAAACTGGCTCGGAACAAAAAACAAAGAAAAGACCGGGTATGATTGGGTAACCTACGGAGAAACAGCTGCAAGGGTTGACAATCTCAGGGCCGGTCTGGCAGGACTGGGAGTGAAAAAAGGCGATGCCGTGGGCATCATCGATAATAACAGTGTGGCCTGGGCGGTTTCCTGTTATGCAACCTACGGCCTGGCAGCCCGATTCGTTCCCATGTACAAGGCTGAACTGGAGAAAATATGGCAGTATATCATTACCGACAGCACCGTGAAAGTCCTTCTTGTTTCCGACCAGGGGATTTATGAAAAGGTGAAGAACTGGACAAAGGAGATCGCTACTCTTGAGCATATCATCCTTATCGACGGCGAAGGCCCCGGGTCCATGAGGGACCTGGAGGATAAAGGGAAACAGAATCCCGTGAAGACCGTTTATCCCGCTCCCGAAGATGTTGCCGGACTCATCTACACGTCGGGTACCACGGGAGACCCTAAAGGCGTGCTTCTCACCCATGGCAACTTCAGCAGCAACGTTCATGCCATCATCAAGATATTTCATGTTCTTGATAAGGAGGATATTACGCTCTCCTTCCTTCCCTGGGCCCATTCCTACGGGCAGACAGCGGAACTTCATACGGTCATGCGCTTCGGCGGATCTACGGGTTTTGCCGAAAGCCCCACGACCATCGTGGATGACCTGGCCCTGGTGAAGCCTACCATGCTCGTGGCTGTGCCCCGAATATTCAACCGGGTTTACGACGGTCTCAATGCCAAGATGAACGAGGACGGCGGCCTGGCCAAGTTCCTTTTCGATATGGGAGTCAAGGCCGGCAAGAAACGCCGGGCCCTGGCTGCACGGGGAAAATCCAGCCTGGGAACGAATATCAAATTCGCCATCGCCGACAAGATCGTATTCTCGAAAATCCGCCTGAAATTCGGCGGCTGCATGAAACATGCCATAAGCTCCAGCGCGGCTTTGAGCCCCCATATCGCCGAATTCTTTTTTGATATCGGCATCCCCGTGTATGAATGCTGGGGTATGACGGAGATAACACCGGCCGGGTCCGTCAACGCCCCTGACGGATTTAAAATCGGCAGCTGCGGCCGGGCCATTGACAAGGTAACCCTGGTCATTGACAGATCAGAGACCGGCGAAAACAGCAAGGACGGCGAGCTCATCGTATACGGTCCCAATGTCATGAAGGGCTATCACAACAAGCCCGAGGCCACGACCGAGACCATGACCGCCGACGGTGGACTGCGTACCGGCGACCGGGCCTTCGTGGACCAGGATGGGTATCTCTTCATCACGGGCCGGATCAAGGAGCAGTTTAAACTGGAAAACGGCAAGTTTGTTTTTCCCGCCGCCATAGAGGAGGAGATAAAGCTCATCCCCTATGTGGAGCAGGCCATGATCTATGGTCTCAATAAGCTCTTCACGGTCTGTCTCATCTATCCCGATTTTGTCGTCATGGATAAATACGTCCGTGATAAGGACATCCCCCTTGATCATGCGGCCATGGTGCAGGACAAGCGGATCATCGATCTCATAGAGACGGCTATAAGGAAGCAGCTCGATGGGAAATTCGGCAACTATGAAATCCCCAAAAGATTTATCATCCTCAGCGAGGGCTTTTCCGTGGAAAACGGCATGCTCACGCAGACATTGAAATTAAAGCGCCGCGAGGTCCTGAAAAAATACCAGGACTCCATCGACGCCGTTTATGTAAATAACTGAGTATGCGCATTTTACAAACGGGGCGTTCCGCATACCTGATGGGCGGGACGCCCTTTTTTATATGCATTTCATTCCTTCCGTATCTCTATCTTCATCCCCTGGATAAATTCATAAAAACCCGAATCGATATATGAAAAGTATATTTTTGTTCTTGCAATTTTCGGGCTTTCCCTCTATTTAATAACATGTACTTGCGGTATATCTTATGTGGAATAAAAAATATGTTATCTGCTTGATTTTTATTTAAAACAGGTATAATGCTGGTTAGTAAATATCATCATTGCCCGAACCGTTTCAGTCTCAAATAAATAACCGGAACCGGGTTCTTGCGAAAAACAAAGAGCGCGTTTTCTGTCGTATGTATACTCCGGATCATGTACGAATAACCTGGTTATATCACCGGGATTACAATATATATACAGCAGTCCTGAATATAAAAATGGGATTGTACGAAAAAACACGTAAGAGGAGATTTTATGAAGGCACCAAATTTTTTTGAATTTTTCAGCCAGGCCAAAATAATTTCCGGCAAAAAGGGTATGGAGAATATCCCCCTGGAGTTTGCCGGAATGGGCGTTCACCGGCCCATGATTGTTACCAGCAGGTCTGTGGTGGACTCGGGCCTTTTGCAAAAACTCATTAAAGCATTTTATGAATCCACGCTGACCATCGGCGCTGTATTTGACGGAGCGACCTCCACCGTCAGCGCCTCGCTCATTGAAAAAGGAGCTGCGCTTTTCCGATGGAAGGAATGTGACTCCATAATAGCCCTGGGAAGCGGTTCAATCATGGATCTCGCCAGGGGCATCAATATGGCCGTAACTGAAAAGGCTTCCCTGGCCAGCCTGGCCGGCGAGGACCGGGTTGCGGGAAACCTGCGGCCCTTTGCGGCCGTTGTCACGGCGTCGCTTTCCGGTTATGAAGCGGGTAACAAGGCGCTGATCGATAACCGGGTTTATAAATCGGATTTTCTTTTTCCCGATATCATATGCATCGACAACCGCATGATGCTGAAACAGGCTCCCGGTGATGCCGTGAATTCCGCCATGGCGGCACTGACTCATGCCATAGAGGCATGCCAGGAACCGGTAAACAATCCCATGACCGATGCGTATGCCCTGGCGGCAATTCGCTATATCAGCGATCATCTTCCCGTAGTGGTGAAAAAACCGCGCAACAATAAAGCACTCATGGCTCTCGCCAATGCCTCGGTGGCTGCAAACATCGCCTATGCCAATGCGCCGGCCGGTATCGTTCACAACCTGGCCAGGGCCCTGGCCCTTGAAACGGGCCATAACGAAGGGATGCTCATGGGACTTCTCCTTTCCGCCAGTCTGGAATACAAGCTGGCAAAAAAAGAAAACATCCGCCAGGACCTGCTCATGGCCCTCATAGGCTTTGACGAATCGTGCCGCGTATCCGATGCGGACAAGGCGGAGAAATCCATTCAAAAGATACGGGCCCTGCAGAAGGCCTGCGCAAAGGCCATGCCGCGGGGTCTTAAGGAGCTGAATATTCCCGCCTATCGGATGGAAAAGGCCGCCGGGGACGCCGCTATAACGGCTGGTGGTAAAGTGAAGGCACAGGATTGCATGGCAATCATGAACAAGGCCCTGTAGTAAACGGCGTCAGAGAATAAACAAGGAGTGATACGATGAAAACATGCAATTGTCAGGATTTTTCACCAAAGAAAAAATACATAAAGCGAATATATCTCATCATCCTTTTATGGATCGTGGGAAGGGCCATCCAGGTGGGGGCAAAGATAGATCGGGATATAAAGAAAGAGTTCGATGAGCTCCCCGATGATTTCGCCTTCTACCTGGGAGTTCACCCCCATGGACCGTACATGGTCGTGGGAAAGAATGAAAAGAAACAGGTCAAGTTCATGGGAATGAATCCCGTGGGCAAGCGGATACCGTTGAAAATGAACTTCAAGAATATCGAGGCGGCTATCCTGGTTCTCACCTTCCAGGAATCCACCACCGTGGCCTTTGCCAGGGACCGGTATTTTGTCGACGGCAATCTGCCCCAGTCCCTGGCCATTGTGAGGGTCCTGAACAGGATCGAGACCTATCTGCTTCCCAAGGTGATCACCAAGCTGGCGGTGAAACGCTATCCCTCGTGGTCGGAGTTTTCTCCCCTGCGTAAATGGGTGGGCCGTATCCTCATCTATGCCCGCCTGATCACGGGATAGAAGGAGCGGCGGCATGAACACCGGCTGCACCAATTAAAAAATGGAAAGGAGTTAAACATGGATTTACCAGTATATTATGAATTCTGCAATCGAGTTAAAACCATATCGGGGCACAAGGCCCTGGAAAAGATACCGGAGATTCTATCGAGACTGAGCGCGGCAAGACCCATGATAATTACCGACAAGGGCGTTTCACAGGCGGGGCTTATAAAGCTTGTTGAGAAGGCCGTGAAGGTAAAGGGTTCCAAAGTAACCATCGGGGCCGTAAATGATGAAGTTCCCCCCGATTCGGACCTTACCGTGGTCAATAAACTGGCCGGTATATACCACAAAAACAAGTGTGATTCCATTATTGTCGTGGGCGGCGGATCGGCCATTGACACTGCAAAGGGTGTTAATATCCTTGTCTCCTATGATGACGATAACCTTATGAAATACAGCGGAGCCGGCGCCATCAATAAGAAGCTCAAACCCCTCATCGCCGTGCCTACCACATCGGGGACAGGTTCCGAGGTAACGGTCGTGGCAGTTATCGCAGACCATGTGAAGAACCTTAAAATGCTCTTTGTTTCGTATTACCTGCTGCCCGATGTGGCAATCCTGGATTCGCGCATGACGAAAACCCTGCCGCCCTTCCTGACGGCGCCTACGGGCATGGACGCCCTGACGCACGCCTGCGAGGCCTATACCTGTCTCGGGAAAAACCCCATCAGCGACACCACGGCTCTTATCGCCATACGCGATATAAGCAGGAATATTCTTGGTGTCGTCAAAAAACCCAACGACCTGAACGGCCGCCTGGCCCTGGCCAACGGGGCGAACCTGGCCGGAATGGCCTTCTCCAATTCAATGGTGGGCATGGTCCATACCCTGGGCCATTCCGTGGGCGCCGTATGCCATGTTCCCCACGGTATGTGTATGTCCATTCTGCTGCCGTACGGCCTGGAGTATAACCTGCACAAATCGGGAAAATATACGGGGCATCTCCTCTGGGCCCTGGCCGGCGACGAGGTCTATGCAGCGACGTCCGAGAAGGATCGCCCCCTGAAAGCCATTGAATACATCCGCGGCCTCAACCAGTCCCTCTATGACGCCACGGGCGGGAGGCATGCCCGATGCCTCAAGGAAATCACGGATCGCAGCGGGAATCAGGTAGTGCCGAAGGACATGCTTTCCGCCATTGCCAAAACGGCCATGGGTGACGGCAGTATCGTGTACAACCCCGAGGAGCTCACCTACGATGATGCCATGATGGTGCTTGAAGCCGCCTGGGAGGGAACTCCCCTTGACTTGAAGAAGGTTAAGAAGAGTCCCGGGAAGATGAAGGTATAGATTTTACTATCGTAGCGGCAGGTTTCAAACCTGCCACCACGGCATAATGAAAATACATATTTACGTTTTTTAGATTAATATAGAGGGTGTCCCAAAAGGGTTGCCCTTTTTTTATGTACAACTGCCCGGAGGGGATTGCGGCAGCTATCGTCTGCCTGGCTATGATATAAGAAGCGCCCGGTACAGGGCGGAGTTGTGGCCTGGGTCCTCAGGCCGGGTAGAGTGTTCCGGGAGGCCAGAACCGGCCGTGTTAGGGGGTAGTTGGCACGACCACCCCCTAACGACCCCCGCGTGCTCCTCAGTCGCCGGAGCGGCTTGGCAGCTCATGCGCCGCTGGGCTTATCTTCCGTAGAAAAAATTGGTTCGATATCGAAATCTTTATTGAAATGAACTTATTCATACCATGATTCGGCCAAAACATATTCCGACGGCTCGCAACGGTCATCGTGACCGGCTCGCCACGCGCGTGACATCCTGTCACGCTTTCTTTATGCAGTGACGGTTTTGGCCGGGATCATCGGTGGTGGATATTTCAAACCAGCATAGGAGGAACAACGGAGGAGTGCTATACTGCTTGACAGGCCGGGGTGTTGGTTGTATTTCTTTCGCTTGTGACGATCTGGCTTAAGTGTGAAGATGAATCTGATTATTTTTAAGGATTCGGTGGGACACGAAACAACCTGCGCATCTATGTACTTTTAAGAGAAAATAATCAACTAATACAGATCACTTATTGTGTGGCCGGATTAATTTTTTCTGTACATGAAAAGAAGGATAAAAAATTGAAAAAAATAATAATAATTTTAGTAATCTTAGTTCTTTCTTGCAATAAAGAAAAAACTATTGATGGTATAGTAAAAAATTTTAGTGAGAGTGATTTTAAAAGAGAATTAAATAGTGGTTTGAGTATTAATGCGAAGAATTATTTTAATTATTCATTATTGCATTTATCTATCGCGTTTGACAGGATTGATATTGCAAAGATATTGATAAATAAAGGCGCTGATATTAATTCTTTAAATGATAGTAATGATACTCCCTTACATTTTGCATGTGAAAAAGGAAAAATTGAATTTGTTAAATTGCTAATTAAAAATAGTGCTAATAAATATTTAAGAAATAATCTTGAAGAAACTCCTCTACATACGGCAGTAAGGAGTGGAAATATTAATATAATTGAATATTTATTAAATAAAAATTATGATATAAATATTAAAGGATTATTGGGTAAAACTCCAATATATACTGCAATCGAGCATGATCAACATAACGCTTTAAAATTATTATTAGCTTCTAAAGCTGACTTAAATATTATCGATGAAACAGGCTTTACTCCATTAATGATAGCAGTAGTATGCCAGAATATTAATGCAATAAAAGAATTAATCGCTGGTAATGTTAATGTGAATCAAGTTACGGAAAATGGAACGGCATTCATGCTTGCTGCTAGAAAGGATAATGTTAATATAATGAGGTTGTTATACAATGCAGGTGCGGATATAAAACAAAAAAATTTTGATGGGAAATCAGCGTTAGATATTGCAAAAAATGAGAATAGAATAGAAGCAGTTAATTTTCTGGAAAAAAATGAACAGTAATGTGAACAGTGATGGTATTGACCTGACAGTAGTCTGAAACATATGGCCTGTAGCGCTCACATAGTCAGTGGGCAGGATTGATCTTTCATTCCGACAAGGGTTCTAAATATGCGAGCGATGAGTTTTGACTCTTGCTTGATCGTTACAAGTTTCTTTCAAGTATGAGTCCTAAAGGAGATTGCTGGGATAATGCCTGTGCTGAATTTGTTTTCAGCACCTTAAAAACCGAATTAATATTTACCAGGGAGTACTGTACTGGGAAGATGTGAAACGTGATATTTTTGAATACATCAAAATCTTTTATAACAGGTTCAGGCGACATTCAACAATGGGGAATGTGAGTCCCAAGAGAGATGAAATGCGAAAATGTGCTTAATATGATGTTGAAAAAAATTGAGAAAGGCCCAAATGAACACTTTATTTGAAAAAAGCATATTCTATTTTTATTTTTTTCCTTTCTTAGTAGTTTCAAGTTGGGATGCAATAATTACTGGAGTATTTCATCATAAAAATATTATTGTTCCTCAAATTATTGGTAGAATGTACGGAATAACAGGTTTATGTGTTGGTATTTCGGCATTTATAACTACATATATAGGATTTTATATTTTAAGAAGATCACATTTTATGTTTTTAATTATTTCGATCAAATCTGGATTTACTATTGTATTTATAATATTATTCTATTATCGATTAATAATTTTTCCAAATACCGTACAATATAGGTTGTTAGTATATGTAGGAATTTTATTAATTTGTACTTTGACACAATATAATTTTATACGATTGTTGAGGAAAGTAATTACAAAATAGAATAGATCTAAATTTTATTGCCATCCAATATAATCTTGAAAAACAACAAACCCCCGGACCCCGCACCAGAGATTTCGGTAAAGAAAGTTCGATGTTCAAAAAAATCCCGGCCTGAAACTTTTTGTACTTCCTGTGTTAAATCTCACTTTAGTAAAATAGAAGGCATTAAGCAGAAACCTTGTCGATTTGCAGAGAAATGCCGCTTATGCGGTTATCCTCCGGTTTGTAGGAAAGTAACTCAATACCGATCGGTTCATTAGTCGCTGCGTCCTTGATGAGAATAATGCCGTCATCCAGTTCGGAACAGATCTGGTTCTTTCGCGGCGGCTGCCAGAAAATGGTCATGAGTTCGGTTTCCTGCTCGTAGTATACTTTTATTTCCGCCATATGATTTCACCTTCTTTGATCTTGTCTGTAATATACGCAGTAACAAGGAATCCTTCAAGTCCCGGATGTTTAAAGATTAGTTTTTCCCAATAGTCGTACGTCGTGTGGATAATAAATTCTAAGGGAGTTGTAACCTCAAAGAGATAATTTTTCATTATTAATCAGCCCTGATTTTTCAATTGCTTTTTCTGAGTTATAAAAGCATCAAAATATTGTCGCGTCAATTACATTTTCATGTCTGAAAGAGGGGTTGTGCATATAGTTTATACTGCAATCTGTATCAAGTAGAAAGGCCGGCACGATGGAGGCCCGGGCGAGTCGGCCACGATGGCCGTTGCGAGACCGCCACCGGTGATTCATGTAACGGGTTGATAACCGGAGATTTATGCCTGCAATAAATTGCTTTCCCGGTAAAATTCTGCAAACAATAAAGTAAGCCTCGGCGGCGTATGAGCCGCTAAGCCGCTCCGGCGCTTGAGGAGCACGCGGGGGTCGTTAGGGGGTGCTCGTGCAAGCACCCCCTAACCGGCAGATCCCGGACGCTCGGGGATTACATCACCGGCCTTTGATCAAGGTCAAACCCTCGCCAGGAAGGCGACCCCTGCCATCTACCGCCCCCGGAAATGTTTCTTAAGCAGTTCAGTAAACTCTTCGGGCGGAACGGGCTTGCTGAAAAGAAATCCCTGGTACTGGTCACAATGGTTCTTCTGCAGGAAGTCGAGTTGTTCCTGCTTTTCTATTCCCTCGGCTACGACCTTGAATCCCAGGTTGTGGGCCAGTTCTATCACCGTGGCGGCGATAGTGGATGATTTCACATCCAGGGGGATTGTGTCGATGAATGACTTGTCTATTTTCAGCACGTTTATGGGATAGTCCTTTAGCTTGCTCAGGGAGGAGTAGCCCGTGCCGAAATCGTCTATGGATATCGATATGCCCAGGTTGCGGATGGCCTGCAGTTTTTCGATGCTTTCATCTTCGTTCTGCATAATGCTCGATTCGGTGATTTCCAGCTCAAGCAGATTCGGGTCAAGGCCCGTGTCTTCGAGAACCTCCCTGATGGTTTCCAGGAGATCGGGCTGGCGGAACTGAAGGGGAGAGATATTGACGGCTACGACCAGGGAATCGAATCCGTCGTCGTACCACTGTTTCGCCTGGCGGCACGACATCTCCAGGACCATTCTTCCGGCCTCCATGATCAGGCCGTTTTTCTCCAGCAGCGGTATGAAATGGCTTGGGTACATTATCCCGTGGACGGGAGACTTCCAGCGGATAAGGGCCTCCATTCCTATGATATGGTTATCCATGGTGAGCTTGGGCTGATAGTGACAAAAAAACTCCTCACCATGAACTGCATTGCTCAGTTCAAATTCGAGCCTGAGATTGTTTAAAAGTCTTTCGTTCAGTGCAGCATCGTAGAGATGATAGGTGGCATTCCCGTCCTTCTTTGCCGTGAGGAGCGCACGTTCACTGTTTTTCATGAGCTCTTCGGCCGTTGCGCCGTCATGGGGATAGAGACAGACCCCAATGGATATGGAGATGCTGATCTCAGTGTTGCTGATGGGAAAGGGAACCGTGAAGAGTTCAAAAACTTTTCTCACGATTTCAATGATTCCATCCGTGGTGCCTATGTCGGAAAAAAGGATCATGAAGCGGTCCCGTTCTATGCGTGACAGGAAGTCGTCCCCCCTGATGAGATTTTTTAGTTTTTTCGCCGTATACAGAAGGACTTCATCGCCGAAGAGGGGACCGTGTATCTCGTTGATATTTTTAAACTTGTCAATATCGATGTACATGACAGCGAAAATATTTTCCTTATTCTTTCTGCGTGATTTAACGATCTCTTCCTTGAGTTTTCCTGCAAACATGTTTCGGTTGGGAAGGCTCGTGAGCTGATCGTAAAAGGTCAAGCGGTGGAGACTTTCCTCGGTTTCCTTACGTTTTGTAACATCGGTGAATACGGCCTCGACGCGGTTGCCGGGATTGACAAGCCTGGCCGAAATTTCCGCCCAAATGAGGGAGTTATCTTTTTTACGGTACTGGACTTCCACCGATGATATTTTTCCGTTCTGGATAAGATGGGTCAGTATTCTCTCGCGGTGTTCGGGATTGGCGTATACGTCAGTCATTTTCAGTTTATTTTCAATCTCGTCTTTCACGTCATAGCCCAGCATGTGTTTTCCCGTTTCATTGATTTTCAGGATTATTCCATCGGGCTCCTGTATGGAGATAATACCGGCCAGGGCGTTATCATAGAGACCGCGATATCGTTTTTCACTCAGCATCAATTCATTCTGCGACCCCAGCAGTTCTTCATTCATGGCTTCGAACTCTTCATTTGATGCTAGCAGTTCCTCATTCTGGACCTGGATTTCCTGCTCATAGACACTGAACTTGTCGAAGGTGCGTCTGTAGGAATAAAAAATGATAAATGAAACGAGATTGATAATGATAAATATCAAACTGAAAAAAATGGAATAATTGAGTGCCATCCCCGGCGGAAGGATGTTCTTTTGATTCAAAAGATAGAAGTATACCGTCAGGGTAACAATGTTGACACCGGAGTACAGCACTATAATTCCAAAGCGACGGATCAGGATCAGGGGTATTGTCATTGAAATAAGAAGGTTAACGAATAGCCCCACCAGCTTTTCATAGAGATTCCTGTCCTCGTCGAGGATCTTAAATGTATATGCCCATACCGTGGTGAAAAGAAATATAAGCATGAGCTGTACTGCCAGAAAATAATGTCCCTTCCGCAGGATGGCTAAAACGATTGTTATGCACAGGTATGCCGTCAGTGGGAAAAAGATGAAATCCCATTTATTTCCGCTGAACTTTAAATAGGCGATCAAGGCCGGCAGAACAAAGAAGATGATGAAGAGGTTAATTAAATACAACATCAACGACTTTTCTTTTAAAAGCAGATCGCTTTCGTTATAACGGTGAAGAAAATATGATTGGATCTCTTTAAACATTTAGACCTGTATGGGAATTCGATTTTACATGACAAAGGGCCTTTTCGGAGAAGCAGGGCACCATTTTGATAATATACTGAAGGGTTATTTTGTTGTCATCAATAAAATATTAT